>JBJFHP010000063.1:0-17459 GCA_051893715.1 Oscillospiraceae bacterium
TCATTCAGCGCATGATAAAGCAGCAGAACAAGCGCGCCGAGGAGAAGATAAAGGAGCTTCAGAACTTTATCGCGAGGTTCTCCGCGAACAAATCCAAGTCCAGACAGGCGACCTCGCGCCGCAAGCTTATCGACAAGCTGACCGTTGAGGAGCTGCCCGCTTCATCGAGAAAATACCCCTACATCGGCTTCGACATCGAGCGCGAGGTCGGAAAGGATATTTTGCAGGTGACGGGGCTTTCCAAGACAGTCGACGGGGTGAAGGTGCTGAACAACGTAAGCTTCACCGTCAGCAAGGGCGACAAGATAGCGTTTGTCGGCGCGAACGAGATCGCGATAACAACGCTGTTCAGAATACTCACCGAGGAGCTTGAGCCCGACGAGGGAACGTTCAAATGGGGCAGCACGACCTCCGTAAGCTACTTCCCGAACGACAACAGCGCGTTCTTCAACGACTGCACGCTGTCGATACTCGACTGGATGCGGCAGTATTCCAAGGACGAAACGGAAAGCTACCTTCGCGGATTTCTGGGGAGAATGCTTTTCAGCGGCGACGACGTTTTCAAGCCCGTGAACGTCCTTTCGGGCGGTGAAAAGGTGCGCTGTATGTTCTCGCGAATGATGCTTTTCCAGAGCAACGTGCTTATCCTCGACCGCCCCACCAACCACCTTGACCTCGAAAGCATAACGGCGGTCAACAACGGTCTGTCCGAGTTCAAGGGCAATATCCTTTTCGCGACGCACGACCACGAAATTCTTGAAACGGCGGCAAACCGCATAATCGAGATAACCGAGCAGGGCTGCCTCGACAGAGCGGGCAGCTACGACGAGTTCGCAGAGTGGCGCAGGGACAAGGTCGGCGGCTCGCTCATGCTTTGATATTTTGTAAGAAAGTTTGGTCAGATGAACTATATTATTCTTGACATGGAATGGAATCAGGCGCAGGGGCGCACCAAAATGGTGCAGTCCCCCGTGCTGCTGCGCGGTGAGATAATTCAGATAGGCGCAGTCAAAACCGACGAAAAATTCAACTTTATCGATAAAATAAAAATCAGCGTCTGCCCCAAATATTACAAGGTCATGAACCGTCATGTGGAGAAGATAACCGGCATAACCAGCACGCAGCTCACGTTCGGCGAGCGCTTCCCGCAGGCGTTCAAGCGGTTCAGCGCGTGGTGCGGCGAGGATTTCAGGTTCATAACATGGGGCTTCGACGACATAAGCATACTCTCGGACAACCTCGAATTGTACGGGCTTGACCCCGCATGGGGACGGGATTACATCAATCTTCAGCTTATCTACAAGGCGCAGGTCGACGGCGAGCGGCTTCAGTGCTCGCTTTCGGACGCGGTGGAGCGGCTCGGGATACCGATGGACGCGCAGGCGCACGACGCCATGAACGACGCGTGGTTCACCTATGAGGTGTGCACCAAGCTTGACATGGAAAGGGGACTTGCCGCTTACGGCGAGCTTTCCGCGGGAGTTAGGGTGGCATTGCGCAAGGATGTTATAAAAAATGTCGCCGAGTGCAGGAAAATGCTGGAGGACGCGCGCGTGCGCGATACGGTGTGCCCGTCCTGCGCGAATATTCTGAAGCCGCGCGAGTGGATCTATTACGGCGGCGGGAAGAAAACGACGATAGCAGCCTGCCCCGAACACGGAGATTTTCTCATAAGACTGACCTGCCGCAAAATGACCGAGGACAACTGGACGGTCAGCAGGACGATATTTGAAGCGGACGACGAGGCGCTGGCTTCTTATGAAAAAAAGCTTGAAAAGCAGAAAAACGCCAAAAAACGACATCAGGAAAAGGAGTCGACCGATGATAACAACTGTTCTGTTTGACCTTGACGGAACTCTGCTCCCGTTCGAGCAGGAGGATTTTATAAAGATATATTTTTCGGAGCTTTCAAAGAAGCTTGTCCCGCTCGGGTATGACCCGCAGCTCACAGTCAAGGCTGTCTGGGCGGGAACAAAGGCGATGATCGAAAACGACGGCAGCCGTGCCAATTCCGAGGCGTTCTGGGAGGTTTTCGACAAGCTGACGGCGGGACTGCCGAACGCAAGACCCGAGTGCGACAGCTTTTACACAAGTGAATTTGAACGCGTTAAGGCGTGCCTTAAATACATACCCGACCACAGCGGGGAAATAAAGCGTCTGCGCGAAGCGGGACTGCGCGTTGTCCTTGCGACTAACCCGATATTCCCCGAGGACGGCGTTAATACGCGCCTTGCGTGGGCGGGACTTGCGCCGGAGGATTTCGAGCTTGTAACCCATTACGACAACAGCACCTTCTGCAAGCCAAACCCCGAATATTACCGCGAGATACTCGCGAAGCTCGGTGAGAAGCCGGAAAACTGCCTTATGGTAGGGAACAGCGTTGCGGAGGACATCGAGCCTGCCGCAGAAGTCGGCATGAGGGTGTTTTTCCTGCCGGAGTTTGCGGAAAATCCGCTCGGAAAAGACGCGTCCGCTTATCCGCAGGGAAGCGTTTCCGACGCGGTGAGCTTTGCGATTTCGCTTGTATAAAGGCGCGAAACGGCATTTTTGCGCGCTTTGCGGCATACATTGTACAATCAGAGGTTTTGTACAGTGAGGTGCCGATATGGTTTACAGCTTTAATGATATCAAATGCAAGGAGATCATAAATATCAGATCGGGCTGTCGGCTCGGTTATCCCGATGATATCGAATTTGACAACTGCACCGCGAAGATTTGCAGGCTCATTGTTTTCGGGCGGCCGCGCTTTTTCGGGCTGTTCGGGAGAGAGGACGATTTGTCGATAAAATGGTGCGATATTGAGGTCATTGGCGAGGACACTATACTTGTGTCCTGTGACGCTTCGTCATGTTCAACAAATAAACGAGGTAAATTCCTCGGAAATTTGTTTAAATAAATTTTCCCGCCGCTCTTGAAATGCGGGGGAGAATATGGTATAATATTTCAGTAAATGTGCAGAATAACTATGCACAAATACACACACGGAAACAGCCTTCGACGGTGCGCGAAAGCGTCCGAAGCGTGATTTTCCGTGGAGGAAAAAAATTCAACCAAATGGAGGAAAAACAAATGGCAGTAGTATCTATGAAGCAGCTTCTCGAAGCAGGTGTTCACTTCGGTCATCAGACAAGACGCTGGAACCCTAAAATGGCTCCCTACATCTTCACCGAAAGAAACGGCATCTACATCATCGACCTTCAGAAGACTGTAAAGAAGCTCGACGAGGCTTACAACTTCATTCACGAGGTAGCGGCAAACGGCGGCGAGATCCTTTTCGTCGGCACAAAGAAGCAGGCGGCTGATTCCATCAAGGAAGAGGCAGTACGCGCAGGTGCACACTATGTTAACGCAAGATGGCTCGGCGGTATGATGACCAACTTCAAGACCATTCAGAGAAGAATTGCAAGACTTGAGCAGCTCCACGCAATGGAAGCTGACAACACCTTTGATCTGCTCCCCAAGAAGGAAGTTATCAAGCTCAACCTCGAGATCGAAAAGCTCGAGAAGTTCCTCGGCGGTATCAAGAACATGAAGAAGCTCCCCGGCGCTCTCTTTGTTGTTGACCCCCGCAAGGAAAAGATTGCCGTATCCGAGGCTAAGAAGCTCGGTATCCCCGTTGTTGCAATCGTTGACACCAACTGCGACCCCGACGAGATCGACTACGTTATCCCCGGCAACGACGACGCTATCCGTGCCGTTAAGCTCATCGCAGGCGCAATGGCTGACGCTATCATCTCTGCAAGACAGGGAAGCGCAGAGGCTGAAGAGGCTCCCGCAGAGGAAGCGGCTGAATAATAAGGAATACGAATGCGCCCTGCCTGCCGAATACGGGCGGGGCGATATATACAAGGATTTGAAAAGGAGATTTGACCCATGGCTAATGTAACAGCAAGTGACGTAAAAGAACTTCGCGATATGACCGGCTGCGGCATGATGGACTGCAAGAGAGCGCTTGTAGAGGCTGACGGCAACAGAGATGAGGCTGTAAAGATCCTGCGCGAAAAGGGTCTTGCAAAGGCTGCTAAGAAGGCAGGCAGAATTGCTGCCGAGGGCGTTGTAAAGGCTAAGGCTAACGGCAATACCGGCGTTATCGTTGAGATAAACTGCGAGACAGACTTCTGCGCAAAGAGCGACAAGTTCCTCGAGCTCGTTGAAACCATCACCGACACTATCCTTGCTAACGATGTTGCAGACGTTGAGGCGCTCAAGGAGTGCACGGTTGTCGGCACAACCCAGAAGGTTTCCGAATACATGACCGAGAAGATCGCTACCATCGGCGAGAACATGAATATCCGCCGCTTCACAAAGATGGAGGGTATCCTTGTTCCTTATATGCACGACGGCGGCAGAATAGGCACAATGGTAAAGCTTGTTACAGACAAGCCCGATGACGCAGAGGTACTCGCCTGCGGTAAGAATGTTGCTCTCCAGGTAACAGCTCTGAACGCGCAGTACGTTGACAAGGATCACGTTCCCGCTGACGTTCTCGCTAACGAGAAGGAAGTTCAGATGAAGCTTGTTGAGCAGGAAGGCAAGCCCGCTAACGTTGCAGAAAAGATCGTTGAGGGTCGTCTCAGAAAGTTCTACGAGGAAGTTTGCCTCATGGATCAGAAGTACTTCAAGGACGACACAATGTCCATCGCAAAGTATGTTGCGTCCGTTGCAAAGGCGCAGGGCTGCTCTATCGCAGTTGATTCCTTCGTTCGCTACGAGCGCGGCGAGGGCATCGAGAAGAAGGTTGAAAACTTTGCAGACGAAGTTGCAAGCATGATCAAGTAATTTGCCCGAAATATAGTACGACTGCCGTGAGTTTCTCGCGGCAGTTTGTTCAAAATGCTGTTTTGAGTGATTGGTTTTTGGTGAATATTACATCTTGAATTTATTACTTAAAAAGTATATAATAATATTTGTAAACAAATGTGGTTTAACGCCACAAATTCATATTGGAGGTTTTACATATGAAGATCAGAAATATCGTTGCTGCGCTGACCGCAGGCGTTGTTGCTGCAGCAGGCTTCGCTATGGCAGCTTCCGCTGCCGATACCTACACGGCAGCTATCACATTTCAGTCCGTTACTTACGGTTTCAGAAACACACTGAGCCAGGATTCCGTTCTTTATTGGGATAACGACCTCGGCGAGGCTGCTGAGTTCGAGGGCGCAAGCTTCACAGACGCTACCATCACAGGCGACGGCACCTACACCGTTGAAATGAGCGGCGTTAACGACGGCGGCTGGAATATGCTCAAGCTTGATACAACCCTTGACTCCACCGTAACACCCGATGTTGCCATCACTATCACAGGCGTTGAGGTAAACGGCGAAGCTATCGATTTCGACGCAGAGGCTGCTGCAATGGTTGAGGACGAGGGCTCCACACTCGTTTCCGACCAGTACTCCGCATATGAGTTCAGCATCTCCGGTCCCGTAAGAGCACAGCTCATCAACGTTTACGACAAGGTTGCAGCTATCCCGAACGAGGGCTACGACTCCGTAAAGATCACATTCGATGTTACCGGTCTTGACGCTGCTGCTTCCGCAGGCGCTGACAACGCTGACGGTGCAGGTGCAGGTGATACAACTACCACAACAACTCCCGACAAGACCTCTCCCGAAACAGGCGTTGAGGGTATCGCTGTTGTTGCAGGCGCTGCTATCGCAGCAGGCGGCGTAATGCTGCTCTCCAAGAAGAGAAAGTAATTCGGTTTGACTGACATTTTCGGCATGGTCGCAGGATCATGCCGATTTTGTTTTAAAATGCAAGCGCCCCCGTGAGCACAGCCGCGGGGGTGTTTTGATGTCAGGTCAGATTTCTCGGCGCCTTTTTTGAGAGCTTCCTGCGGGAAAGCTCCTGATATTTCTTCTTTGTTGCCTCGCCGCCCCTGATGTGGCGTTCCTGCTTGTTTTTGTCGAGCACCGCTTTCACCTCGTGGTACAGCGCGTTGTTGGTTTGGGCGAGCTTTACGGTTATGTCCTGGTGAACGGTGCTTTTGCTTATGCCGAATTTTTTTGCCGTACTTCTGACAGTTGCGTTGTTTTCTACGATATATGTACCTAAAATGACACATCTTTCTTCATTGGCGTTTTCGACAATGCCGCGTCTGTTCAATGAAAATTACACCCCCATAGGTTATGTTTGCACGTTTCCTTTTTGTTCATTTTATGACCGTCATCCGCAAAATATGAATGGCGGGCGGAACATACCGTATTTCATGTGAAATTCACTCTCAAAACATATTGCAAAATGAAAGGGTTTGTGTTATAATATAAGTTGAGTTATTATGCAGAGATACACGCATTTTGCGCGGCTTTCGGACATAATTTAAATTATCCCAACATCATATCGAAAGGACGCGGCGTTTTTTTCGCTGCGCAGGGTAAGATATATCATGGCAAAAACAAAAATTGCCGTCCTTTTCGGCGGCGCTTCGAGCGAACACGAGATATCGCTTATTTCGGCTTATTCCGTGCTGACGAATATCCCCGAGGATAAGTACGAGGTCACCTGTATCGGAATAACAAAAAAGGGTCACTGGATGTATTATCCGGGCGAATATGAGCAGATAAAAACGGGCGAGTGGGAAAACAACCCCGACTGCTGCACGGCGGTAATCAGCCCCGATTCCGTTAACAAGGGTATAATCGTCATGGGCAGCGACGGCGCTTATATTCGCCGCGTTGACGCGGTTTTCCCTGTGCTTCACGGAGTTAACGGCGAGGACGGTACGGTGCAGGGACTTTGCGCGCTTGCAGGGCTGCCCTGCGTCGGCTGCGACATGACAAGCTCCGCTGTCTGCATGGATAAGTCGATAACACACACAATTCTCGACGCGGCGGGCATTAAGACCGCGAATTATATCTGCATTCAGCGCGATGCGCTGCGCGACATCGAGAGAGCTTGCGATGACATCGAAAGCAAGCTAGGCAGCTATCCCGTGTTCGTTAAGCCTGCCTGCGCGGGCTCGTCCGTCGGCGTTTCGCGCGCGGCTGACAGAGAGGCGCTCCGCGAGGGAATAAAGGTAGCCTTTGCCCACGGAAACAAGGTCGTTATCGAAACCGAAATTATCGGCAAGGAAGTCGAGTGCGCGGTGCTGGGCAACGGCACCGACCTTATCGCATCTATTCCCGGTCAGATAACCCCCGCCGAGGAATTTTACGACTACGACGCGAAATACAAGCTCGGGACATCGGTGCTTGACATTCCCGCGAAGATAACCCCGCAGCAGACCGAAAAGCTCCGCAGAATTGCGAAAAGGGCGTTCCACGCGGTGGGCGGAAGCGGATTTTCCCGCGTCGACTTTTTCGTGACTAAGGACGACATAATCCTAAACGAGATAAACACTATCCCCGGCTTCACGCCGATAAGTATGTACCCCAAGCTCATGGATAATATGGGAATACCTTATCCCGAGCTGCTCGACAGGCTGATACAGCTTGCTCTTGAACGCTCCTCGGAGGGCTGAACGGGGAAGAAAGGGAATTACACAACAATGGACAACGCAAATATCACAATGAACATAAAACAGACCTCGGACGGCGTTACCGACACGTCGGAGCTTTTCACAAAGGGCGAATTCCGCGAGCACGGCGGCTCGTTCTTCATTGATTACGACGAAAGCGAAGCTACGGGCTACGAGGGCAGCCATGTGCAGCTCAGGGTCGCGGACGGGATCGTTGTCATGACAAGGACGGGCAACGCGTTCTCGAACCTCATTTTCGAGGACGGAAAGCGCCATTTCTGTCACTACGGCACGGAGTACGGCGACTGTATGATAGGCATTTCCACCACGGAGATGGAGCATTCCATGAGCGGGGAAGGCGGAAGCTTCCGCGTGAAATACACCGTCGACGTTAATTCGGGACTTATGACCGAAAACGAGATCTCCGTCACCGTTAAAAAATCTTAATTACAAAACAACGGCGCGCCGCGCCGACAGGAGGATAAAATGTACAACGCAGTAAATGAGGCAAAGGAACAGGTAAAGGAAATAATCATGGGCGCACTGGGAAAGCTTGTTGCGGAGGGAAAAATCCCCGCCGAGCCGCTCCCGCCCTTTCAGGTAACAGTCCCCGCAGACCCCTCGCACGGCGATTTTTCGGCAAATGTCGCGCTGGTCTCCGCAAAGGCGCTTAAAAGCAACCCGCGCGCTGTTGCCGCGATGATAACCGAAGCAGCCGAGCTTTCGGGCACGGTTTTTGACAAGATAGAGGTAGCGGGTCCCGGCTTCCTTAATTTCTTTGTGGGTCAGGCTTGGTTCTCGGGCGTTGTTAAGAATGCGATAACGCTCGGCGGGGATTACGGCAAGACCGACCTCGGGCAGGGAAAGCGCGTTCTGGTTGAATTTGTTTCCGCTAACCCCACCGGTCCCATGCACATAGGCAACGCGCGCGGCGGCGCTATCGGCGACACGCTCGCGTCACTGCTCACCGAAGCGGGCTATATTGCCGACCGCGAGTTCTACATCAACGACGCGGGCAATCAGGTCGAGAAGTTCGGAAAGAGCCTTTCCCTGCGCTATATGCACATATGCAGCGAGGCGGGTCAGCGCGTCGTTAAGGAATGCGGCGATGACATGGAGCGCTTCACAAAGGAAATTTACGGCGAGGACGGAAACAGCGCCGAATTTCCCATGCCCGAGGACGTTTACCTCGGACAGGATATAATCGAGCACGCAAAGAATTACTATGATATGCACGGCGACAGCCTTGTCAGCGTTTCCGAGGAGGAGCGCAGAAAGGCGCTGACCGACTACGCGCTCCCGCTGAACGAGGCGCGCCTTGAAACCGACCTGCTGAAATACCGCATTAAATATGACAACTGGTTCAAGGAGAGCAGCCTGCACCAAAGCGGCGCGGTCAAGGACGTCATCGAAAAGCTGAAAGCGGGCGGTCATACCTATGAGCAGGACGGCGCGCTGTGGCTGCGCGCAACGGATTTCGGCGGCGACAAGGATTTCGTGCTTGTCCGCTCGAACGGCTTCCCGACGTATATCGTCCCCGATATCGCATATCACTATAACAAGCTCATCACCCGCGGTTACGACAAGGCGATAAATGTCCTCGGCGCAGACCACCACGGCTATGTTCAGAGAATGAGGATATGCCTTTCCGCAATGGGTATCGACGACAGCAGGCTGGACGTTGTTATCATGCAGATGGTAATGCTTGTACGCGGCGGCGAAACGGTCAAGCTGTCCAAGCGCTCGGGCAAGGCGATAACGCTTACAACGCTGCTTGACGAGGTTCCGATAGACGCAGCGAGATTTTTCTTCAACCTCCGCGACGCGAACACTCACCTTGAGTTCGACCTTGACCTTGCCGTTGAGGAAAGCTCGAAGAACCCCGTTTTCTATGTTCAGTATGCGCACGCGCGTATCTGCCGCGTTATCGAGAAAATGGCGGAGGACGGCGTAAAATACGAGGGCGGCGCGGTGAATTACACCGAGCCCGCGGAGCTTGCTCTCATTAGAAAAATCGCGGAAATGCCCGAGATGATAAACGAGGCTGCTAAGGCTTACGACCCCTCCGCACTTACAAGATATGCGTTCGAGCTTGCGCAGTCCTACCACAAGTTCTACGACAGCTGCTCTGTCAAGGACGCGGAGAACGATGTCAAGCTCTCGCGCCTTGCGCTTTGCGAGGCGACAAGAACGGCGCTCAGGAATATTCTCGCGCTGCTCAAGGTAGAAGCCCCCGAAAAAATGTAAGCGGCTTCATAACGGAGTTAATAAATGTACAGACTGGAAAAAAAGTATTATCAGAAAGCGTTCCTTATCGCGTTCATCATGGGAGCGGTGCTGCTGCTGCCGTTCGTCATCATTGACGGCGGGTATTTCATCTATTACGGCGACTACAACGCGCAGCAGATACCGTTCTACAAGGTGTGCATAAACGCGGTGCAGAGCGGTAATTTCGGCTGGAACTGGCAGACCGACCTCGGCGCGAATTTCGTCGGGAGTTACAGCTTCTACACCCTCGGAAGCCCGTTCTTCTGGCTCGCCGCAATGTTCCCCGCGTCGATATCGCAGTACCTCATGGCGCCGCTCATGGCGCTCAAGCTGGCGCTCGCGTCGCTGTTTGCGTTCGCGTATATCCGCCGTTTTGTGACAAAGCCGCAGAGTGCGCTTATCGGCGGGATACTCTACGCGTTTTCGGGCTTTTCGCTGTACAATATTTTCTTTAATCACTTTCACGAGGCGATCGTGTTTTTTCCGCTTCTCCTTATCGGACTGGAGGAGGCGGTCATCAACAAGCGGCGCGGGCTTTTCGCGCTGACCGTTGCGCTTAATGCGTTCGTGAATTACTTCTTCTTCATCGGCGAGTGCATTTTCCTTGTCATTTATTTTGTGGTAAGGCTCTGCATGGACAGGAAATTCCGCTTCGGCGTTAAAGATTTCCTATGCCTTGCATTCGAGAGCGTCGCGGGAGTAATGCTCGCGGGGATACTGTTCGTGCCGTCGATTTTTCAGGTGCTGGACGTTCCGCGCTCAACGAATATGCTCACCGGCTGGAATTTCCTGTTTTACGGCAGCGTGCAGCGCTACGGGCTTATCCTTGAAAGTATGCTGTTCCCGCCGGAGGTGCCCGCGCGAAATTCAATGTTCTCAGAGGCGAACGCGAAGTGGTCGAGCGTTGCGCTGTATCTCCCGCTGTTCTCAATGGCGGGCGTTATCGCGTTCGTTAAGGACGCAAAGCACCACTGGGCGCGCGTGCTGCTCCCGATATGCCTTTTCATGGCGTTTGTGCCGGGGTTAAATGCCTCGTTCGTATTGTTCAACAACAACTTCTACACCCGCTGGTTCTATATGCCGGAGCTTATCTGCTGCCTTGCGACGGTCTACACGCTGGAGCACGCCGAATTTGACCTCAAGACGGGATTTATTTCCTGTTCGATAGGCGTCGGCGTTATGTCGGTGCTTGCGCTGTTCGCGCCGTTCACGCAGAAGCTTGACGAGGTGGACGAAAACGGCGAGAAAATAACGCGCGTTGTACCGAGGTTTCTTAACGATATGTCGCCCGCAGTCTGGGTGTCCGTGCTGCTTGCGGCGGGATTTCTCGTTATGCTCGGCTTTATCGTCAGGTCGAGGAGAAGGCTCTCTGCGGAGCGATTCATGCGGCAGGCGACTGTTGTGACGATAATCGGCAGCATGATGCTCGGTTATTATTTCGTCGGCTACGGCAGGATACTTGGCCCCTATATCGGCGACTACAACAAAACTGTTTCCGCCGACGTATATATCGAGGACGCGGATTTCTACCGCATGGAGGGTCTTGACGAGATAAACAACGTGAATATGCTCTGGAATATGAGCTCGCTGAAAAGCTTCACGAGCATTATCCCGAGCTCGACCTTTGAGCTGTATGATATGCTTGACATCGAGCGTTCGGTCAACTCCGCGCCCGACACCGACAGGTACGCATTAAGAGCGCTGACGCGCGTAAAATACATCATGGTGCCCGAGGATATGAACGAGGAAAAGCGCTCGGACGCGCTGGAGGACCTCGCGATTTACGAATATATGGACACCCACGGCGGGTATGACATATACAAGACGGAATATGCGCTGCCTATGGGTTTCGCGTATGATTCATATGTCACCACGGATAAGTTAAAGGGCGTGGGCGCGTGCGATAAACTGATGGTGCGCTCCGTCGTGCTGACGGAGGAGCAGGCGGAGAAGTATTCCGACATACTCGAGCCGCTTGAAGAACGCATGGTAAGGGTGACTACCCTTGAGCAGTTCAAAACCGACGCGCAGCAGCGCATTGACGCGGGAGTTCTTCAGTTCAGCGTTAACAGGGAGGGCTTCACCGCCATCGGCAGCTACGACGCAGACAAGCTCGTTGTTTTCAGCGTTCCCTATGACAGCGGCTGGAGCGCGTATATCGGCGGCGAGCAGGTCGACATCGAAAAGGTCAATGGCGGATTTATGGCGATACGCGTTCCCGCGGGGGTATCCGAGATATCCTTTGTTTACCGCACTCCGGGCGGAATGCTCGGCGTTATCCTCACGATAGCGGGAGCGGTGCTTATCGCGGCGTATATCCTGTTCTTCCGCCTGATAAAGCGGCAGCGCGTCAACGCTTATGTTCACCTTTACGGAAGCGATCAGGTGAGCGGCGTAAAGGCGCATGATTCCTATATCGACCAGCTCACAAGGCAGATATTCGACTGCCCCGAAAAAGGCACGGTAAAGCTCCCCGAAAGCGAGGTTTCGCTGTCGTGGCCCGATATCGAGGAGGGCTTTATGGACAGGGAAAAATACGATTTCTCCAAGAGGAAGCCCAAGCCCCGCACCTCTCACATAACCGAGGACGACGAGGCGTTCAGGGTGCTGGAGGAGCTTGACCGAAAGAAAAAAGACGACAAGGACGATATCAATTGATACGGGAGGAAAAAACGGTGCATTTAGAGGAGAAAAAATTATCCGGCGAGCAGAAGTTCGACGGTAAGATAGTAAAGCTTTTCGTGGACGAGGTAGAGCTTGAGGACGGAAGGAAGTCGTTTCGCGAGGTCATAAAGCACCCCGGCGGCGTGTGCGTGCTCCCGCTCGAGGACGACGGGAACGTGCTTTTTGTAAAGCAGTTCAGATATCCCCACGGAAAGGTGCTGACGGAAATCCCCGCGGGTAAGCTCGAATACGGCGAGAGCCACCGCGAATGCGGACTGCGCGAGCTTAAAGAGGAAACGGGCTGCACCTGCGCGCGCTTCGATTATTTAGGCAGCCTTATCCCGACCCCCGCCTACTGCGGCGAGGTCATTCATATGTATCTCGCCCGCGGGCTTGACCACGGGGCGCAGAAGCTTGACGCGGGCGAATTTCTCGATATCGTGAAAATACCGCTCGACAAGGCGGTCGAGATGGTGATGAACAATGAGCTCGAGGACTCCAAGACGCAGATTGCCGTCCTAAAGACAAAGCTGCTGCTTGAAGCGGAAAAGAGCGCTCACTGAACGTAGCGGCGGTATGCGTCGAGTATCTCCTCTTCGATCTTCTCGCGGACTCCCGCGGATATCGGGTGGATTATGTCGCGGAAAATACCGCTCTCCTCGCGGCGGCTCGGCATGGCGACGAACATTCTGTCGTCACCCTGAACCAGCTTGATGTCGTGGATCGCTATCGCGTTGTCGATAGTGATGGATACGACCGCGCGCAGCCGTCCGTCGTGCATTGTTTTTCTGATTTTGATGTCACTTATTTCCATAATGTTCCTCCGTTTATGTCGTAGAAATTGTGTACGGCTATATTTTGGGTAAATAAGGCTTGATTATTCATAAAATATGAGCAGACGGCATATAATTCACGGGGGAGAGCTCCCGCAGAGCGGGTATTATTTCAGAGAAGAGGCTTGTAAGGTGGAAAATTTTCTTTCAGGAAAAAAGCATATACATTTCATCGGCATCGGCGGGAGCGGTATGTACCCGCTTGCGCAGATACTCCACAGCAGGGGGTATTACCTGACGGGCTCGGACAACAACGAAACGTCAACGCTTGACGCGGTGCGCCGAATGGGCATTCCCGTTGTTCTGGGTCAAAAGGCGGAGAATATCGCGGGCGCTGACCTTATAGTTCATTCCGCGGCAATAATGGACGACAATCCCGAGCTGATGGCGGCGCGGGCGAGCGGCGTGCTGACCGTTGAGAGAAGCGACCTGCTCGGGCTTGTCACCGAGGAATACAGCAAGGCGTTCTGCGTTTCGGGCACTCACGGAAAGACCACCACGAGCTCCATGCTTACGATGATACTGCTTGAAGCGGGGATAGACCTTTCCACCGTCATCGGCGGCAAGCTCAAGGCGATAGGCGGGAGCGGCAGAGCGGGGAAGAGCGAGTATATGGTATGCGAGGCGTGCGAGTTCGTCGACACGTTCCTCAAGCTGTCGCCGAATATCTCGATAATACTGAACATCGACCGCGACCACATGGATTACTTCAAGACCATGGAAAATCTGAAGCACAGCTTTACGAAATTCTGCGGGCTGACCACCGACATCATAATCGCGAACGGCGACGACGCGAACACCATGGAGGCGGTCAATGCCGCAGACACAAGGGCGCGCGTTATCACGTTCGGCAAGACGGACAAAAACGATTTTTACGCCGCGGACATACGCCACATCGCCGACTTCCACACCGAATTTACCCTTATGCATGACGGAGAGCCGCTTTGCGATATCGCCGTCCATGTTCCGGGGATACACAATGTTTATAACGCTGTCGCGGCGTGTGCGGCGGCTTATTCGGCGGGAATACCCGTTGAGGCGCTGCGCGGCGGTCTTGAAAAGTTCGGCGGGGCAATGCGCCGGTTTGAGCGGCTCGCGACGGTAAAGGGCGTGACCTTTGTCGACGACTACGGTCATCACCCCGCGGAGATAGCCGCTACGCTTAAAACCGCGAAGGAAATGAGCTTTTCGAGGGTGTGGGTGGTTCATCAGCCGTTCACCTATTCCCGCACCGCAATGCTGCTCGACGAGTTCGCGCAGGCGCTCAGTATTGCGGATAAGGTGGTATTGACCGAAATAATGGGCAGCCGCGAGAAGAACACCTACAACATCTATTCCGCCGACCTTGCCGCGAAAATCGACGGCTGCGTGTGGTTCCCGACGTTTGAGGAGGTTGCTCGGTATGTTGTGGATAACGTCCGCGAGGGCGATCTTGTGATAACGACGGGCTGCGGCGATGTATATAAGGTTGCCGATATGATGATAGCGATGATGGAGAAATGTAATGGATAATATCTGGAATAAGCTGTACGAAGCGGCGATGTCGGTTCAAAATGAACGAAGGATCTCCGATTATATAGAGGCGGGCGGTGTTGCGGCGGCTGTTCTTTCCGCAGGCGGGAATATCTACACGGGGGTTTGTATTGACACCTGTTCAACGCTGGGAATATGCGCCGAAAGGAACGCAATATTCAGCATGATAACCGCGGGCGAAAACGAGCTGACCAAGGTGCTTGCAATAATGCCGAACGGCAAAACCGGCGCGCCATGCGGTGCTTGCCGCGAGCTTATGGTGCAGCTTATGCCTGAAAACTATAAGAACGTAGAGATAATGCTCGATTATGAGAGCGGAAAGGTAGTAACTCTCGGAGAGCTTACTCCGGAGTGGTGGATCAAGTGAAGATATGAATGAGATAAAGGATTACATCTATTCTCACAGGGACGAGCTGCTCGGCGTTCTGTCGGAGCTTGTCGCGATACCGAGCGTTAAGGGTGAGCCTGCCGAGGGAGCTCCGTTCGGGAAAGAGCCGCGCCGCGCGCTTGACAAAATGCTCGATATCTGCGGTGGAATGGGCTTTACGACGCATTGCTGCGAGAATGTTGTCGGCACGGCGGAGCTTTCTGCGGGCGAAGAAACCGCGCTCGGAATACTGTGCCACCTCGACGTTGTTCCCGCAGAGCCTAAGAACTGGCACAGCGACCCGTTCCGCATGACGGAAAAAGACGGCGTGCTGTTCGGGCGCGGGGTAATCGACGACAAAGGCCCCGCCGCTGCGGCGCTGTTCGCGATGAAATGCGTCAAAGACCTCGGTCTGCCGCTGAAAAAGGGCGTAAAGCTGGTTTTCGGAACGGACGAGGAAAACGGCTCGGAGGATCTCGAAATATTCCTTTCGCGCGAGAAGCTGCCGCCCATGGTGTTCACCCCCGACGGAAGCTTTCCGATAATCAACATTGAAAAGGGAATGATGCGCTCCCGCTTTGAGGGCGCGGTGAACGGGCAGGGAAGCGTTGTCAGCTTATGCGGCGGGTCGATCCCGAACGCCGTTCCCGACAGGGCGGAGGCTTTGCTCGAGGGGATAGCGCTCTGCGATGTTACCGCGGCGATCTCCTCGGATAAAAGCGGCGCGGTGTTCGCTGCGGAGAATGAGAACGGCTGCGTTAAAATAACCTGCAAGGGTCGCTCGGCGCACGCTTCAACTCCCGAAAGCGGAATTAACGCCGTGACCGCGCTCATCGGGCTTGTAAACTCGCTTTTCGCGGGCGGAAAGCTGCCTGTTCACGACGGTGTTCAGAGCGGCATACTCGTCGGGCTTGCAAAGGTATTCCCGTTCGGGGAAACGGACGGCGCGTCTGTGGGGCTGAAATGCTCCGACGAAAAGAGCGGCGCGCTGACCTGCGTGTTCAGCATTTTCAGCATGGACAGGAACGGCTGCCGCGGCACGGTGGACGTGCGCTTCCCGACCTGCGTTGACCTTGCTTTCGTTGAAAGCACCGAACGGACAGCGCTTTCCACTGCGGGCTGCGAGTTCGCGGGTTTTATGGGCGACGAGCCGCACTGCGTCGACGAGGACAGCGAGTTTATTCGCAAGCTCCTGCGCGTTTACGAGCGCGTTGAGGGCGAGAAAGGGCGCTGTATTGCCATCGGCGGGGGAACGTATGTCCACAATATCAAGGGCGGCGTTGCTTTCGGAGCAGAGCGCGGCGACACGGATTACCATATGCACGGCGCGGACGAGTTCGTCACGGTCGACGAGCTGCTGAGGGACGCGGTGCTTTTCGCGGAGGCAATCGCCGAGATTTGCGGTTGAACCTAATAACAAAAACGGCTGCCGATATTTTGAAATGCCCCCTGTCTAATTAACAGGGGGCACTTCAATGTTCCGACAGCCGCTTTATTATGCGATTTTTCCAAAATTACTTCTCGGGAGCCATCAGTCTTACCATGACAGCCTTCTGCGCGTGGAGTCTGTTCTCCGCCTCGTCGAATATCTCGGCAGCGTGCTGCTCGAATACCTTGGCGGTAATTTCTTCCTCGCGGTGCGCGGGCAGGCAGTGCATTACCATTGCGTCGGACTTGGCAACGGACATAACGTCGTCGTTTATCTGGTAGCCCTTGAACGCAATCTTGCGCTTCTCCGCCTCGCTTTCCTGACCCATTGAAGCCCATACGTCGGTGAACAGAACGTCCGCGTCCGCCGCAGCTTCCTTGGGGTCGCTTACGAGCTTGAAGTTGCTGTACTGCTTTGCAAATTCAAGAACAACGGGGTCGGGGTGGTAACCCTCGGGGCAGGCGAGCGAAACGTCCATGCCGACCTTGAGGCAGCCAACAGTGAGGGAGTTCGCCATGTTGTTGCCGTCGCCGATGTAGCACATTTTCAGACCGTCAAGCTTGTTCTTGTATTCACGAACGGTCTGGAGGTCGGCGAGAACCTGACAGGGGTGGCAGAAGTCGGTCAGACCGTTGATGATCGGGATATTGCCGTATTCGGCGAGATATTCAACCTCGCTCTGCTCGAAGGTTCTGATCATAATGCCGCTGAGGTAGCGGGAGAGAACGCGCGCGGTATCCTGAACGGGCTCGCCGCGGCCTATCTGGAGCTCCTTAGAGGACAGGAACAGCGCGTGACCGCCGAGCTGGTACATACCTGTTTCAAAGGAAACACGCGTTCTTGTGGAGGCTTTCTGGAATATCATGCCGAGGGTCATGCCCTTGAGAATGTTGTGGGGAATGCCGT
>JBJFHP010000064.1:0-3998 GCA_051893715.1 Oscillospiraceae bacterium
TGAACCCGCCCGCGAGCGCGCCGAAGCAGTGCCTGACAGCGAAAGCACCGTTGAAGCTCCGGAAATATCTATCTCAACACGGGAAACCACAGTATCCGACACAGCGGAAGGAACTACAGAGGAAGAAACTACAGAGGAAGAAACGGCGGAGGAAGAAACCGCCGCGCCCGTTACGGAAAATCGGACAGATGAGGCAATTCCGCAGACCGAAGCCGCTGTCGGGCAAATTCCCGAAGAACGGGAACAGACCGCCGAGGTCGTTGTAACCGCCGAGCCCGATGAATATTCCACGGAGGAAGCTGCGTCGGAATCGTCCGAGGAAGCAGCCCCGACAACTCCCGAAATTACGTTCGGGACTGTGACGGAAGAAAACGGATCGTACCGTGACGAATATGAATATGTGTTCTATGATGACCCGTCCGTACACGGAACATGGAGGGCTTACAGAGTGCTCCCCGGCGATACCGATATCACAGGTATTACCCGAAGCGATATTTTTAACGCCGCAGACAAAAGCGGTCTTTTGTACGAATTTATAACTGTCTATCCGGACGGAACGCTTGCTTTTTACCAACCGCGTCCCGAGAACATTGTGCCGACCAATGTGTGGACAAACGGATATTACATATCCTCGCCGACAGATGGCGGGCTGGTGTGCCGAATGAAAGCGATCACCCTTGAAAACGGGAAAGAATATCTGATTTTGGAGCAGCGCTGTAAGAACATTTATGAAAATGAAAGCTTTCACAGGTATGTCATATACAATAAGGTCGTCATCGATGACTAGGCAGCTGCCCGTTATTCCGCAGAGGGGCAGGAGTGATATTTCGGGCAGAATAAAAGCAGCGCGGGGATAATTGCCATAAATCAACAAAAATTCACCCGGCAGGCTTTATTCTTTGTTGTATTGTCATATTGACAAAGAAAAGGATAACATATATAATAATTAACGGCAGAATATTTATAAAAGGAATTGTATTATGACAATATTATTGATGCTTTTAGTCGTGGCAATGTTTACAATAACATCGCTCAACGACAAGTACGCCGTCAGCAAGGCAAAAATGAACGGCTATGAAATGACCTTTCTTATGGCGGCGGGTACAGCCGTATTTATGTCGGCAATGCTCCCGTTTCTGGGAGAAGGCGACCGATTTATAACGCTCAGCCCGCAGACGGTCATTGCGATCCTGCTGATCGCATTGTGTAAGTACCTTGAGTTTTCCATGTCGGCGAAGATACTTGTTGAAATGTCGGTGTTTGAGCTGAAAGCGTGGCTTGGTATAACGCTGTTTATGTCCTATTTCACCGACGTTTTCCGCGGCGAACAGTTAAAAATACTGAAGCTTTTGTTTATCGTTGTCACCGCCGTCGGGCTTGTCCTTGTGGCGATCGGCGGAAGAAAACAGGTGAATTATAAGCGGCTTGCGATCCCGCTGGCGCTGTATCTCCTGCAAAGTTACGGATACGGATTTATTATCACGGGCGCGCAGGAATATGTATCGTCAACAATGACCCTGTTCTTTGCGCTGGTTGTCCTCGCGCTTGTTCTTATTCCTCTTGCAAAACCGTGGTCTGTCGCCAGGCGTTCCCCCGAGGGTATCAAGGGCGTAGGCTTTGTCCTCGGCTCAAAGCTGCCCAACGCAGTGGGCTTGCTTGTGATGAATTACATCGCGGTAATCAGCCTGACAAGCTACTCGTTCATTCACCCGATGATACTTGTTGTTATCTTCGTTATGGGCTTCCTCCCGAAGAAGAATAAAGATGACGCTGCCGAGAAAAAATCCGCTGTAAGCCTTGCGGGAAGCATCGCCTGCGTGCTCGGTGTTATCGGATTTCAGCTGGTGTGATCAATTTAATTATTAAAAAGGCGCCCGATTTCAGGCGCCTTTTTTGCGTGATATGAAATTATCGTTCGCTTTGAATTGCGTAAACCTGTTCGGCGTTACCTGCGTTAATATTTCTTCTGCACCTGCCTGCGGTATTCGGTAGGAGAAACTCCGCTGAAAGCGTGGAATTTCCTGCTGAAATAAAGCATATCCGAAAATCCGAGCATATCCGCTATCTCGCCGACGGACATCAATGTTGAACGAAGCAGCGAGCACGCCCTTTTCATTCTCGCCTCGTTGTGAAATTGTCCCATTGACATACCCTTTTCGCGCTTGAAGCCTGCGGCGAGGTGGCTGTAGCTTAAAAAGAAACGCTCCGTTATCAGCGCTTTCGAGAAGTCCTTGTCGGTGTTAAGCTCGAGAAATGAACAAAGCTTGTCGGCGGTGCTTTCAAGCGGTGAGCGTTCGTATTCTACCATATCGACAAGTATTTCGCCGAGAAGCAGGTTTGCCCGAAATCCCTTTTGCGGAGCGTCGCTGTGGAAAATATCGCAAAGCCTGATAAGCTTTTTCTCGATATCGCTGTTAAGCAGCCCCTGCGTCTTTTTCGGAATGATAAGCCCCGTTTCCGATATGTTTTCGGGAAGTAGGAAATGCGCATACAGCCAGCGCGTCCCGCGGGGCGTTTCATATTTACCGTAGTGGTTTATGCCGCTTTTCAGAAACAGCAGCTCGCCCGGTCTTATCTCGTGATCCGCGCCGCCCTCCGTTACATACATTACCCCGTCGGTGACATAGATAAGCACGTTGAAATCCGCCGTTCTGTTCATGTGAAAAAAGCTGTCCGAGGCGGTGAGGATATCGCAGTCGCTCACGGCGGGCAGATGATATTCGTCTGTTGATATGCAGTTAAGATTATTCTCCATATATTCAGTACAATTCTCCATTCTATCGGCTTGTTTATAGTATTATAATACATATAAAATCAAATGTCAACACAAAGGAGAAATTCTATGAAAACACAAAAGCAGATATCGGTAACGGCGTACAGAGCGGCAGGATTTATCGCGAGGTATCAGGAGATCGTTCATGATACGGTCATTCCGTATCAGCACAGCGTTCTTTGGGACAGGGCAGAGGGCGCGGAAAAGAGCCATGTTGCCCAGAATTTCATCAATGCCGCAAAAGCGCTTAATGGCGGGGATATCGGCGATGGGTTTTACGGAATGGTGTTTCAGGACAGCGACGCTTACAAGTGGCTTGAAGCGGCGGCGTATTCCCTCGCGAACAAGCCCGACAGCGCCCTCGAAAGCAAGGCGGACGAGCTTATCGACCTTATCGCGGCGGCTCAGGATACCGACGGTTACCTTAATACCGCGTTCACGATAAAGGACAGGGAAAAGCGCTGGACAAATCTGCTTGAGGGGCACGAGCTGTACTGCTCCGGACACATGATAGAAGCCGCCTGCGCCTATTATGAAGCGACGGGGAAGCGAAAGCTGCTTGATGTCGCCGAGAAAAACGCGGAGTGTATATATCACCGTTTTGTAACGGAGAAGATCGAGGGCGTCCCCGGGCACCCCGAGATAGAGCTTGCGCTGCTGAAGCTTTATCGCCTGACGGGAAACGGGCGTTTTCTTGAGCTCTCCAAGCTGTTTATCGACGAGCGCGGAACAAACCCGGGATTTTTCGCGCGGGAAGCGGAAAAGCGGGATTGGACGGTGTGGAACTGCAACCCGTGGGACAATGACTACCGTCAGAGCGGAAAACCCGTTCGTGAGCAGTCCGAGGCAACGGGACACGCTGTGCGCGCGGTGTATCTTTACACGGGAATGGCTGACCTTGCCGCAGAAACAGCCGATAAGGCGCTCCTTGAAGCCTGCCGCCGCCTCTGGAACAACATTGTCCGCAAGCGTATGTACATAACGGGCGGTATCGGCTCTACCGTGCTGGGCGAGGCGTTCACCGTTGACTACGACCTCCCCTCGGACACCGCATACTCCGAAACCTGCGCGGCGATAGGGCTGATGTTTTTTGCGGGGAGAATGCTTGAAAACGAGTTGAACGGCGAGTATGCCGACATTATGGAGTTGTCATTCTACAACACCGTGCTTGCGGGAATGCAGCTTGACGGAAAGCGGTTTTTCTATGTAAATCCCCTTGAAGTCG
>JBJFHP010000065.1:0-3972 GCA_051893715.1 Oscillospiraceae bacterium
CTCTCTCGATAGCGGGATCGTAGAGGTTGTTTACGATCTTGCCGTCAACGTTGCCGACCATAGGAGTACCTGTCGAAAGAACGAAGTCGTCCTCGGGGTTATAGCCGTCGATAACGTATCTGTTGTCGCCGGACTCCTGCCACGAACGCGCGATCTCGAGGAAGGTGTCCCATGTCCAGTTGCCGTTCTCGAACAGCGTTCTGGGGTCATCTGCGCCGATATCGTCGATCATGCTGGTGCGGTAGTACATCATGTTGTTCATAGAGATCTCATAGAACGCGCAGTACTGTCTGCCGTTCAGCTCGAACATCTCTCTGAGGTCCTTTGTTGCTGCCCACTTTGCGGAGTCGAGGTCAATTATACCATCAACAGGCTGATATCTGCCCATCAGGACGCCGTACGGGAAGTCGCGTATCTCAAACGGGAAGAAGTCGGGGGAGTCATCAGCCGCGATAGCCGCGCCGAGCTTGTCATAGCGCTCTGCGTAAGCAACGGAAGTGTACTCGAAAATTCTGCCCTCACGCTCGGGATCCGAACCCTCGGTAGGAATGCCGTAAACGCTCTTGAACAGCTCAGCCGCGGGAGTGGTTTCGTCCATGTCCCACCAAGCCATCCACTTGATACGTCTGTTTACGTTGAGGTCGGCATTGTCAACCTTGTCGGTGATCTCGCCTACTGCACTTACAACGTCATCGTTTCTTGCGAAAGTTGTTGTTGTCGCGGTGGTGGTAGCTGCTGTTGTTGTGGGAGCATTGCCGCCGGAAGTTCCGGACGCGGGCGCAGACTCGTCACAAGCTGTCATGGAAAGCACCATTGCGCCCGCCAGAACCGCTGCTGAAAAAGTCTTTAACTTGTTCATTGTTTACCTCCGTTAAAATTCTGCGGCATCGCCGCAGTCATAGGTTTTCTCATTCTTTATTATATATCATTACGCCGTTCTTTTCAATATTCAAAACACATAATAAACAACGAATTTTTTTGTGCATTTTATTGATTTTTAAGGGATTATTTACTTAAATAACGTTGTAATTTTAACTATAAAGCCAAGTCCGCATAATTTCACGCCGAAAGTCATTCCTTGACCAAAAAACGCCGCAAATCCCGCACGATATTTCACCCCAAAAACCGCGAACCTCGCACAGCGCTCCTCCCGAACATTCCACCCGAAAAAATGCGAACCCCGCGCGGCGCACCGGACAAGCGCCCCACCAAAAAAGCCGTAGCAAACCCACGCGGCGCACCGAACAAGTGCCCCCGCCCGAAAAATGCCCCGAAAAATCCCCCCGAAATAACCCCACAAAAAAATCCCCCCGAAAAAATCGGAGGGATCTGTAAACCTATAAGAGATCAGACAAGCTCAATAACAGCCATCTCTGCTGCGTCGCCGCGGCGGGGGCCTATCTTGTAAATTCTGGTGTAGCCGCCGTTTCTGTCGGCATACTTGGGAGCGAGCTCGTCAAATACCTTCTTGGCAACATCTTCCTTAGTGATGTAAGAAAGAACCTGACGCTTGGTGTGCAGGGTGTTTGCCTTGCCGAGGGAGATCATCTTCTCTGCCTCCGCGCGAACTTCCTTAGCGCGTGTAACGGTAGTTTCGATCTTTCCGTTCTCAAGCAGGAATGTAACCATGCCTCTGAGCATTGCTTTTCTGTGGTCGCTGGTTCTGCCCAGCTTTCTTGTACCTGGCATTTTTCATTCTCCTTTCAATAGGAATTGGTATATAAAACCGATTAGTTGTTTTCGTCGGAAGGTGTTAAGTCGCAGCCGAGCGACTGGAGCTTTGCCTTAACCTCGTCGAAGGACTTCTTGCCGAGGTTTCTTACCTTCATCATATCCTCGGGGGACTTGTTTACGAGGTCCTCCACGGTATTGATACCCGCCCTCTTGAGGCAGTTGAAGGAACGAACGGACAGCTCAAGCTCCTCAATGGTCATCTCGAGCACCTTGTCCTTGCGGCTCTCTTCCTTGGTTTCCATGAGCTCCTGAGGATTGGTGTCGTCGGACAGCTCTGCGAAAAGCTGGAGCCTTTCGATAAGGATCTTAGCTGCGTAAGAAACAGCCTCTTTTGCGGAGATAGTGCCGTCTGTCCAGATCTCGATTATGAGCTTCTCATAGTCGGTTCTCTGACCCACACGGGTATTCTCTACCGTGTAGTTACACTTCAGGACAGGTGTGTAAATGCTGTCGATCGGAATAACGCCGATGATGGGCTGGAGCTGAGCCTTGTTCTGCTCCGCAGAAACGTAGCCCCTGCCTCTGTCGAGCGTGATGTCCATGTACAGCTTTGCGCCTGCACCGAGGGTAGCGATATGCATACCGGGGTCGAGGATCTCTACCTCGCTGTCGGTCTTGATGTCGCCCGCGGTGACCTCGCACTCGCCCTCTGCCTCGATATAGATGGTCTTGGGGGCTTCGCCGTACATCTTCGCTCTGAGTCCTTTGATGTTGAGGACAATTTCTGTAACATCTTCTTTAACACCGGGGATGGTGGAAAACTCGTGCTGAACGCCGTCGATCTTGACGGAAGTCGCAGCAACGCCCGGTAACGAGGAGAGTAGCACCCTTCTCAGGCTGTTGCCTAAGGTGTTTCCATATCCGCTCTGGAGCGGCTCCAAAACGAACATTCCATAAGTTCCGTCAGACCTCAGCTTTGAGGTCTCTATATTGAGCTTTTCGATTTTTTCAAGCATTTGGTAACCCTCCCACTAGTTCGTATGTTAATTATCCTGTGCTTACTGCCGTATTCGCTGTTAATTTTAAATCACACTCTGCCTGTGCCTTTACTAAGAAGTATTGGCACAGAACGCGTGTTTTAGACAAGGCGTGCAGGATATGAATTAAAAATAACTGCACTAAATATCTGTATGCTGAGAAGCAATTATTTAGAATACAGCTCGATAATTAAGTGCTCAGCGATCTCGAAATCGAGGTCGTCACGCTGGAATGCACGAGTTACCTTAGCCGTAGCAGCTTCCTTGTTAACGTCGAGCCACATGGGAACGAGTCTGCCGCCGGCAACCTCTGCGATCTGCTCAAACTTCTTGCTCTTCTTGCTCTTTTCGCTCAGAGAAACGACGTCGCCAACCTTAACTCTGTAGGAAGGGATATCAACTCTCTTGCCGTTCACACAGAAATGACCGTGGGAAACGAGCTGACGAGCCTCACGACGGGTGATTGCAAGACCCATTCTGAAAACGATGTTGTCCAGACGGGACTCGAGAAGTCTTATCAGGTTCTCACCGGCGATACCTTCTTCCTTGGTAGCCAGCTCATAGTAGTGGTAGAACTGCTTCTCAAGAACGCCGTAAACGAACTTCAGCTTCTGCTTTTCCTTCAGCTGGGAGCCGTACTCGGAAACCTTCTTGCGCTTGCCTGCGTCGGGGTTTCTCTTGGACTTCTTGTTTTCGGAATAACCAAGAACTGCGGGGCTGATGTCAAGTGCTCTGCACTTCTTTAAAATCGGGTCGCGATTAACTGCCATGATAAATTTCCTCCGTTATTTCAAATATAGTATTGAGTCAAGCGCATTCTAAGGCTTTGACAAGCCGTGCGCCGCGCCTCGTCGGGCGCTGCTCAACGCCGAGTAAACGAATAGCTCGGTTCCTGTAACGATCAGACGCGTCTTCTCTTGGGGGGACGGCATCCGTTGTGGGGGATGGGTGTAACATCCTTGATGAGCTTTACCTCAAGGCCTGCTGCCTGAAGAGCTCTGATAGCTGCCTCACGGCCTGCGCCGGGGCCCTTTACGAATACTTCGACAGTCTTCAGACCATGCTCCATAGCAGCCTTTGCCGCTACGTCAGCTGCGGACTGAGCAGCGAAAGGAGTAGACTTTCTGGAGCCTCTGAAGCCCAGTTCTCCCGCGCTTGCCCAAGAGAGCACGTTGCCCTGAAGGTCGGATATAGTAACGATAGTATTGTTGAATGTAGACTGGATATGAGCCGCACCGTTTTCAACGTTCTTGCGCTCACG
>JBJFHP010000066.1:0-13555 GCA_051893715.1 Oscillospiraceae bacterium
AAAGGAAGTATATTATGACTAACGCAATAATCCGTATCAACACCATCAACGACGTTAAGGAATTTGTATCCATCGTTTCCAAGTGCGAATACGACGTGGACATCATCAGCGGCAGATATGCTATCGACGCAAAGTCCATCATGGGCATTTTCAGCCTCGACCTCTCCAAGGAGCTCGAGCTGCACGTTCACAGCGACGACTGCCAGGATTTCCTCGACGAGATCAAGGACTTCATCGTAAAGTGAGATTTTCTTACAAATAACACGGAGCGGGGCGCGGTATGCGTCCCGTTTTTTTGTTTTCCGAGAAAATGCCCGAGCGGGCTTGCTTCATACGGCGTTGTTTTGCGTTATTCCGCGTTATGTCGTGTTATTCCGCGTTGATCGGCGGCTTCATATCTTGCTCAGCGCGAGGTAGGCTTTGACCTTGTTGACGATAAGCCTGTCGTTGTCGTAGGCGAGCTCCGACGCGGCGCGGCCTATTTCCGCCCAGCGTATCTCGGCGATCTCGCTTTCCTGCGGGACGGCGTCGGCGCTTGTCGCGCGCCCGATGAAGTAGACTACCTCCTTGCGGGTGTCGCGGCGCGGGTTGAAAACGACGGTTTCGCGGAAGGACGGGTCGTCGATAACTATGTCGACGTTGGTTTCCTCCTTGATTTCGCGGACAGCCGTCTGCACCTCGCTTTCGCCCTGCTCCATGTGACCCTTCGGGAAAGACCAGCAGCCCGATTTCAGGTGCTTTATCAGCAGTATCTCGGTGTTACCGTGGAATTTGCGGTAAACTATCGCTCCGCAGGATTTCTCGTATATCATGCCTGTCCTCCCTCCTTTATCTATATATCTTAATATCTTAATTCAGCTTGCCGAAAAAGTCTTTATGACAAAAAATGAATATTGAATAATGAATAAAGAAGAATGAATAATATCGGTATCGGCTCTGCCGATTGTTATAAATAATGTAATTATACCGCACTTTATTTAAATCCGTGCCCGCAGGGCACACCACATTTATTCACTTTTCACTATTCATTATTCATTAAGATAAACCCCGTTTTCAGAGTTTATCAATGGTCTGTCTTAATTATAACACATTCCCGCCGTTTTGTCACGCTATTTTGAGCGGATATAACAAACATTTAATATGTTGGTGATATTGCACAAGCATATTCGCGAAATCGTGTTTAAATTCGGTAATAATTGCTGCCAAAAATCCACCCGTTAACTTTAGCGAAAATTACGAAAAGAAAAGTGCTTTTTTACAGAAAATTACAAAAAACAGCCCCGTTTTTAATTTGTTACAAAATGGTTACAAAGGTTTTTTGTGCGATTTACACAAAATTCAGATTTAACATCTGTTTGACATTTACGAAACAATGGGTTATAATAACATCAACCTTGACAAAGGGGCGGTGTTGGCGTGCTTCCGATAAAGCAGTTTTCGACCCGCCGAGCAAATCATCTGTAAAAAGATGAAGTGTCGGCGAGGCGGAATTGACAAAAGGGGCACCCTTTGGTGTGCCCTTGTGCACCGAACCGAAAAGCCTGAGAAAGATATAAGGCGCCCCGTATCATGGCAATGCTCTGTTGGGGACAGCGCGTTTGCCCACGGAAACAGCGGTTTTCCCCAAATCGCAGTTTCCTACCAAAAAGAAATTATCGCCCGCGCACACATCACACATACGGGCAGTTTCCGCGGATATCCCACGGGAACAGGTAAGGACTTCAGGAGGCAATATGAAACCACAGATAGTTAACGCCAAAATGAACCGTCTGATCGCAAAAAATCAGATAATCAAGCTGGCATTGTTCCTTATGGCTCTCGCGGCTGTCGCGCTGATGACCGGTAACCTTTATTTCCGCGACCGCGTTTATATCACCGACAACGGCGTCACGAGAGAGATAATGACATCGGAAACGGACGTTTACGCCATACTTCGCAGCGGCGATTACACCCTCGGCGCAAACGACCGCATAACCTACGTTCAGGGCGATGAAAGCACCGCCTACATCACTATCCACCGCGCGTTCGACGTTATCGTCAACGCTGACGGAAACACTGTTGCCGTACCCGTTATCGGCGGAACTGCGGCGCAGGTGCTCGAGAAGGCAGGCGTCGAGCTCGGGCAGTACGACATTGCGGACTGTGAGCTCTCCGACGAGGTGAGCGAGGGAATGACAATAAATGTCACCCGCATAAGCTACAACGTCCGCGAAAACACATCGGAAATCCCCTTTGAAACAGAATATATAGACAATTCAAATCTTCCCATCGGCACGGAGAACGTTGTTACCGAGGGAAAGAACGGCGTCCGCACATATTTTGTCAAGGAAACATATGTGGACGGAAAGCTCAGCAATCAGGAGCTGACGGAGAACGTCGTTACGGAAGAGCCCGTAACGCAGGTCATCGAGCGCGGAACGGCGCTGCGTACTCCGTATGCAAAGATGGACGATCCCACGGCGCTCACGCTTGTTGACGGTCTGCCCGAGAGCTATACAAGGGTCGTTTCGGGCAAAGCGACGGCTTACACAGCAGGCTACGGCGCAAAGACAGCCAGCGGCCGCCTTGCCGAGATAGGCACTGTTGCTGTTAATCCGAACGTTATTCCTTACGGAAGCGAGCTTTATATCGTTGCCCGCGACGGAAGCAAGGTTTACGGCTACGCGATAGCTGCCGATACGGGGCTTGGGCTGATGGACGGCACGGTCGCGGTTGACCTCTACTTCGGAAACAGAGCGGAGCATTATTACGACAGCTGCGCATGGGGCGCGGTATATGTGGATATATATGTTCTTTCCGAGGGTAACGGAAGATAAATTGCTTAACAAAAGGCGCTCGCCACAGTCGGCGGGCGCCTTTTTGCGCCTTTTTTGCACATTTTTCACAGTTACACGGTCGTTTTTTCGTTATGCGAAGTGTTGACGTATGGGGATATTAGGTATATAATTATAAATGAGGCAGTCTGCCCTTTTGTGGGGTAACTATGCCGATTTTACACAGACATTCCGGTATGAAAGGACAACAATATGAATTGTACCAATTGCGGCTCTCCGCTTGCCGAGGGCGCAAAATTCTGCACCAACTGCGGAACAAAGACGGAGACCCCCGCACAGAAGCTCGTCTGCGCAAGCTGCGGGCTTGAGCTTAACCCCTCCGCAAAGTTCTGCCCCGTCTGCGGCGCTCCCGCAGCGAACAACGCTCCGACAAACACCGCTGCCCAGAGCTCCGACGACCTTGTTGCCGCTATGCAGGCGGCGGCGCAGGCTTCGCTCCAGCAGGAGGCTTCGTCGGTGCAGTCCGACCCTGCTCCCATGCAGCAGGCGGCTTTCCCGGGCGTTCCCATGCCCAGCAACAGCTCGGGTTCTGGTGTTGCTTATTCCGGTTACACCGGCGGCTCAACGGCGGTTGATCCCACGCCTTTCCCCGCAAACAATACCCCCTCTGCGGCATTCTCGGAAATGCCCGCAGGAGCGGCTGCCGCGGCAGTAACCCCGATAAAGAAAAAGAATAAGGCGGGGATAATCATTGCCGCCTGCGCAGGCGTTGTCGTTGTGGCGGCTGCGGTTGCGTTCTTCGCGTTCAGGGGTCCCGTTATGAACCTTTTCATGGGCAATAACGGCTATGCCGCAATGATAGAGGGCGGCGTTGTCAACGGCACGGTAAAGGCGCTCAGCGATCCCTCCGTTTCTGCGGGAATAAGCTCCGCAGTCGGCGCGGGAATGCAGAACAGCGATGTTATCAAAAGCATAGGCGAAGCGGCTGCGGCGGAGGATTTTGAGGACTATTTCGAGAACAACCTCGGCGAGGAGGATCTTGCCCCCGACCTTGACAGCAGCGCTCCCGGCTTCAGCGCCGCGAATACTATTTCCTTTATCGGCGACTGGCTCAACGCCGCATACAAGTCCGACGGCGTTACCGTCAACGCTTCGGCGGACATTACCCTCACCGACACGGCAAAGGCGCTGCTTACCACCGATCAGGACGCTATCGCGGATATAGACGAGGTGATATCGGCGGTAAACGACGTTGAGGTCATCTATTCTGTCGACGCCTCCGACAACGCTGCGGCGGTAACGCTTGCGCTGAAGGACAGCGCGCTCAGCATTGATATGCGCGGGCTTATGCTTTCCGACGGCAGCTGCTACGTTATGTTCCCGTTTAACGGCGGCAAGGCGATAAAGTACACGATAGAGCAGGACGGCACTGTTTCCGAACAGGCGGCGGCGCAGCTCACCCTTGATGAAAAGGAGCTGGAGCGCCTTTTCGGGGAGATAACCGAGATATACCTTAATTATTATAAGGAGTCCGAGATAACCGTTGAAAGCGGCGAGATAACCGTCTACGGGCTGACCGCGAACGGAAAGCTCATAACCGCCGAGCTCGACAGCGCGGCGATAAAGGCAATGTTCACCGATATTCTCGATAAGATAGCTGACGACGAATATCTCTGCGGGCAGATAGTGAGCTACGCTTCCGCAAACGGCATAAGCTTCACTGCCGAGGATTATAAAAAGGCGGTCACCGAGATGGTCGACGTCAGCTTGTTCGACGACGGCGACAGGGCGGTCATAAAGACGATCGTTGACAACGGCAACAACGTCCTTGCCAAGTCCTACACCGCGATCGACGGCGAGAACAGCCTTTATTTCGCATATGTCAGCGGAAAGGAAAAGTCCGCGTTCGAGGCGGGCAGAAACGAGCGCGCGAACGTCTGCGCAGATGTTACGGAAACAAGCGCGGGCTGCGGCACGGTAAATATCAGTTTCTCGGGCGACGAATACCCCTTTGCGTTCAAAATTGACTACGAGAATGTGTCGACCGCGAAGTTCTGCGACAGGGATACTCCCGTCGGGAAGTTCACCGTGACATTCACCCCTCCCGCAGACTTCACAGAGGGAACAGACGGCGATTTCCGCAAGTTCATTGTGGCGGTAGGCTCTTCCTCGCTTGTCATTGAGGGGAGCGTTGACGGCGCGGCGTATACCTCCGACATTACATACTCGATACCGCAGTACGGCTCTGTCGGCTTTAAGACAACGATAACTCCCTCCGGCGCGGACGGCGCGCTGAATGTTCCCTCCGACGTTATCGACCTTACCGGTCTGGTAAACAGCACCGACCCCTCCGATGAGGATTATGCGCAGGTTGAGGAGCTTAGCGGGCTTTTTGCGGGGATAAGGGATAAGATAGCCGCGGCAGAGGGTTCGCCGCTCTCCGCGCCGCTCAGCACGGCTGTCGGCGAGCTTGTGAATATGCTTGATTCCGCGTCCGTACCCAAGGCGGATTATTATGAGGTCAGCGACTTTATCGACGGGCTTTACTATAGCAAGACCGAGGTAGCCGATCTCCCCGACAGCTACCCCAAGGTAAAGGACAGCGGGCTTATCGGCCGTGCGGAAGCGCTCGCGGACGAGTACGACATACTTTACAGCAAGTCCCTTGCTATTTTTGAGGACAGCAACTGGGATATGCCCCTTGAGGATTTCAATGAGCTCAGGCTTGAAGCGCAGAAGCTTGACAAGCAGAAAGAGCTGCTTATCGAGGATTTCAAGGCGGCAAACGAGAGCGCGGCCGTCGAGGTGGATTACAGCGATCTGAGCTTTGACGAGCTTTATGATGTAATTGTCGACCTTGAGGACAGACTGATAGACATTGCGCTTTACAACTACGAGGTCATTTCCGAGGACGAGCAGCTCACCGCGCTGTTTAATGAAGCGTCCGACGCTTACGATCAGGTGTACGAGGATTATATGGCTCTTGACGAATCCATGGCTGACGGCTCGCTGCCCGTTCAGCTTATGAGAAATCTGCGCAGATCGACAGAGGCGCTTGCAAAGGCTGTTGACGCGCTGGAGGCAGCTGTCCCCGGGACTACCGCATAACGGCTGACGTCGGTTCGGCGTTTACCCAATAAAATTATCCGCCCCGTATTGGTTTTACGGGGCGGAGCTTGTTTTATCGGGGTTGCGCGGGGTCAATGGGTTGCGCGGGGTCAATGGGTTGCGCGGGGTCGATTGGTTTGCGCGGGGTCAATTTGGTTGCGCGGGGTTGATTGGTTCGCGCGGGGTCAATGGTTCGCGCGGGGGCGCACCGGTCAGACCTTTTTGCCGCAGTGCGCGCAGAAAGCGGCGTTCTCGTCAACCATCATGCCGCACGCCTTGCAGTATTTCGCGCCGGGGACATAAGTGCCGGGGAAGTATCCCTCGCCGTCGCCCGCCTGCTGTGCGGGGGCCTTGTTCTGCCCGGGGAATACGGCGTCCATTGAGGGAGCGGGTTCTTCGGGCGCCTGCGGCTGCGCAGGGCGCAGTGTGTTGTCACGTCTGGGGTAGATGACGGACATCTCGTCGTTCTTGAAATTGTTGTCCATAACAGCCTCCTTGTTAAATACGGTTTATTTCTCACTTATTCGGATAACTGAATATTATCGTGAGAGTATTTCGACCTGTTTTCGTTTATTATAGCATATTTGAAAGGAAATGTTAAGTCGTTTTTTTGAATTTTTAAAACTTTTTTGTATTACAGTCTGTTAAGAAATCTTAACGCAGCGTTATTCCTTATAATAATATACAAATTGTATATTAAGAAACTGTAATACTAACCGAAAATGCATAATTTGACCTGCTTAACGGGATATTTACGGCAAAAAAACAATGTTTGTGGTACAATGGAGAAAACGGAAAAGGAAGGAATAAAGCCATGTGGGAAATAATCAGAGAGCAGCGTGTAACGGAAGATAACGTTCGGTATAATGCCTACGGTCTGCGTCGGGGCGAATGCCGGATACCGGACATCTGCGCGGACAGCAAAGAGATAGCGCGCTTTGCCGAGCTGTTTAACAAATATGATGTTTCGACTGTCAATGCAATTGATGTCATTGAGGATCTTCTTGCGGAGGCGTGAGCGGCGAGGATAACTGCTCATGCGTACAGAAAAGAGCGGCATTCGGCTGCCGCTCTTAGGGTTTATTGAATAATGAATAGTGAATAGTGAATAATGAATAATTTTGGTGTGCCCTGCGGGCACGGATTTTAAGAAGTGCAATATAAAATCACATTTTTCAAAACAATCGGCGAAGCCGATACCGCCATTATTCATTCTTCGTTATTCATTATTCAATATTCAATTTTTCGACAAACCAAGAGCGGCATTCGGGTGCCGCTCTTATTTTTATGCGTTGATATTACCGCTCGTTAATTTATCATATTATACAACAAATTGTAAATCCACACTGTCGCAAATCGGAATGTGAAGGTATCGGCGGCAAGAACAAGCATAACTATCACCGAAGCGCGCGAAAGGAATATTCCCCAGCGGCGGCGGGCAGATACCTCCTCCCACATTTTTGGGACGCGGTATTTTTTTATTTTTCTCAGCTTGAACACCGCCATAATTATTCCCACCATCATGAGCAGTATTACACAGAAAAGGAACACGAGGTATATGATGACGGCGGGGGTCTTTTCGGCGGTTGCGCCGTGCTGCATTGCAATGAGGTAATCCCCGACGCTCTTGTCGGTTATAAGCAGCAGCAGTATCCCCGAAACGCTGTTGAACATTGCGTGCATTATTGTCGTTGTGATAATGCTCTGCGTTGACACGGCGATATAGCCAAGACAGATACCGAGCACCGTCGCATAGAAGAACTGCTGAAAATTCGCATGGGTGAGCCCGAAAAGCAGGGCTGACACAAATATCGCGAAGCCGTTTCCGTAAGGGCGCAGGCTCTCCATGACAACGCCCCTGAACCAGAATTCCTCAAAAAGCGGCGCAATGACCACAAGCTGAACAAGCAGTATCAGCGCGCTTTCCATGTTGTCGGCTTGCAGCTCGTTGACGGTGTTGAAGGACTTGTTAAGGTCGGCTTTGGAGAAAAGCAGCCCGACAAGCATTGTCAAAAGGTTAGTCACGATAGCCAGCCCGTACATTGCGGGGAACATTCCCATTGCCCTGCCGAAGAATTTCGGTTTTGCGTATATTCGGGAGCAGGTGCCCTTTTTCGGTTCTTTCAGCAAAAGAACAGCCGCCGCAATGGGAATAAGGTACAGAAAAACAAGCGAGAACGCCGACTGCACCCCGTAAGCCGCCGTATCGTCCAGCCCCTCCATATGCGGCGCGAGCAGCGACAGCAGTATCGAGCACACGCCCCTTGCCGCAAAAACAACGATCATCATCAGCCCGAGCCGCACGCATATGCTCTTGAAGCCTTTCATTCGCCCCTCGTCGGGCGCTGCCTGCGTTACCGCTTCGTTTCCGTCAGCCATTTCAGCCATTTCTTCTGTTTCTGCCATTTCCGCTCCTTTCAGCCATGCACCGCCGCTCTGTGGTAGTCTGTGATCTCCTCCACAAGCTCCTCTATATCCTTCCCGAGGCAGTCGACGGTTATATCCGCGTATTCCTCATAAAGGGCGCGTCTGCGCTCGAAAACATCTTCTATCGTGTCGCCGCGGCGCATTGCTATACCGCGCGACTTTATGTTGTGAAGCCGCTTTTTTACCTCCTCGGTCGGAAGCGAGAGGTAATAAACTATGCCGTGCTCTTTAAGGTGGAGCATTGCCGTGCGGCTGTACACCGCGCTTCCGCCCGTGGCGATGACGGCGTTTTCCTCGTCGTTAATGGAGCAGATCGCGCGCTCCTCGGCGATACAGAACGCGTCAAGCCCCTGCTCGTCGATTATGTCCTGCAAAAGCTTTCCCGTTTCCTGCTGTATCACAAGGTCGGCGTCGACGAACTTAAAACCGAGCGCCTTTGCCGCAAGCACGCCTATCGTCGACTTCCCGCAGGCGGGCATACCTATCAATATTATATTCTTCAACTGTGTCACCCTAACCGTTTTTTTGTTTTGGAGTTACCACTCAACGTTGTCAAGCTTCATTGTCGCCACCGCGTTGAGGTCAGCCCCTGCGGTATGCCCCGCGAGGTATTCGTAATACGCCTGACAGCCGATCATCGCCGCGTTGTCCCCGCAAAGGGAGAGCGGTGGTATATAGAGGGTCATGCCGTTTTTCTCGGCGCGTTTTGTCAGCATTTCGCGCAGCCCGCTGTTCGCGGCAACACCGCCCGCCATGGCAATTTTAGTGCAGCCGTTTTCCTTTGCGGCGGCAATGAATTTGCCCGTTAGGATATCGCTCACGGTGTATTGGAAGCAGGCGGCAAGGCTGTTCACGTCTATTTCGCCGCCGCGCTGTTCGGTGTTGTGGACAAGGTTAACGACAGCCGTCTTTAACCCCGAAAAGCTGAAATCATACGGATTTGCGGTTTTGGGGTGGGGGAGGGTGTATTTCTTCCGGTCGCCCGTTTTCGCGGCGTTGTCGATATGCACGCCGCCGGGGTAGGGGAAGCCCATTGCGCGCGCCGCCTTGTCGAACGCTTCTCCCGCCGCGTCGTCAACCGTTCTGCCTATCGTTTCAAACTCGGTATAGCTTTTCACTTTGACGATATGGCTGTGTCCACCCGAGGCTACAAGGCACATATACGGCGGCTCAAGCTCGCTGTGCGCAAGGTAATTCGCGGCGATATGCCCGCGTATGTGGTGCACGGGAATAAGCGGCTTGTTAAGCGAGAACGCCAGCCCCTTGGCGAAATTCACCCCGACAAGCAGCGCGCCGATAAGCCCCGGCGCGAACGTCACCGCTATCGCGTCAATTTCCTCCGCGGACTTTCCCGCCTTTTCGAGAGCCTCGTTAACCACCGCGACAATGCTTTCGCAGTGCCGCCGCGAGGCTATTTCGGGGACAACGCCGCCGTAGAGCTTGTGTTCTTCTATCTGTGTTGCGACAACGGAGGAAATTATTTCCCGCCCGTCGCGTATGACTGCCGCGGCGGTTTCGTCGCAGGAGCTTTCTATTGCCAGAATATCCATGTTGTTTCCTTCTTGATAATTATTTAACATCGGGCTTGCGCGAGGTCAGGAACTCAACGGCGCGCTCTATCGAATTGCGGACGTGTTCCATGCTCGGGTCGTGGAGCTTGCCCGCGTTGCGGTAGTCGAAGCTGTCGCAGAACTCGCCCACGTCGGAGTTGAGCTGCTTAATATAACCCTCGACAAGGGTATCCGTTGCCTTTACGAAGTCGTTGAGGTCGTTTTTGGCAAGCTTCTTTGCGGCGTTGGACATAAGCAGGTTGTAGTGCGGGACGCAGATGTACTCCTGCTGTGAATAAAGCTGACGGAATTTCGCGTCGTCGCGGAACATTGTGAACACCGTTTCCAGCATATGCGCAACGCCCCAGTCAACCTTGCTGCAGACAAAGCAGGTCTGCTCTATCTCGCTCGCTTTTTTCGCCTTTGCGCCCTTGGTGAAGAAAATGTTCTTCTTTTCGAACACCTCTGCGCGCGCCGTTGCGAGGTATGTGTTGAGCATAAGCCCGAGGGAAAGGCGGTTTTTCTGCCGCAGCAGGCTGTTGAAGTGCGTGTGGCAGAAGCCGAGCTTGTTTGTTTCCATGCGGACATCGGGCTCCATCATCGCCGCTCCCATTATGTACTCGCTGATATGCTCCTCAACGGAGTTCCTCATCGCGCAGATAGGGCAGCCCTGTCTTGGCTCGAACACCTCGTTTATCGGTATGGTGAGAATGCTTTCTTTCATTTTATTTCCCTTTCATAATTTATAAGGTTTATAAGGCGCGCGCCGCGGAAAATGAAAACTAGCTGAAAGAACGGCGCGCGGGCTTGATTTTATATTTATATTGTATTATAATTAAGGTAAATAATCAAGGGGTTTGGAGAAAAAAATGAACTTTACGATAAAAAATCCGAATTTCGACCTGAAGCAGACCTTTCTCTGCGGTCAATGCTTCCGTTGGGCGGAAACGGAGAGCGGCGTGTTCGAGGGCGTTGCCATGGGGAGGAAACTGACCCTGAAACAAGACGGCGGCGCGGTGACCCTGTACGGTATCGCCGGGGAGGATATTCCGCTGTGGGAGAGGTATTTTGACCTTGACACCGACTACGGCGCGTACATATCGCGGTTTTCGGCGGACGAAACGCTGAAAAAGGCGTGCGCGGGCTCGGGAGGTATCCGCATTCTGCGGCAGGAGCCCTTTGAAACGCTGATAAGCTTTATTATCTCCCAGAACAACAATATACCCCGAATTTCGGGGATAATCGGCAGGCTTTGCGAAAGCTTCGGCGAGGACATCGGCGGCGCGTTTTCGTTTCCGACGGCGCAAAGGCTGCGCGGGATAACGCCCGACGACCTTGCGCCGCTGCGTGCGGGCTTTCGCGCAAGGTACATCTGCGACGCGGTTGAAAAGGTGAACAGCGGCGCGGTAAGCTTCGAGGAGATAGACGCGCTCCCGCTTGAAAGCGCGCGCGAAAGGCTCAAGCAGATAGTCGGCGTAGGGGACAAGGTTGCGGACTGCGTTCTGCTGTTCGCGTTTCATAAGCTTGACGCGTTCCCGCGCGACGTGTGGGTGAAGCGGCTGATGGCAAGGTTTTACCCCGACGGACTGCCCGAATGCACAGCGGGCGCGGAGGGTATCGCACAGCAGTATCTGTTCGATTATGTAAGGAATAACAGCGGACTTACGGTTTAAGAACGCTCGGGCTGTCGATAAACCATGAAATGGTTTATCTTAATGAACAGTGAATAGAGAATAGTGAATAATGAATAATTTTGGTGTGCCCTGCGGGCACGGATTTTAAAAAGTGCGGGACATTTTTCGGAACAATCGGCGAAGCCGATACCACCATTATTCATTCTTCGTTATTCATTATTCAATATTCATTTTTTAGAAAAGACTTTTCGGCAAACTTAGCGGTCTGACAGTTTAAGAACGCTCACAGAAAGGATCGATAATTATGTTCTGTTCACAATGCGGCAAGGTATTAAATGATAATTCGCGCTTCTGCACCTACTGCGGAGCTTCCGTGGCGGCGGGAATTGCCCCCGAAATGACGGGCGTTGCCCCCGAAGCGGCGGGAATTGCCCCCGAAGCGGCGAATGCTCCCGAAACGGCGGGAATTGCCCCCGAAGCGGCGGGAATTGCTCCCGAAACGGCGGGAATTGCTCCCGAAACAGCGAATACTCCCGAAACGGCGAGATTTGTTCCCGAAGCGTCAAGCACGCCCGTAACGGAAACGGCGGCTGTGCCGGGGAACATTGCCCCCGAAAATTCGGCGCAGTACGGCGCTGCGCAGATACCGCAGACCCCGCAGCCGTCCGCGCCCTTGTTCACCGCGCCCGTTCCGACTGCCCCCGCGCCCGAGGAAAAAGAGCCGAAATACTACACATTCGGGCATATTGCGCTCTGCCTTGCGGCGGTCGCTGTTATGGCGATAGTTGCGGGTGTTTTCGCGGGACTTTATTTCTCGGTGGTATAAAAATATGTGACATTGCGCGCCTGTCTTTGAGATGGGCGCTTTTTTGTTGGCTTTTACTGCGTGTTTGGATCGAAATAATGCACAAAAACTCGCCGCGTCATTATTGCAATTGTACGATTTTCATAAATTCAATTGACATCACTCAATAACTATTGTATAATTAAACTTGGATCATTCTATATTATTTAATATGGAAAATCGGATCGTTTTGAGAGGATATGACATAATGTATTGCGAAAATTGCGGTAAACAGCTGATAAGGGGTTATCAATTCTGTATAGAGTGCGGAACTCCCGTTCCCCCCGCGCCCTCCGAGGAAGAGCCTGCGGAAAACAACGCCGCCGAGGAAGCGGCTTCCGTCGGGCGCACTCTGCCCAGCGTTGAGCCCATTAACAATGAGAGCGGTTCTCTCGTATACTGCCCCAACTGCGGAATGCATATGCAGACGTCAAATGTGTTCTGTGAGAAATGCGGCATTCGTCTTAACGGTTCGGGCGGCGCGACCGACGAGCCGGGCTCCGCAGGGGGGACTGTCCCGATGTGGAACGCAAATCCCCAGCCGTTCGGCGATAATCTCGGCGATTATTCCGACGACGAGCTTGACCAAATCGACAGCTTCATGAACGGGAACGGCGGCATAAACGGCTATGACGGCGCGTCCGCGGATATCATGGGCGGCTCGGGCGGAATTGACGGCGGCGGAATGGACGAGATCGAGGCGCTCACGCAGCAGCTTGCGAGCTTCGGCGCTTCCGCAAGCCAGATGCCCGAGATAGGCTCTGTCGGTCATCATTCCGAGAGCGAGCCTATACATTATCAGAAAGAGCCCGGGATAGGTCAGTCGCGCGAGGTCGAGGATTTTTCGATGGGCGACGAGGGCGGCAATTTGTTCGGCTCTGCTTCGGACAGCGGTCTGCCTGTTATTGAGGGCGCTTCGATGGACGAGGACCCTTCCAAGGACGTATCGCTTGACCCATACGCATTTGTGAACAATGTTATTTCCGAGAGCGAGCCTGCATACACCGAGCCTGTCGCGGAAGAACCCGTGTACAATGACTTCGCGGCAGAACAGCCCGCTTATACCGAGCCTGCTGCGGAAGAACCCGTGTACAACGACTTCACGGCAGAACAGCCCGCTTACACCGAGCCTGCTGCGGAAGAACCGGTATACAATGACTTCACGGCAGAACAGCCCGCTTATACCGAGCCTGCTGCGGAAGAACCCGTGTACAACGA
>JBJFHP010000066.1:13655-17169 GCA_051893715.1 Oscillospiraceae bacterium
CTTCACGGCAGAACAGCCCGCTTATACCGAGCCTGTCGCGGAAGAACCCGTATACAATGACTTCACGGCAGAACAGCCCGCTTATACCGAGCCTGTTGCGGAAGAACCCGTGTACAATGACTTCGCGGCGGAACAGCCCGCTTATACCGAGCCTGCTGCGGAAGAGCCCGTAAATAATGAGCCCGCAGAACAGCCCGAGGAAAACTATTTCGAGAACGAAGCTCCTTTCATGGAGGAAGTTGCTCCCGTTATAGAGGAAACACCCCGTTACGAGCCGACCGTGAGCGGTTACGACAGCCCCGCCGACAGCTTGAACAGTGCCGACAGCTCCGCTGCGCCCGAAAGGTCCGCAGAGCCCGAGCCGCCCAAGGGCAACCTTGTATACTGCCGCAACTGCGGTCAGGATATGTATGACACCGAAGCGGTGTGCAAGAACTGCGGCGCGCCTTATAAGGGAATGTACGTCCCGCCGCGCAACGCTCCGAGCAAGACCGGTTCGGGCGCGGGCGCGCAGAAGAAGGGCGGAAAGAAATGGATACCCATTGCGGCGGCGGCTGTAGTAGTCGTTGGCATTGTGGTGGTACTTATCGCAACAACGTCTAATCCCTCCGACAATGCAAATCTCACGGGAAACAACAATCTCCCCGTTACGCAGTCTACTACCGCAGGCAGCACCGACCCCGTGACCGACACGTCGGGTCAGGGCGGCGAGAACAACGCGATTTCTTCCGATGTTAACACAGAGGATACGGCAACAACGCCTGTTCCCACGGCAGACGAAACCGATCCCGTTATATCCTCCGACACGCACGATGTGACCGACACCACGCCGGGCGCTCCCGACACCTCCGAGCCGGTGGCAAGCGACAGCTCAAGCAGCTCGAACAGCTCAAACAGCTCAAGCGCGACCTCGCGCACCACGAAGCCGACCACCACGAAATCCACCACCACCACGAAATCGGGCACGACCACAAGCAGCTCCAAAACAACTGCATACACGACAAGGGGCACTACCACCACTACCTCCAAGCCGGTTGGAGTTATCACGTCCTCCAAGGTGAAGTCGCTGGAAAAGGACAGGGAAGCGATAATGGACGCGGCGGCGGTAATGGCGGGTGAGATCGGCAAGATCGAGATGTTCGCGCAGAACGTTATTTACGCCATTGACAACAGCAGCGGCAGCGCCGACACCGCAAGAACGGCGTATTACAGCCGCGATTTCGCGAAGAATATGCTGTCCATTATAAAGAGCGGCAAGTCGGACGTTGACAATGCGCTGCTGAAGGCAGAGCCCTCCAACAGCGAGATGAAGACTGCTTACGACTCGCTGAAGTCGCTGAAGAAGAAGTACGACGCTTATTACAACTTCATTATTTCCCCGACGGGCAAGGCAAGCAAATTCGGCAGCGAATGCTCGACCTATCTTTCCGCGTTCACAAACGCGCTCAGCTCCGGGCTGAAGTACACCAAGCTTGTAACGAGCGACTACTCGTCGAGCGACACCAACATTGCGTATGCCGCGATGATGAGCGACGCGGTAACTGCGGCGAACAATGCGGTTTCGGCGCTTTCGACGCTCCAGACGAAGCTCACCGACCTCGGCAGCAAGAACTTCGAGAGCGGGGTAGTAGCCGAGCTTTCCAAGAGCAGCGTAACAAAGACCTACGCGAACGCGGCGGCTCACTCCATGCGCGTCAAGGCGTACACACTTATGCTTGCGGGCGCGCCCGACAGCTATTCCTCGGCGCTCAAGTCGCTTACCTCCGCGAACAGGACGCTTGAGTCGCTTGTTGACAGCTACTCGATGATACAGGAAAACAGCTTCTCCAACTACAAGAGCGAGAGCTCCGACGCAATTTCCACCGCGAAGAGCTATATTTCCTCGGTTACAAAGGCGATTTCCTGATTTTTTGGCAATAAAAAGGGGCACTTCACCAACGGAGTGCCTCTTATTTTTTGGGGTCAATTTTTTGCCGCCATAACGGTTTTCATTGCCTCGTCGTCGAATTTTCTGTCCTTGAAATAATACTGCCTGTCATCCTCGGTTATTTTTCTTATAACGCGGCAGGGGTTACCCGCGGCTAGCGAAAAGGGCGGGATATCCTTAGTGACGACGCTTCCCGCGCCGATAACGCAGCCCTCGCCGATATTCACGCCGGGGCATATTGTAACGCTCCCGCCTATCCAGCAATTGCTTCCTATGGTTATGGGGATACCGTATTCGTACATAGTGCTGCGGGACTCGGGGTGAAGCGGGTGTCCTGCGGTATAGACAGATACATTCGGGGCGATCATCACGTTATCGCCTATTGTCACCTTTCCGACGTCGAGGACGGTGAGGTTATAATTTGCGAAGAAATTATCTCCGACCTCGATATTAAAGCCGTAGTCGCAATGGAGCGGCGGGAGCACGGTGACATTTTTCCCGGTTTTTCCGAAAAGGCTGCGCAGAATTTCCTCTGCTTTTTTCAAGCCCTCCTCGTTCCACACCTCGCAGTTATTGAACATAGTGTATTTACGGCGGCTTTCCATTGCCTGTCTGAAGCAGTTTTCGTCGGCGATATACGGCATTTCGCTGTCACGTCTTGTTATATTATCCATGGTTTACCTCCTTATACATACCGAAGCGTGTCGGACAATGTATCGCAGATATAGTCGGCGTTATGCTCTAGGAACTCCCCGCGCGAGCCGTAGCCGACGAGCACGGCTATGCACTTTATACCTGCCTCATGAGCGCCGTCGATATCGAAGCACCTGTCCCCGACGAGCACGCAGTCCTCGGGGTCAGCGCCGATATGCGAGAGCACGCTGCGGAGCACCTGAATTTTCGTGCCAATCGACCCGTCGATAGTTGCGCCGCCGATGAAGTCGAAATATTTATCTATCCCGAAATGCTCCAATATCCTTTGTGCAAACACCTGTGGCTTTGAGGTTGCGAGGCAGACGGTTTTCCCCTGCCGTTTAAGCTCCGCGAGCAGCTCCTCCGCGCCGTCTATCAATGTGCACTCGAAAATTCCGTGTTGGGGGTAATACTCCCGATAGGCGCTCACGGCTTTTCGGGCGGTTTCCTCGTCCAGTCCCAGCCGAAAGAACTCGTCGAACAGCGGCGGGCCTATGAACTCCCGCAGGCGCTCCTCCGAGGGCTCGGGGTATCCGAGCGATTTCAGGGCGTACTTTACGCTGTTGGTTATTCCGGGGCAGGAATCGACAAGCGTTCCGTCGAGGTCAAACAAAACTGTTCCGAACATAATTTTCTCCTTTTCTTTTTGGGTAGTTATATTATATATCATCTGCGGTCGCTTTGCAAGAGGAGGTTTTTTTATTGCAAAATTATGCGGGGGCTTTGCCCCTCTGAACCCCGAGGAGCGTTAAGGCGCTGCCTTGAACCCCTTTTGAAAAGGTTGATAAAATTTTTTGGGGGCAATTGCTTTGTAATTGATGTGTTGTTCGTTTGTTTAATTGAAAATTTCTCTTTCTTATGTTTTCACAAAAATGCGAGGAGGAACCCTTCGGG
>JBJFHP010000067.1:0-3918 GCA_051893715.1 Oscillospiraceae bacterium
GCTTTCAAGAAACTGTCTGAGCTTGTTGCGCGTTCGGAACAGCATTGATTTGACCTTGCTTTCCGAGCAGCCTGTCTTTGCCGCGATCTCCTCGATACTCTCACAATAGAAATATCTCATGACAAAAATGCTGCGCGGCTCGCGCTTCTGCGCTTTCAGAAATCTGTTAAGGCAGTCGCGGATATGCTCCGAATCGCTTTGTGCGCCTTTCTTATCGGGAATGCACTCGTCAAGCTCGTCAAGCGACAACGCAAACTCGCCGCCGAATCTTTTCTGCGTGCGTTCCGCTTTCAGCCTGTTAAGTGCAAGGTTTCTGACTATCCTCGCGAGAAACGGCGGAAACGGGGCGGGTCTTTTCGGCGGTATCGCGTCCCACAGCCTGAAATATGCCGTGTTGACTATCTCCTCGCTGTCCTGCGGATCGCCGAGTATTCCAAAGGCGATCTTTCCGCACAGCCGTCCGTATTTTGCCGACGTTTCCGAAATAGCGCGTTCGTCACGCTGCCAGAAAAGGTCAATGATACTCTCGTCGTCCATAACGTCCCCTTCCCTAAGGCAGCGCTGCTCACCGGTTCATTATCACTGCCCTATCTATATTCACAACATTTTTTCTGTCCGCGTTGCATTTTTTGAAAAAAATTTTTTGACAAAAACTCTTTGTACAGTATATCATATTTTAAAAGTAAAATCAAGTCGAAAAAGCTGCGCTGATTATCCACGCGGTAATTTCCCCGACATATTCCCGCTTCGGTGGGCAACAGCAATCCCGACAGACGTGCGCCTGTCGGGAAATAATTTCATATTGCTACAATATCGGTATAAAATATCCCCGTCAGAAGCTGAACGGCGACAGACACGGCGGTTATTGCCACCCAACAGCAGCAGCCCATAAGAATAGGCTTGCCGCCGTTTTTCACAAGCTTCACTATGTTTGTGTTGAGCCCGATAGCGCCCATTGCCATGGCGATAAAGAACTTCGCAAGCCATGTCATGAATTTCACAAAAGTGCCGCTGTAAAACGCGGTAAAGCCGCTTTCGGGGAGAAGCCCCACAACGGTAGTGATGACAGCCGCGCCTATGAAATAAAGTATGAACCACGGGAATACCTTTTTGAATGAGAAGCCGCTCGCTTTACCGCCCTCTTTTTTCGCCTTTCTTGTGCGATAGAACGCGAGCGCAAGCGTTATCGGGATAATCGCAAGCGTGCGCGTGAGCTTGACGGTGACCGCCGCGGAAAGTATTCCCGTCGTGCCGTAAATGCTTTCGGCAGTGGACGCGGCAGCCGTAACGGACGAGGTGTCGTTGACCGCAGTCCCCGCGAAAACCGCAAAGCCCTCTGTTCCCAATCCGATCGCATGACCGAATGTGGGGAAAATCAGCGCGGCAAGTATGTTAAACAGGAATATCACCGAGATCGCCTGCGCAACATCGTCGTCCTCCGCCTCGATAACGGGGGCAGTTGCGGCGATAGCCGAGCCGCCGCATATCGACGAGCCCACACCGATAAGGCAGGCTGTTTTCGGGTCTATCTTCATCAGCTTCATCATCACAAACGCAACGATAAGCGAAATTGCGATGGTGCAGATTATTACAGGCAGGCTCTTGCCGCCAACCTGCGCTATCGTTCCGAGGTCAAGCGAGAAACCGAGGATTATTACCGCCCATTGAAGAATTTTCTTGGACGAAAACTTGACCCCGCCCGAAATAAGGTCATGCTTCGCGAATTTCGGCGCGATGAGTGAAATCATCATTCCCGCAAGGATAGATATTACGGGCGCTCCGATAAGGTTGAGCGAAAATCCGCCTATGCTCAGCCCGCTGAGCAGAGTTGCCGCAGCAGCTATCCCCGCGCACAGAAGTATGCCGAGCGCGTTTTTCTTTATGAATGTCATTGTTATGCTCCTTTTTTGTCTTTTGCAGGAAAACTTTTCATGCAAAAAACAGTATAGCATATTTTACGGCATATTTCAACATATTTTGTGCAATAATGCGATATTGCCTTTCAATTCGGCAATTATGTGCAATATGCGGACAAAAAACGCCGCGGTTTATTCCGTTTTACCGAAAAACCGCGGCATAGCCCTGCATTTATACCGAAACCATGTTCGTGTATATTCTTGCGTTTGTATAGATTATGTGGTCGGTGCAGCCCGAATTTGCGATGATATTTCCGCCGCTGTCGACAAGCTGCGCTTCAAGGAGGACCTTGTAATTTGAATATGTCCTGTTCTCGCTTTCAAATACGGGTCCCGTTTTTACCGAATAGTTGGTTTCCACCTCGAACGACCCCGCTTCATATTTCAGCGCTTCCCTATCGAAAGTAAATTCATACACATTCGTTCCCGAGGAGCTGTTCAGAATGCCGTCCGCGGCGTCAATTCTGACGTTGTTCAGATATTCGTCAATGTTCACAGCTTCATATGTGCCGTCGGCGTTCTTCCGATAAAGGTAGAGCGTGAATTTGACCCCGACAGCCTTTTCGAGATCCTCGGACGGAATATTGAGCACATTGTAATAACCGACAGCCCTGATGAGCTCGTTTGCCTCGCGCCCGTTTATACCGAGCTTTGTAAGCTCGTTCGGTGAATTTGACGGGATATTGTAGCTTAGCGACGCGGCAACGATGTTTTCGCGGTAATAGCTCTTTGCGTCGGGAGCAGCAGGCGCAGCGGTTATCTTGCTGTGTCGGATATTGTCCTGAACATACGCAAGATTTGAGCTTGCCGACAGGACAACGCCGTAGTCGCTGTCTGCGGTCTTGCGCTCGGGGAACTGCTCGATTATGCCCATTTCGTCGTAATAGGTTATTTGGAAATCATCACAGGTCACGGTAACGCTGCCGTCGTTAATAAGCTGCTGCTTGATGTCCACCATGCCGCCCGAAGCGGTTTCTCCCGTAAAGCAGATGACCGACTCGGAGCAGCTGAAATTAACTCTGTAGCCGCTGCCGCCTGTGGTATATGTTCCCGTTACCTGCGGGCCGCCCTTGATACCCTTTTGCGTGCCGTCCTCGTCCGTTCTTGTCGCTTCGATAATGAAGCCCTGATACAGATGTATCGATTTTGATTTGAGGTAATTCCTTACGTCATCGGCATTATCGGGCTTTAGAGTAACGACTGTCTGCATCTTCGCCGTTATCCTGTTGTTATTCTCGTTTATCACCTCGTCGCCCGTTGTTTCAAAGGTAAACTGCTGATTGTAGAGATTGCCGAGTATCATATAAGCAATGCTTTCATCGGTATTGGCGTTACTCATTCGGGACGGGGTCATGCCGCTGTCGCCAAGCCTTGACTTGCAGGTTACGGCAATATTTCTCATGGGCGCGGAAGCGTTCTCCTCCGTAAATAAGCTGATATAATAATCCTCGTCGACCATGAGCCTGCCCGACGCCTCGGTCATTCCCTCGCGCGGCGTCAGCGTTACGCTGTAAAGCTCTGCGCCCGTATCGCTGTCGGTCTTTCTTCTGTAATACTGACCGCTGCTGTCCCTGAATGTCGCCCTGCTGTCCGAGGCGTCGCAGAGGACAAGATTTCCGTCATCGGAAACCGCCGCGCTCATTTCCGCGAAATTGCTCAGCAGGTCGCAGAACGGCACGGGCTCGAAAGCGTCGCCCGAGGCGGATTTGAATTTGTCAAAGGAAAGCACCTCGTCCGAGGCGGTGAACGCCTCCCCTATCGTGGAATAATACGCTGCCGAGCAGTCGTTCCTGTCCACAAGGACAAGCTTCGTATTGTCGGGCAGCGGGTTGCTGCCTTTGAGGAGTATTGACTTTCCGTACCCCTTAAGCGTGTTTTCGCCGTTGTTTATCGCGTCCTGCCATTCCTGCGCGGTGCGCTGATAGGAATAGGTAAAATGCAGCGTGACGGGCGTTCCGTAGCTTTCAAGAACGGGGTTGCCGTCGGAATAGAAGCTTGTGTT
>JBJFHP010000068.1:0-16764 GCA_051893715.1 Oscillospiraceae bacterium
CGAGAATTATTCCGCCCTGTTTTATACCTCAAAGAGTATCGCGCCGTAGGTGAGCCCCGCGCCGAAGCCGACAAAGCACATCTTCATGCCCTTCTTAACTCTGCCCGCCTTTCGCAGCTCGTCAAGGCAGACGGGAATGCAGGCGCTGGAAACGTTGCCCATGCGCTCGATGTTGGTGTAAACCTTGTCCATCGGGATATCGAGCAGCTCGGACGCTTTCTTTATGATACGGAGATTTGCCTGATGAGGGATAACGATGTCGATATCCGCGACCTCGACTCCCGCCTGCTCCGCAACGTTCCTTACCGCCTTAGCCATGGCGTTGACCGCGAACTTATATACCGCGTGACCGTCCGACTGGAGGTAATTCTGCTTTGAGAACGTGTCGAAGCGGTTGTTGTAGAACGGCGCCTGATCCTCGTAGAACGGGCAGTTCGACTGATAGTTTATCTTGCAGTAAAGCGCCTCGAACTCGTCGCCCTCCGCGCCGAGCATGGAATAAAAGCTGCCCTCGGACTTCCTCAGCACCGCCGCGCCCGCCGCGTCGCCGAAAAGAATGCACATCGAGCGGTCGGTGTAGTCGAGCTGTCCCGAAAGGCGCTCCGTCGCAACGACAAGCACCGTCCTGTAATGCCCCGAAAGCAGGTATTTGTGCGCTATGTCGACAGCGGTTATGAAGCCCGTGCAGGCGCTGTTGACATCTATCGCCGAGGCGTTGACCGCGCCGATATTCTTCTGTATAAGGCACGCCATTGACGGGTAAAAGAAGTCGGGCGTGCAGGTCGACACGAGCAGAAGGTCTATCTCGGACGGGTCTATCGCCGCGTCCTCAATGGCTTTCTTCGCCGCCTCTATACCCATGTAGTAATTCGGCTTGTCCGTCAGGATATGCCGCTGCTTGATACCTGTTCGAGGGGTTATCCACTCGTCGGAGGTGTCGAGAAACTCAGAAAATTTATTGTTGTCCGCTATAAATTCGGGCACATAGCTGCCTGTTCCGATGATCTCTATTCCGCTCATTAAAAAATCTCCTTGATTTTATTGGCATTATAATGTATAATATATTCTTGCAGGGGGAAATTTTCGGCTTTCCCCGCGCTTTGATGAATATGACTCAGACGAGTAACAAAACATACCACTTTATATTTTACTCTATTGTGAGCTTTTTGTCAACCGTTTTTCGATAATTTTGAGCGAATAGTCGAAAAAGTCATGTTAAACATTATTATTTGGAGGTATTTTTCTATGAAAACAATTTTTCTCTTTTCCGGACAGGGCTCTCAGTACCCCGGCATGGGTGCGGAGCTTGCGGAAAAATATTCCGCCGCAAAGACGATTCTTGAGTGCGGCTCGGACATAATGGGCTTTGACCTGCTGAAAAAGCTTACCGAGTCCACGCCCGAGGAGCTGGCGCAGACCCGCCTTTCACAGCCCGCAATATTCACCACTTCGCTCATAGCGCTGACCGCTGCCCGCGAAAACGGCATTGATAACGTCGCGGTCGCGGGGCACTCCCTCGGCGAATACGCCGCAATGTACGCGTCGGGAATGCTTTCTCTCGAGGACGCTTTCAGGGCGATAAAGCTCCGCAGCGAGGCAATGGCAAAGGCTGCCGAAAGCACGGGCGGCGCTATGGCGGCGGTCATCGGCTGCGACAACGAAACGATCGACAAGGTTTGCGCGGAAACAAACGGCTTTGTTGCCCCCGCAAACTATAACTCCCCCGTGCAGACCGTAATCGCGGGCGAATGCGCTGCCGTTGACGCCGCGATCGCGAAATTCGGCGAGCTCGGCAAGCGCTGCGTGAAGCTTGCCGTATCCGCCGCGTTCCACACAAAGCTCATGCAGCCCGCCGCCAACGAGTTCAAGGCAGCCGTTTCGGGCTTTACGTTCAGCGCTCCCAACTGCGACTTCTACGCAAACCTTTACGGCAGAAAGCTCGACGACTTCTCCGATATGCCCTCCTACCTCGCGGCGCACATCTGCTCCCCCGTTAAATTCACCGACGAGCTTAACGCAATGAACGAGGCGGGCATTGACGCGTATGTGGAGCTCGGTCCCAATAAGGTGCTCACGGGGCTTGTCAAGAAAACCTTCCGCGGCGCGAACGCGGTCAACATCGAGAACAACGACACGCTTGAAAAGGCGCTTGCCGCTCTCAGGGGTTAAGGAGGTCAGGTCATGCGTAAATTCGGACTTATCGGTCACCCGCTCGGTCACTCGCTCTCCCCGCAGATACACACCCGCCTGTTCGAGCTTAGCGGCGAAACGGTGGATTATCAGCTTTACGACATTGCCCCCGAGGAGCTTGAAAGCAGGTTTGACTTCCTGTCGACGCTCGACGGCTTCAATATCACTATCCCCCATAAGGTGGGAATAATTTCCTACTGTGACAAGCTCTCCGACGGCGCGCAGCGCTACCGCTCGGTCAACTGCGTTGCAAACGGCGGGGTTAAGACAGGCTACAACACCGACGTGCTCGGCTTCACAAAGTCGATAGATATGCTCGGCGCTTCGCTCGGCTCAAGGGTACTGCTTATCGGCTGCGGCGGCGTGGGCAGAATGATGGCGATCGAAACGGCGCTCGAGGGCGGCGAGCTGACTATAGCCGCGCTCCCCTCGGACAAGCCCCTCGCGGAGGAGGTCGTTAAGGAAATAAACGCGCTGAAGCCCGACGCAAAAGTAACAGTCGCTTACATAAGCGGCGCGGCGCTTTCGGCGGCTGACCTCGGCGGCGCGAAATTCGACCTGCTCGTCAACGCCTGCCCCGTGGGAATGTACCCGAAAACGGACAGAATGCCCTGCGAGCCCGCAGTGCTGGACGGCGTGAAATATGTGTTCGACGCGGTGTATAACCCCAATGTAACACTGCTTGCGAAAACCGCGCGGGAAAAGGGCGCAAGGGCTATGACGGGCATGGCGATGCTGGTTTTGCAGGCTGTCGCGGCGCACGAGATATGGGACAACGCGTCCTATAACAAGAGCGATATCGACAAGCTTATCGCCGAAATGGAGGCGCTTGTATGAGCACGGTCTACCTCTGCGGCTTCATGGGCTGCGGCAAAAGCCACGTCGGGCGGCAGCTTGCATCGGCGCTCGGGCGGAAATTCGTCGACCTTGACCGCGTTATCGTCGAGGGCGAGGGAATGACTATCCCCGAAATATTCGACAAATTCGGCGAGCCGCACTTCCGCGCTCTCGAGGCGGAATATATAAGGAAGCTCTCCGACGGCTACGTTGTCGCAACGGGCGGCGGCGCGCTGATAAACGACGACACCGCCGCATTCGCGCGAAAAAGCGGGCTTACCGTCTACATAAACGCGTCGTTTGACACCTGCTACGAGCGTATAAAGGACGATACCAACCGTCCGCTCGTGGTCAATAATACCCCCGAAAAGCTCCGCGAGATATACGATACCCGCGCGGAAATTTACCGCCGCAACTCCGAGTGCATGGTCAACGGCAATGCCCGCGACTACATAATAGTCGGAGAAATAGCAAAGCTTGCGGCATTTTATGAAAAGAACGGTTATATAAGGAAAACGGAATGATAATCAAAAACGTAAAGATAATCACAATGGCGGAGCGCGACTATGAAAACGGGTTCGTCCGTGTCGCGGGGGGAGTTTTCACCGAGATAGGCAGCATGGAGGACTATATCCCGACCGACGCCGACGACGAGGTTATCGACGGAAATGGCGCGGTGATGTACCCCGGCTTTGTCGACGCGCACTGCCACATAGGTATGTGGGAGGACAGCCTCTGCTTTGAGGGCGAGGACGGCAACGAGGACACCGACCCCTCTACCCCGCACCTGCGCGCTATCGACAGCGTGAACCCAATGGACCGCTGCTTTGACGACGCGGTAAGGGCGGGCGTGACCTCGGTCTGCACGGGGGTAGGCAGCGCCAACCCCATCGGCGGCAGCTTTATAATAATGAAAACCTGCGGCTCGAAGCGGGTGGACAAGCTTGTTGTAAAGTCGCCCTGCGCGATAAAATTTGCCCTCGGCGAAAACCCGAAGAACACCTACAACGACCGCGACGAATCCCCCGTCACCCGCATGGCGACCGCCGCGATAATCCGCGAGCAGCTGACAAAGGCGCTGCGCTACAAGAGCGACCTTGAGGAATACCACAGGCTCAAGGGCACCGAGGACGAGGTGTCACAGCCCGATTTCGACGCGAAATGCGAGGCGCTGCTCCCGCTGTTCGACGCGAAAAACAAGCTCAAGGCGCATTTCCACTGCCACCGCGCCGACGACATCTTCACCGCGATAAGGATATCCAAGGAGTTCGGGCTGGACTATGTGCTTATCCACTGCACCGACGGCGCGGTCATTGCGGACGAGCTCGCGGAGGATATGCCCGCGGTGGTGCTCGGTCCTATTTTCGGCGACAGGGGCAAGCCCGAGCTGCATAACCACGACATCTCCACCCCCGCCGTGCTGAAAGAAAACGGCATAAAGTTCGCCATCTGCACCGACCACCCCGAAACGCCTATACAGTATCTCCCGCTCACCGCGGCGCTCGCCGTGCGCGGCGGGCTGGACAGGGATGCCGCACTCCGCGCGATAACGATAAACGCTGCGGAAACCATCGGCGCGGCGGACAGGATAGGCTCTATCGAAACAGGAAAGGACGCGGATTTCTCGCTTTTCGCGGGCGACCCGCTCGACATAACCGTAACGCCGTATTTAGTGGCGGTGAACGGTAACATAGTATTCGGAAAGGATTGATATCATGCGCGAAATTAACGCCGAACAAATAACCGCCGCCGTTGCAAGGCTCTGCACGGAAGCGAACCTGCACCTCCCCTGCGGAATGCGCGAATGCATCGAAAAAGGGCAGAGCGCGGAGCAAAGCCCCGTCTGCAAAAGCGTCCTCGGGGACATCATAAGCAACCTCGACTGCGCCGACGAGCTCGGCGTGCCTATCTGTCAGGATACGGGCATGGCGGTAATTTTCGCCGAGGTCGGGCAGGACGTTCACATCACGGGCGGCGCTTTTGAGGACGCGGTCAACGCGGGCGTTGCACAGGGCTATGTTGAGGGAAGGCTGCGCCTTAGCATTGTCGGCGACCCGCTCGAGCGCAAAAACACCGGCAGCAATACCCCCGCCGTTATCCACACAAGGATAGTCCCCGGGGACAAAATATCCCTCATGGCTGCGCCGAAGGGCTTCGGAAGCGAGAACATGAGCCGCCTTAAAATGTTCACCCCGTCCGCTTCAAAGCAGGACATCGTGAATTTTGTCACAGAAACGGTTTCCCTCGCGGGGAGCAATCCCTGCCCGCCTATCGTTATCGGAGTGGGAATAGGGGGAGATTTTGAGTACAGCGCGCTGCTCGCGAAAAAGGCGCTCTGCCGCGACCTTGCGGAAAGGAACCCCGACCCTGTTTATGCGGAGCTGGAGCAGCAGATGCTGGACAGCATAAACCGCCTCGGAATAGGCGCGCAGGGCTTCGGCGGCACCGTCACCGCGCTTTATGTCAACATCGAAAAATCCGCAACGCATATCGCGGGGCTTCCCGTTGCGGTAAATATCGGCTGCCATGTCACCCGCCACGCTCACACCGTTATCTGATTTTTTTAGGTCACCTCTAAAATAATTGCAACCTTTTTCACCCCTGCACAGTATTACTTATGAATCAAGCCGCAGCCGCACATTACAACACGGCTGCGACTTATCAATTCAGAGCGCGGCGGCTTCTCCTCCGACGCGCTTTAACGGAGAATATAAGCTTATGGACACAATGACACTCAAAGCGGACGACAGCTTTGACAGCGTAATGGAAGCCTATATGCCCATGGTTTACAGAATAGCCTTTACGCGGCTCGGGAACCGTCCCGACGCCGAGGATATCACGCAGGACGTGTTCGTGCGGCTGTTCAGGGCAAATGTTTCCTTCGAAAACGAGGAGCATCGGAAGGCATGGCTTATCCGCTGCACCGTAAACTGCATAAAAAGCTTTGTCGCTTCGGCGTGGTTTCGTCACAGGGCAAGCGACGCGGGGCTTGAAAATATGTGCGAGGAGGAGCTCGAAACGGGCGTTTCCTCCGCTTCGGCAGGCTTCACCGAACAAAGCGACCGCAAAAACGCCGTCGCCGAGGCGGTAATGAAGCTCCCGCCGAAATACCGAACGGTAATACATTTGTTTTATTTTGAGGATATGTCGATATCGGATATTTCGCGCGCGATATCCGTCAAGGAAAGCACGGTCAAATCACAGCTGAGCCGTGCGCGCGATATGCTGAGGCCAATGCTTGAGGAGGTGGATTTCTGATGAATTTCGGCAGTGAATACAAAAAATCAGAAAAGGCTCTCTCCCCCGACCGCGCCGCTCTTGACAGAATGAAAGCGGGCATCATGGCAGAGGTCAGCCGCAAAAAGAAGCCGCTTCCTCTCGGAAAGATCGCCGTTTCTTTCGGTTCGGTTGCAGCCTGCGCAGCGATCGTCATTACCGCCGCGCTGCTTATCCCGCGCAACGAAGCCTCCAACATGACCGCCGCAGGCTCGGCAAGCTCGATGGAAATTACCGCCGACAATGACTTCCAATACAGCGATGGAATTGCCGCCGATGCGGGCGAATGCGAGAGCATTGCGGACGGAATAGTTACAACCGACGATACCGCCAAGGGGCAAGGCAATTCCGACACGACCTCTATGGCGACCGAAAGCTCATCTGCTGCCACAACAGGCGATAAAACCATTGATGAATTTAATCCAATAGGCGGCGACAGCGCTTTCGAAAACGCCGCTGCCGCGGACGACAGCTCCCACAACGGCTTCGGCGGCTCAAGCGTTTCCGACGATACCGTTCCCGAGGACGCGACCTATGAATCAAGCGACCTGACGCCCAACAAGCCTAACCCAGAATGCGGCGCGGACACCGGCGAAACGGGCGAGGTAATTGTTGAAACGGGCGAGGTAATTGTTGAAACGGGTGAGTTCGGCGAAACGGGCGAAATAATTGCCGAAACAGGCGAAATAATTGCCGAAACGGGCGAGATAATTGCCGAAACGGGCGAGATAAGCGAAACGGAAGAGTTCGATAACGAAACAATCGAAATCGCAACCGATGAATCCACCGACTGCGAAGAATCCGAGGAAGCTCTCTCGATAAGCACCGCGAAATTTTCCTCCGACAAAAAGACGCTCATGCTGATTTACGAGGACGGAACGCGCGGGAAATACACGCTCTGCGACGAGCAGAAAAACGACCCGCCCGATCCCGACTGCCTGTTTTTCCAAAGCACGGACGGAGGCAGATACTACGCGAAATACAGCGGAAAATACCTGTGGGTCTATGACGAGAAGTTACTGTTTATCGCAAAATATGAGCTTATGGCGTAAAATTATCCCGAGCCTTTTTGGGTTCGGGATTTTTTGTTGACTTGACCGAATATTTATTGTATAATATTTACAAGACAATAACAGCTTGCGGAGGTATATAATGAAAGTAAAATGCGGCTATTGCGGCAGCTTCATTGACGACACCGCCGAGGTCTGCCCCAACTGCGGCGCGGTCAACGAGCACGTCATGCGGAGCGCCGACGGTATTCCCAAAACGATAGAGCAGCTGAAAGCGTTCTGCAAGGCGAAAAATCTGCCCCTAAAGGAAATGCGGTTTTTCATCGGGGAGGACTTCAAGGAGCCCAAAGCGTTCGGAATATTCAAGGACAGCGACGGGAGCTTTGTCGTATACAAAAACAAGGGCAGCGGCGCCCGCGCCGAGCGCTACCGCGGAAAAGACGAGGCTTACGCGGTAAACGAGATATATCAGAAGCTGAGATCCGAAATACAGATACGGCGCGAGCATAACGCGGCGAAAAACGCGGCGAAAGCTGCCCCGACTTCGCGCAACACAAAAAAGCGCCCAAGCCCGATGAAAATTGCAATAATTATATTCATTGCAGTCGCGGCATTATTATGTATTTTTTGTGCAATAGACGCAACGAACACGCCGAACAACGGCTACTACAAATACAACGACAACTATTACTACTGTCAGGACGATTCGTGGTATTATTACGACGCGGGCGCGGGCTATTGGTACGCGGCTTCGGCGATAGACAGCGCGCTTAACGACAACTACTCCGATTACTACGAGGGCAGCAGCTACAACGGCAGCGGCAATATAACCGATTTCTCCGACACCTCCTACTACAACGAAATAACCAACAACTCCGACTACAACGACGACTGGGACGGCGGCGACTGGGACCGGGCCGGTGGCGGCTGGGACGCCGACCTCACCGGCTGGGACGCCGACCTCACCGACTGGGACACAGATTGGTAACGGCGGGGGCGGGGTACCCCCGCGGTCAATTACGGGCGGGGTGCCCCCGCGGTCAATTACGGCTAAGGGTGCTTTTTTGCTCGGGCTGTCACATGATGGACGGGTATTTGGCTAAGTTTTTTTGCTCGGGCTTTCACACGAAGGACGGGTATTCGACTAAAGGTGCTTTTTTTGCTCGGGCTGTCACACGAAGGACGGGTATTCGGCTTGATTTATTAAAAAAGGAATATCCTTTACTCAAATTATCAAGACATTTTTCCCCCGCCCTGCTATAATATAATCGTAAGCTTACATTATCCCCGAAAGGAAGGCTCAAGTGGATACCGAAAAGATCAACACCCTTACCGCCGCGCTCGAATACATTGAAAACAGGCTTGACGAGGAGATTTCGCAGGAGGAGTGCGCCCGAAGCGCCTGCGTTTCGCTGTCGGGACTTCAGAAGCTGTTCAGAAACGTGTTTCACAAAAGCATCGGCGACTATATCACCCGCCGCAAGCTGACCGCTGCCGCAAAGGAGCTTCAGCAGCGCGAGATGTCGGTGCTGGATATCGCGCTTAAATACGGCTGGGGCAGCGCCGAGGCGTTCACCCGCGCGTTTTCCCGCGTCTGGGGTGTAACTCCGACGGAATACCGCCGCCGCTGGCGGTTCTCGGGTTTGTGTCCGAAGCTTGACTTTCCCCGTAATTTCATGTACAAAGGAGAGTGTATCATGACGCATAGATATGATATTTCCGAGCTTTACGATTATATTAAATCCAGGCAGGGCACCTACCTGCTGTGCTTTGACATCTGCCACATGATGGAAATAAACAACAATTTCGGTCACGACGCGGGCGACAAGGCTATTCTTGAATGCCTGCACCGTATCGACCGCGAATGTGCCGACGGAATGATGATGTTCCGTATCGGCGGCGATGAGTTTGTGATGCTGACGGGGCTTTCCGACAAGGCTGCCGCGGAAGCCCTTGCAAAGAAGATCCTCTCGCACAACGGAGAAACCGTTGAACACGGCGGGAACACTATCCCCGTTTCGCTGCGCGCGGGCGCAGTCCTGCTGACGTCCGGAAGATTAAGCTACAGCGAGCTTTTCGCCGAGCTTGTCAGCGCGCCGTCCCCCGTATCGGGTGAAGTAAGGTTTTAAATTATTCGAGCCGCCTCTTGACCGGGGCGGCTCATTTTATTCAATCTGATAAAGCCTATTCATCGGCGGCATTGTTACCGCAGCTTTCCGCGTATTTTACGGCAATATCGTAAAGACAGTGTTCAATTTCCCGCAGGAAAACCGCCGCGCCTGTCTCCTCGCCGTCGGCGAATGTCAGGCGGGAATAGTAAGTCGGCGCGTCCGGCGCGAACACCTTGACCCGCGCGGGTCGGTAAGAAGCGAGCTTCTTTATCGCGCCGCTTTCCTCTATCAGCGAAATAACGCGTCCCGCTTCCTCGTCGGAAACCGCGCAGCCGTCAAGCTCCACCCTTCCGTCCGATAGGAAAAAATCCGCTTCCAGCCGCCATGCGCCGTCCGCTTTTGTAAGCGTGAACCGCCGCATACCGGTGAGATCCATGCCGCCGCTTGTGTTCACCGAAACGCACACCACATCCGCGGCGCTGTGCTTTGAAGCGTTGAACCGCTTTTTCGGCTTCCCGTTCGGAAATCCGCCGTTAAATTTGATGCCGATAAAGCTCATTTAATACCTCGCTTTCGGGGTCAAGCCTTGTTTCTGCGGCTCATAATCATTCTTATGACAAACAGCACCGCTATCATCAGAATGACCGAGCTGCCCATTACTACAAACACATTCTGAACAAATCCCGAAATAATGTAACCCACCGCGCACACAGCCGCTACCGTCAGCGCGTAGGGAAGCTGCGTCGAAACATGGTTCACATGGTCGCACTGAGCGCCTGTCGACGCCATTATCGTCGTGTCGGAAATAGGCGAGCAGTGGTCGCCGCAAACTGCTCCCGCAAGGCAGGCGGATATGCATATTACTACCATCGGGGGTATCTCGCCCGTTACTGCGGTGTTGGCGAGCTCAACGCTGAACACGCTTGTTATTATGGGGATAAGTATGCTGAACGTGCCCCAGGAAGTTCCCGTCGCGAACGCAAGCCCGATAGCCACAACGAACATGATAAGCGGCAGGAGAATGCTGAGCGCCGTTGCGCTCTTAACAACGCCCGACACGAACACGCCCGCGCCGAGCGAGTTTGTGATAGATTTAAGCGTCCACGCAAAGGTGAGAATAAGTATCGCGGGCACCATCTGCTTGAAGCCTGCGGCGATAGCGTCCATGCATTCGGAGAATTTCAGCACGCCGCGGAGCATGAAATAAATGATGATGACAAGCAGCGCGCTTATCGAGCCGAGCGACAGCCCGTAAGAAGCGTCGCAGTCCGCAAACGCGGTTATGAAGTCAACACCGCCGAAAAATCCGCCCGTGTATATCATTCCGACAACGCACAGCACTATCAGAACAACAACGGGGAGCACAAGGTCTATCACCTTGCCCTTTGACCTTACGGGCTGTTCGTCCTCGTCGTAGACCTTGTTTCTCGTGGTGAAGAGGTCGCCGTTCGCGGCGTTGTCCTCGTGCTTTTTCATCGGACCGAAGTCAAAGCCCGTGGTGGAAATAAATACCACCATAAGTATCGTCAGGAATGCATACAAATTGTAGGGTATCGTGTTAATGAAAAGCGTGATACCGTTCACGCCGTCGACTGTTCCGCTGACAGCCGCCGCCCATGAGGATATCGGCGCGATAATGCAAATCGGCGCGGCGGTCGAGTCGATGATGTAGGCAAGCTTTGAGCGCGATATCTTGTGCTTATCGGTTACGGGGCGCATTACCGAGCCCACCGTAAGGCAGTTGAAGTAGTCGTCAACGAATATCAGCACGCCGAGGAAGAACGTCGACAGCGCAGCGCCGCGGCGGGTCTTGATGTGCTTTGCCGCCCATTCGCCGTAGGCACGGCTTCCGCCCGCCTTGTTCATCAGCACCACAATTATTCCGAGGACAACAAGGAATATCAGTATCCCGACGTTGTACGGGTCGGAAATATTCGCGATAAGTCCGTCGCTGACGACGGCGGTGAACATTCCCTCAAAGCCTGTCGAGCTTGCGAACGCGTAAATAACGCCGCCCGTGAGTATTCCGATGAACAGCGAGGAATACACTTCCTTGGTGATGAGCGCCAGCCCTATTGCCACGATCGGCGGCAGCAGCGACCACATTGAGCCCACCGCCTCCGCAAGCGGCGCCTGAACAAAACAGCACACGATGAACGCGGCGATAAGCACCACGAACACCGCAGCGCCGATGTATTTTTTTGCCTTTCCCATAAAAACTCCCTTTTCCGCAGAAGTCACAGCCTCTGCATAATATATTCTTAATTTATATCATACAACTATTTCCCACGAATGTCAAGATTATTTGTGCATATTTGCAGAAATTTGCAATTTTTTTGGGTCTGACTGCCGGTGTGCCGCCGCTCATTACCTGTTTTGCATGACCGCCCCGCCGCATATGCCGCCCATTAACCCCAAAAACAACAAAGCCGCCCGGTACAGCCGAGCGGCAATATTATGCGTCAATATAACGGTAACGCGCTTATTCAAACGCTTTCTTGAGGTCGCTGAAGCTTATCTCGCCGGAGATATCCTGTATCTGAATAACGCCCGAGATGATCTTGAAGAAGAAATCGGATATGTTGTCAACAGTCAGCTCCTCCGACTTCTCGCCGTCAGCCTTGGTCAGCGAGTAGACCTTGAGTATCTGGCTGTTCAGCGCGCCCGCGCCGATAAGGAAGTGGTTCTCGAGCTTCTCGAAATCAATAAGATCCGCAACAAGCACTCTTCCCGAAACGGAATAGCTGTTCACGGTGGTAGTCGAGCCGTCGTCGTCCACGAGTACCGTCCTCTGATGGTCGTCCTCAAGATCCATCTTTATCTTGCCGGTGTTCTCGCTCTCGGGCTCGCCCTTGAACAGCGCGCCGAGATGCGCCATGGAAATGTTGTAAAGCTCCGTCTGCGGCAGGAACGAAAGCGGCTCCACCGAGAACGCCGCGGGGTAAAGCATATAGTTCACGCCCGAAAGCTCAACGCTCGGCGCGTTGAACGTGCCGAAAATGCAGCTTGTTATCGTGAGATTTTTCGTGGCGAAAACGCCGCCGAGTACAACGCAGTTTTCAAGATAAACCTCCGAGCCGAAAACGCTGCCCCCGATATAGCAGTTCTTGAGCCTTACCGACGGAGCGTTGACGTCCGAGCCGAAAATGACCCTGCCCGACGACACGAGCGCCGCAATGCTCTCCGAGCTCGCGACCGCCTTGTTGAACCGCACCATGCCCGCCATTGTTGTCGCTATGTGAAGCTCCTTGTTGGCAAAGACCGCGCCCTTGAAAACAACGCCGCCGTCGTCTATCTCTATCGTGTTCCCGAAAACGCTCCCCTCAAAGAAGGTGTTCGCCTCGATCTTTATGTTTCGCTTGAGATCCTTCGAGCCCTGCGGAAGAATGCTTGTCTTGACAATGTTATCCTTTAGGAAAAGATCCTTATCATCAAACCTTATTTCGCGTAAAGTTTCCATCTGCTCCTCCTGATGTCATAAAATTAAACCTGTTTAAGGTTCGGACAGCCTGCTTTCCACAGCCTGCATATCTCGGTGTAAACGCGCTCGCGGTATTCGTCGCGTTCGCCGGAGCTGTTGTAGCTGTCCTGCACCATGCTTGAAAACGCCTGATCGATAAGCTTCAGTTCCTCATTGGGCACCGCCTTTGCTTCGGCGTTCTTACTTATCACATACGAATTTACGGAGGCAAGGATACTGTCCCTGCGCGCATTGTCTGACGTATAGCAGCTGCACATAAACCGCCCGTCGGATATCTGCTCCGAAACGCAGTACGCAACGGGTATGTAGGACTGCTGCCGATCCTCCTCGATACTCTTGTTCCACAGGATATCCCGCATCATGTGGCGGTACTTCAGGTTGCTGTTAAGCGACTCGGAAAGATTGTGCAGCACGGCGGACACCTTTTGCCGCAGCCCCGCCGCAGCAATTCTGCCGCTGTTATTGCTCCTTGCGCCGAGAAGGTCGGCTGTTTCCGCGGCGGGACCCACATACGGCTTCACCGCGATTTCTTCCCTTACCTTCTTGCCGAGCGTGAACGCGGGTCTGTTTATCTCGGTGATACGCCTTTCCATCTCGTTATCGAGATCCCTGAACACCTTTCCGAACTTCGCGCGTTCCCTCTCGACGTCCGAGAGCATACGGTCGTGCTTGTCCCTGACAGCCTTTGAATGCTCCAGCAGCAGCGCGGCTTTCGTCTGGATAAGCGTGTTGTTCTCTGCCTTTTTTGTGGTTATATCGTTCTGAATAAGGCTGTAAAAGCCTTTCGTCAGGCTGTCGGAGATCTGCTCGGAGCATTGCGCTATCTGCGCGCAGTTCGCAGCATTCATTGCCGCAACGGAAGCCGTCAGCCCGTCAACGTGCAGGTTCGCATTTCTTACGCTGTTGTCGAACGGCTCGGTCGCAACGGTGACATCGAACGTCAGCGGAACATTCTGCTCGTAATACACCGTCTGATATCCGCCGTGCTCGCTCGCGGGGTAGGAAGCGCTGACGGAGCCGGTAACATGGACAGTGCCGGAATAAGTTCTTGTATAACTCATCAGCAACCTCCTAATTGAAACAGCTGCATCATCTTTTCCGCAACTCTGGGATCAAGCGCGGAGGAAGCCACAAGCGCCCTGTATTCGTCGCAAATGCTTTTCCGCTCGAAATCCTCCTTGTTTGCCGCGGTGCAGATCTCCTCCTGGTTGAGGATATTCAGGCTTATGCTGTTGCGTATCTGCTCGGGGAGGTAATCGGGCAGGTGCAGGCTGAACACATATGTATCGGTGACGAGCGTGCTCTGCTTTGAGGCAAATACCACGGGGATATATTCCTGCTGTCTTACCTCCGTGCTGGTGCGGTCAAGCATGGAGTCCATGAGCGACTTGTAAACATGGTTCTCGCTGACCTTGTTCGCGAGGAAATCAAGCGAGTGGTTGGTCTTGTCCTTAATTCTTGAGGTAACTATCTTCTGGTCGAGCGAGTCCACCTCGGAGGAGGTTACCACCGTTTCGGGGACATGGCGCTCGAACATTCCGAGGGTGACCTTCTTCCTTGTTTCGGCAATTCCCACCGCTTCCTTGTCGAGCTGCGCTATACGGTTGGAAAGCGCCTTGTCAAGCCCCTTGAAAATATGGCTGTACTGCCCCTTGACGCGGTTGTAATCGCTCTCCATGCGCTCCTTTGTCTTTGTGAGCGTCTTTCCGTATTCAAGCAGCAGCGCGAGCTTCGCCTGCATTTCCGTATAGCAGACGGAAAGCTTCATGGAAACCTGCGAACGGATAAGGTTGAAGAAGCCCTTGTCAACGTTTGCGCAGATCTTGTCCGCCGACTTCTTCTCGGAGGCGATGACCGCCGCCTGCATTGCAACGACTGCCGCGGTGGTAGCCGTGACGTGATTTGACACATCGTTGACGGAAGCCGCCATCGGGTTGGTGTCGACTAAAAATGTAAAATCTGCCATAATGTCACTCCCCCGTATTCACAGCGGCAGCTGCGTCTGTCTTTTCGAGAGAAACGACATTCGGCTGACCGATAACGCCGTTGACCTTCTGAACAAGGTCGGTCTGAATGCTTTCGTAAACGTCGGGAGTAACCACGGGCTCGGGCAGCAGCACGGCGTTGCTCGCAACATAGGGGCTGACGCCGACAAGGCTCCTGCGGCGGCTGTCAAGGCTGTGCAGGTCGGAGAATGCAACTGCCGTTTCGTGCGCCATGGTATCTCTGAGCGAGCCCTCGTAGTATTCGATATACTCGAACTGACGGGTGGATTCGTCTATGCTGTCGTTGATACGATCCATGAACTCCGCGAACTCCTCCTGCTGCTGATTGCACTGCGAAGCCTGCGCCTCGAAGCCCGCGATCATTTCCGCCTGCGCCTCGTTCTCCTTGACCTCGCTGTCGTCGGTGCTGCCGCTCTTCTTCATGGCGGTGCTGGTGTTGAGAAGCGACTGGTACATATTGTATGCGTTCATGTAGTCCGCGTAGGTTTCGCGCATATGCGTGATAAGCTCGTCGGCGGTCTTGCGGTTATCTCTGAAGTAGTTGCCGATCTCGGTCTTCCACCTGTCGACGTACATTCTCTTCTGGTCGTCGATGTTGTTGTAGATCTTCATTCTCTCGAGCTTGTTCTCTTCCATGAGCGCCGAGATGACGGGCATGAATATCTCCTCGTCTATCTGGTGCATTCCGAAGGGCATAGATGTTCTCGAGCCGTCCTCGGCGATCCAGCTGTTGGAAAACAGCTCGTATTTAACGACAGAGCCCGCCTTGAGCGAGAACGGCGAATAATCGTTGACCGCCGTGTGGTAGTCGAAGATGTTTTCGGCGCGCGCCCTCTCTATCTCCTCCGCCTCGAGCGACGGCGAATACTGCGTATATCCCGCCTTGAGCACAAGGTCGAATATCGAGGACGTGTACTCCGTCAGCTTGTTCTGCGAGGAAAGCTTTGTCTTGGTGAGCAGCTGAACCGAATCCGCAAGGCGGCGCATAAGGCGCTTTATGTATTCGTTGCTGTCGGAGTCGCCGGTGTTCTTTATCTGATCCTTCAGCGCGTTAAGCGAGGCGAACTTCGCGAGGCGGTCGTCAAACGAAACATCGAACACGTTCACGACACTGTGCGAGCCGGGGTCGGTGGTCGAAAAATCGCGTAGATATTCGGCGTCGCGGCTGTCCGGGCTGATGACGGGTATCCTTACGGAAGCGTTGTTGCTGTCGCCGAGAAGGTAGCTGATATTTCTTACCTGCCTGTCAATGCTGCCCATGTAATCATACAGCGTGACGTTCTGAATAGATGTGGAATAATCCGAGGTGTTAACGTTCTCGGTCATCGAGCTGCTTTCAACTACCGGCAGCTTCTCGAGGGAGTCGGAAAGCTGCTGTACGGAGCTCTGGAACTCGTCGGGCTGGTTGAGTATCGTCAGGTTGAAATCCGTTTCCCCGACAGCGCCCGTGTGGTCGAGGACAATGCTCCTGTCCTCGAACGGTACTCTTGTCGCAACGGGAACATAAACGACGCCTATCTTGTCGACGCGGTATTCCCTGCGGATATTCCTGTATCTTTCGTCGCACTCGACTATCATAGCCTCATAGCGCTCGACCTCTCTCTTGAAATTATTGTATTTAACGCGCTGAACGATACCGATAATGAGCGGAACGATGAGAATGCTCAGCACGAACATGATCGTTGAGAGCGTCTTTGCCTTGTTCATTGCGGCGGTCATCTCGTCGCGCGCCTTGATAAGGTCTGCCTTGTTGCGCTCCTCTGCCATTTCCGCGGCGACTATCGTTTCCGCGGCAGCCTTGTAGTAGTCGAAAAGGATCTTCGCCTGATCCTGATAGATGTTGGAGGAGTTTT
>JBJFHP010000069.1:0-3862 GCA_051893715.1 Oscillospiraceae bacterium
ATAAAGAATGTCGACCTTTATTATAACGATTTCCATGCGCTCAAGGACATCAGCCTTGAGATACCCGAAAACAAAATAACCGCATTCATAGGTCCCTCGGGCTGCGGAAAATCCACCCTGCTTAAATCCCTCAACCGCATGAACGACCTTGTGGAGGGCTGCCGCATTACGGGCCGGTTTCTGTTGGACGGAGAGGATATTTACGGAAAAATGGACACAAATATCCTGCGCAAGCGGGTAGGAATGGTGTTCCAGAAGCCCAATCCGTTCCCGATGAGCGTCTACGACAATATTGCCTACGGCCCGCGCACGCACGGGATACATTCCAAGGTAAAGCTGGACGATATCGTTGAAAAATCGCTCCGCGACGCGGCGATATGGGACGAATTAAAGGACAGGCTGAAAAAATCGGCGCTCGGTCTTTCGGGCGGACAGCAGCAGCGGCTTTGCATAGCAAGGGCGCTCGCGGTAGAGCCCGAGGTGCTTTTAATGGACGAGCCGACCTCTGCGCTCGACCCGATCTCAACTTCTAAGATAGAAGACCTTGCAATTGAGCTCAAAAAGGATTATACTATAGTTATGGTAACTCATAATATGCAGCAGGCTGCGCGTATTTCCGACAGGACGGCGTTCTTCCTGCTTGGCGAGGTCATAGAATACAACGACACCGACACCATCTTTTCCACGCCGCAGGACAAGCGCACCGAGGACTACATCACGGGCAGATTCGGCTAAGGAGGCAGTTATGAGAAACCATTTCGACGAGCAGCTCGGGCAGCTCAATGTTGAGCTGATAAAGATGGGCGCGCTCTGTGAGGAGAGCATCGCCTGCGCAGTCAAGGCGATATTCGACGACAGAACGGAAGCCATGATAAATAAGGTCAACGAAAACGAAAACGAGATCGACCATATGGAGCACGACATTGAAGCGCTGTGCATGAAGCTGCTGCTTCATCAGCAGCCCGTTGCGCGCGACCTGCGCACGGTGTCCTCCGCGCTGCGTATGATAAGCGATATGGAGCGTATCGGCGACCAGTCGCAGGATATCGCGGAGCTTGCGGGCTTTATCCATTCGACGGATCTTGTGGGAAAGGTGCATATTTCCGACATGGCGAACGAAACGATCGGCATGGTGACGATGAGCGTCGATTCCTTTGTCCGCCGCGATATTACGCTTGCGCAGCGGGCGATCGACACCGACGACAAGGTAGACGCGCTTTTCCTCAGCGTTAAGAACGAGCTCACCGAGCTTGTCCGCAGCGACGCGAAGGACGCGGAATATGTGATGGATCTGCTTATGGCGGCGAAATATCTCGAAAGAATAGGCGACCACGCGACAAACATTGCGGAATGGGTGAAGTATTCCATAACGGGAGAAAAATGACCGTTCCGAAAGGAGAAAAGGTGACGTTATGATATATATGCTTGAGGACGACGGCAACATAAGAAGCTTTGTACTGTATGCGCTGAACAATACGGGTCTTTCCGCCGTGGGCTTTGAAAAGCCGTCGGAGTTCTGGCAGGCGGTAAAAAAGGAGCGCCCGTCGCTGCTTCTTCTTGATATAATGCTGCCCGAGGAGGACGGTCTTTCGGTGCTGAAAAAGATACGCTCCGGCGCGGAGCTGTCCGATCTTCCGGTGATACTTCTCACCGCAAAGGGCACGGAATATGATAAGGTGATAGGGCTTGACAGCGGCGCGGACGACTATATCGCAAAGCCGTTCGGCACAATGGAGCTCATATCCCGCGTCAAGGCGCTGCTGCGCAGGGCGGGCGGAAAAGAGGAGAACGAGTTCAGCGTAGGCGGGCTTTACGTCAACCCCTCGCGGCATATCGTAAAGGCGAACGGAAAGGACGTTCAGCTGACCTATAAGGAATTTGAGCTACTGTGCTATCTGCTCGAAAATATAGGGACAGTCCTCACCCGCGACAAGATACTCTCCCGCATATGGGGCTACGATTTTGACGGAGAGAGCCGCACGGTAGACGTGCATATCCGCACGCTCCGCGCGAAGCTCGGCGAATGCGGCAGTATAATAGAAACTGTCCGCGGAATAGGCTATAAAGCGGTCGGGGAGTTCTGAGCATGACAAAGAGAATATTTTTCGGCTCGCTGATAGTCGCGCTTGCGGCGATAGTAGCTTCCCTTGCTCTTTCGCTTAGCGCGGTGTACAGCAGCATAAGAAAAACTACGATAATGCAGCTTTCCGAGGAAGCGGAGCTGCTTTCGATAACGCTGACGGGCGGCGAGAATTACGAACGCTTTTCCTCCATGGAAAACAGGATAACGATCATCGCCGAGGACGGAACGGTCATTTTCGACAACGTTGCGGACGAAAAGGAAATGGAGAACCATAACGACCGCGAGGAGATAATCGCCGCGCGAAAAAACGGCAACGCGACCGTGACCCGCATATCCTCCACCCTTTCCGAAAACACGATCTACTGCGCCCGCGAGCTTGAGGACGGGAGAGTAGTCCGTGTTTCCTGCTCGCAGCACACGCCGTTTTCGATGCTTTTGTCGCTGTGGTGGGAAATACTTCTCGTAGTCATAGCGGCGGTCATTATTTCGGCAGTTCTTGCGACGGCAGTGGCTAAGAAAATAGTCAAGCCGATAAACGAAATAGACCTGAAAGAGCCTGACATTGACGAAAGCTATACCGAGATAGCCCCGCTGCTCCACAGGCTCAACGAGCAGAACAGGGAGATAACCGCGAAAATGGAGGAGCTGTCGCGCAGCCGCACGGAATTTTCCCTTATAACCGAAAACATGAGCGAGGGCTTTATCATTGCGGACAGGCACACGGAAATACTGTCCTACAACACCGCCGCGCTGAAAATTCTCGGCGCTGACAACGTTGAGGAAAAACAGAGCGTGCTGACCCTGAACCGAAGCCCGGATTTCCTTGAAGCTATCGAAAGCGCGCTGAAGGGCGACCGCTGCGAGCGCACGCTTGAAATATCCGAGAAAAGCTACGGCGTTATCGCGAACCCTGTCCGCACCGACGGCGAGATAAGCGGCGCGGTCATCATAATACTTGACACGACCGAGCGCGAGCAGCGCGACCGGCTCCGCCGCGAGTTTACGTCCAACGTATCGCACGAGCTGAAGACCCCGCTCACCAGCATTTACGGAATATCCGACATGATATGCGGCGGGATAGTAAAGCCGGAGGATATCGGCGGCTTTGCGAAGAATATCCGCGACGAATCGGGGCGGCTGATAACGCTCATAGAGGACATAATAAAGCTTTCGCAGCTTGACGAGAACAACTTCACCGACCGCCGCGAGAAGGTCAATATTGCGGAGCTTGCGCGGCTCGCGGTGTCAAGGCTCGGCAGCATTGCGGACAGGAGCGGGATAACGCTCACCGTGAGCGGCGACGAGGCTGTTTACGAGGGAATACCGTCCGTTCTCGAGGAAATGATATACAATCTGCTGGACAACGCCGTGAAATACAACAAGGCGGGCGGAAAGGCGGAGATAAACATAAAGGACGGGGACAATGTCGTTATCACCGTAAAGGATACGGGCATAGGCATACCCGCCGACAGCATAGACCGCGTATTCGAGCGCTTCTTCCGCGCGGACAAGAGCCATTCCCGCCGCATAGGGGGAACGGGTCTGGGGCTGTCAATAGTCAAGCACGGAGCGCAGCTCCACGGCGGCAGCGTAAGCGCGGAGAGCACAGAGGGCGTCGGGACGACAATGACGCTGGTTCTGCCGAGAAAGACGGAAATCAAATAACACAAGCCGCCGAGGTGCAATTCGGCGGCTTAGCTTGTCGAAAAAGCCTTTTCAACAATAAATGAATATTGAATAATGAATAAAGAAGAATGAATAATGGCGGTATCGGCTTCG
>JBJFHP010000070.1:0-3831 GCA_051893715.1 Oscillospiraceae bacterium
TACGGTCTTACTTACGGAAAAATTGTTTGCACATCGGTTGAATATAAGGACGGCACGGCTGTTGTGACCGCCGAAAATTCGGGCGATAATGCGGCGGAGGACGTTATTCAGCTTTATATCAAGGACTACTCCGAAAACGCTGTGCCTAATGTGAGCCTGTGCGGTTTCAAGAGGGTCAGGCTTGCAGCGGGCGAGAAAATATCCGTGGAAATTCCCGTATCGGAAAGGGCATTCACCGCTGTTGACGAAAACGGCGAACGCAAGCGCTTCGGCAGCATATTTACATTATTCGCAGGTACTCATCAGCCTGACGAAATAAGCGAGAAATTAAGCGGAACAAAGTGCGTAAGCACAGAAATAAATTTTTAATTTCGGAAATAAGTAAAGGCAGTGCCGCACAACTAATGCGTAAATTGTGCGGCGTTGCCCTTAATATATCCTTAATTACAAATCATTTGCATTGCTGCTGATAACGTCCTTGTACCAATATGCAGAATCCTTTACAATTCGCTGCTGTGTGAGGTAATCGGTGTAAACCATTCCGAAACGTGCAGTATAGCCGATCGCCCACTCGAAATTGTCAAGGAATGACCACTGGAAATAACCCCGAATATCCGCGCCGTCCTCTGCCGCCCTGCGCAGCTCGCGGATATATCTGTGGAGATAGTCGGTGCGGTTCGGGTCGTGTACCTTTCCGTCAACCGAAACCGTGTCGTGCGCCGCCATGCCGTTTTCGGTAATAATTATCGGCAGCTTGTAGCGCTCATACAAAAATTTCGGTCCCCAGTAAAGCGTCTGCGGAATGGTTGCCCAGCCAATAGCATTAAGTGAAATTCCCTGCGGAAGCTTTGCGTCGCAGCACTGCCCGCCGCGCTCCTCAACCAACCGTCCGGTATAGGTGTTAATTCCGATAAAATCTGTCGGGGCGCTGATAAGCTCCATATCCGTTTCCCTGATCTCCGGCAGAATATCCGCACATTCGTCAAGAATACTCTGCGGGTATTTCCCGAAAACTATCGGGTCAAGCCAGAATGCCTCCGCAAAAATAAAGTGGTTTCTGCCGCTGTAAAAATAGGAATTTCTTGCGGCGTCAACGTCTTTCTCCCCGACAGGGCAAGGGGGAGTTGTGGCGAGAGTTATTCCCACCTGTGCGTCGGGAACAAGCTTACGGAGCGCTCTGACCGCTTTGCCGTGCGATTTCAGTATATTGTGGCAGATATGGAGCAGTTCCCTTTTTCCGAGCTTCATTCCCGGAGCATGGACTCCCTGCTCATAGCCGCAGCCAACAGAAACCTGCGGCTCGTTAAAGGTGATGAAGTGCTTTACTCTGTCGCCGAAAAGATACGCCACAGTAGAGGTGTATTCCTCAAACCAATCGGAACTGTCGTCATTGAGCCAGCCGCCCTTGCAGTGAAGCGCATACGGAAGATCCCAGTGATAAAGAGTAACATACGGTTCGATCCCGTATTTCAGCAGCTCGTCAATTAACGCGTTGTAAAAATCAACGCCCGCCTGATTGACACTGCCCGTGCCGTTCGGAATAATTCTGCTCCATGAAATTGAAAAGCGGTAAGCCCGAAGCCCCAGCTCGGACATCAGCTTAACGTCTTCCTTAAAGCGGTGATAGTGGTCGCAGGCGATATCGCCGCTGCTTTTGTCGGAAATCGTGCCGTCGGTGTGGGTGAAAACGTCCCAGATATTTTCGCCCTTTCCGTCGGAATTATACGCTCCCTCTATCTGATATGCGGCGGTTGCCGCGCCCCATACAAAGTCCTGTCGAAATCCCATGTTTACCTCCGTTTCGGTCAGAGAAGCTTTGTAAGCTCCCCGAAAATACTGCTGTAATGCTCGTCTGTTATGCCGAAGTCCAGTTTTTTATAAGTCCACACGGCGCGCCCTATTCCGTACTTTTCAAAAACGGAATGGATATCCCTGAACCACGCCAGCGTGTCAGTAGGCGGCGCGAAATAGTCAACGCCGTATTCTCTGCAGTAAAGCGGCACACCCGCATTTTCCGCCGCGTTGACCGCCTCAATGATAAGCAGCTCCATAAATCCCGCGCCCATTTCATCGGTGTTTTTAAGCCCCGAGCCGAAGCAGTTTATCTGCTCGGAAAGTCTGCGGTAGCGCTCCATTGTCGCGGGGTAGTTCATCTCGCCCTTTGGGATAGCGGGCAGCCACGGAGCGCTCTGATGTGTGAACAGAAACGGCTCGTAGAAGTGAAAATTGAACACGATGTTTTCATCGTAGGGCTTGTCAAGCAGACGGAGCGTATGAACGCTGTTCCATTGAATGCCGCCGATATTCTCCTCGGTTATAAACGAGCTGTAATGCTCGCTTGTGTGAACGCATTGAGAAAGCCGGCCGCCGAGGTTTACTCCCCGCAAATATCCGGTAAACTGTTTCATAATTAACTCCTCCCGATTTGGTTTCCGATGTCAGCCAAGCAGAAACAAAAATCCTGCATTTGTATAAATAATTGAAGGCGGCGAGAAGGAATGGGACGGCGGCACCGCGGACGGAAGAGAGGCGCTGAACATTCTCACCAAAGCGTTTGTTGAAACCGTCAGAGCGACCGGCGGCAACAATTCCACCCGCGGGCTTCTTATCACGATCTTTGCGGCACAGCCCGTCGAGGTGTCCATGAAAGAGCTTGAGATACCCGACGACCCAAATATCATCGTATCGATTCACGCATACACTCCCTACCGTTACACCTGGTTTGTTCCCAAGCTTGTCGAAGCAATAACCGGCGTATATAAGCAATAACAAAAGCTGCCGCACGGGGCGAAAAGCTCCTGTGCGGCTTTTATTTTTTGCGCAATTTGCTTAAAAAACAGAATATGTTAGTATTTGCCTAGCTTTTGTCATTGAAAAAAGCAGTCAAATGCAGTATTATATATTTTCGGAAGCGGTGATCCGAAACCAGATTTCAATCATTATAAGGAGGAAATAGCAATGAAAACGTTCAGGAAATTGACTGCGGCAATACTTACCTCGTTAATCGCTGTCACTTCTGTTACCGCTTGTGACGAAAGCTCGGGTATTGCGTCGGGCGGTTCGTCTGACGGCGTTCCGAACAACACGACGCCCGCGTCGACAACATCGGGTGTTCCCTCGACCATGAAAGAGGAGGACGCAAAGTTCGACAAGCTCGGTGCGATGATATCTGCCGGCGATTCGCCCGATTTCTACTCGGCAGCCGACCTCGATATGTTCCCCAAGGGCGCTATCTATAATATGTTTGAGCCGATGGATCAGTAAATTGACTTTGATTCCGAGGTGTGGAAGCCGACAAAGGAAATGAACGATTTGTTTGTTTTCCGGGGCAATCATTATGTTGCAACGGTTGGTTCTGACGCCGGCGTTCCTTTCATCGGTATGGAGGACGGAAAAATCGTAAACAACCTCAAGAACCCCACTACCGATATTGCACAGGATTACCTGCTTAAAATGTACCGGAATAATATGCCGTACCCCAAGTGGGAACATAACCGGCAAATCAATCCCTCTAATATTTCACAGGGCAAGACGCTGTTCTACCCCTGCGGAATTTGGGCGCTGTATGAAGCAGACCTCTCCGATTTCGGCGCTTATGCAAGGGCGCTCCTAATCCCGAGGGCGTGACCCCGAAGCTGACCGAGCTGATACACAATCCGTCGCAGGATACCTTCAACAACGGTATATCATGGACACAGACCGGAGGATCCATTGCGCAAAAACCCCGCGGGAGTACGCACGGCTTGCACACGAAACCGCAAAGGTGATGAGGTGGACAGACCCCACAATTGAGTGTGTAGCCTGCGGTTCTTCCAACATAACAAGCCCGAG
>JBJFHP010000071.1:0-3827 GCA_051893715.1 Oscillospiraceae bacterium
AGGAGCGCGGCACGCTGTTCATCGGCGCGGGCGTTCCCGTTTACGAGGGCATGATCGTCGGAGTATCCCCGAAAGCGGGCGATATCGTGATAAATGTCTGCAAGAAAAAGCACCTCACCAACACGCGCGCGAGCGGCTCTGACGACGCGCTCCACCTCATTCCGCCCAAGCAGATGAGCCTTGAGGAGTGCCTTGATTTCATACAGGACGACGAGCTCGTTGAGGTAACGCCCAAGAGCATACGAATGAGAAAGGTAATTCTCGAGCGCGACCTGCGCCTGAAAGCTGAGGCAAAGACAAAGAAGTAATTATTCCCCGACGATAATTCGCGGGGTTTATCGGAAAATTCCCGACGGCAGTGAAGTAGGGTGCTGTCGGGTGTTTTTCGCGTTTTGACGGAGATATTATGGTAAAGGATATGACAAGGGGGCGTGTTGCGCCCATACTGCTGAAATATTCGATACCCCTGCTTGTCAGCGTGGTTTTCCAGCAGCTTTATACAATTGCTGACAGCATGATCGCGGGCAATTTCATCAACAAGGACGCGCTCGCAGCTATCGGCGCGTCTTACCCCATAACAATGATATTCCTCGCCATCGGCACGGGAATGAACATCGGCTGCTCGGTCGTCATTTCAACGCTTTTCGGCGCTAAGGATTATGAAAACATGAAAACCGCCGTTTTCACGTCGCTTATCTCGACCTTTGCCACAGCGGCGGTGCTGACTATCGTCGGATTTTTCACAAGCGGGCTGTTCCTCGAGCTCCTCGGAACGGACGCTGCGGTATTCAGTGATGGTCGGGATTACCTGAATATCTACGTTTTCGGCTTGATTTTCCTGTTTATTTACAATATCTGCACGGGCATTTTCTCCGCCCTCGGCGACAGCAATACGCCGCTTTATTTCCTGATAGGCTCTTCCCTCGGGAACATCGCGCTGGATCTGCTTTTCGTTGCGGTGTTCAATATGGGCGTTCCCGGTACGGCATGGGCAACGTTCATCTGTCAGGGCGTATGCGCGGTGCTCGCGTTCGTTGTGCTGATACGGAGGATATCCAAGATAAAGAGCGGGAAATTCGCTTATTTTGAGTGGCGTATGCTCGGGAAGATATCCTCGCTTTCCGTTCCGAGCATTCTTCAGCAGAGCTTTGTTTCCGTCGGAAATCTGTTTATACAGAGCCTTGTAAACTCCTGCGGCGTTGACGTCATGGCGGGGTATTCCTCCGCAATAAAGCTGAACACCTTTGCGGTCATGTGCTTCTCAACAGTCAGCAATTCGCTTTCCAACTTCGCCGCGCAGAACACAGGCGCGGGCGAATATATGAGGGTGCGCAAGGGCTTTAAGGTGGGCGCGCTTTTCGCGGTGGGGATAGCGGCGGTGTTTTCGCTGATTTACGTCATTTTTGCGGGCTCGCTTATTTATCTTTTCATGGACAGCGGCGACGCAAACAATGCGGGCGCGGCGGAGGCGGGAATACATTTCCTGCAAATAGTTTCGCCGTTTTTCCTCGCGGTATCTTTAAAGCTTGTCGCGGACGGAGTTCTGCGCGGGACGGGGAATATGCGCGCGTTCATGATAACCACGTTCAGCGACCTTATTCTACGCGTCGGTATCGCGTTTGTGCTGAAGCCTTTGTTCGGTGCGGACGGGATATGGTATTCATGGCCTTTCGGGTGGACTATCGCGATGGTGATTTCCGTTGTTTTCTATATCAGACACATCAAAAAAATAACAAAGCTTGACCCCGTATTAAAGACCGAAACGGAGGAAAAATGACCGAACTGACCGTAACGAAAAACGACGCGGGGCAGCGCGCCGACCGCTTCCTATCCAAGGCGTTCCCGAACCTTTCGCCGACGCTTGTGTGCAAGCTCATGCGAAAAAAGCGGATAAAGCTCAACGGCGCGAAAACCGAGCCGAATGTGAAGCTGTGCGAGGGCGACGTGTTCCGCTTTTACCTGAGCGACGAGCTGCTCTCAAAAGCGCCCACGGAGCGCGCGAACGATTTCCGCACAGTCCCGTCCGATATTTCGGTCATATACGAGGACGAAAATATCCTTCTTGTTGACAAGCCTGTCGGAATGGTTGTCCACGAGGACAACGACAACACCTCGGACACGCTCATCAACCGTATTCTGTGCTACCTGTGGAAAAAGGGCGAGTATGTCCCCGAGGAGGAAAACAGCTTTGTCCCCGCGCTTTGCAACCGCATTGACAGGAACACCTGCGGCATAGTCATCGCCGCGAAGAACGCGGAAAGCCTGCGTATACTCAACGCGAAAATTCACGACAGGGAGCTTGTCAAGCTGTATCTGTGCGTAGTGAGCGGCGTGCCCGAGCCGCGTTCCGCAACGCTCACCGCCTACCTGAAAAAGCTTTCGGAGGAAAACCGCGTTGTCGTTTCCGACAAGCCGATACCCGACGGGCTGACGATAAAGACGAAGTACCGCGTCATCGAAACGGCAGGGGACAAGTCGCTTGCGGAGGTAGACCTGCTCACGGGAAGAACTCATCAGATACGCGCGCATTTTGCGCATATCGGTCACCCGCTGCTCGGCGACGGAAAATACGGCAGCAACCGTCTGAACAAGCAGTGCGGCTATAAATATCAGGCGCTCTGCTCCTATAAGCTGATATTCCGCTTCGCAACGGACGCGGGCTGTCTTGAATACCTCAACAACAGGGAATTTACGGTAAAAGACCCCGACAATATATGGTTTGTGAGAAAATTCCGCGGCGAAACGGAGTAAATATTGTGTCGCGCTGTCGCTTTTATTCATATATAAAGTGGTAACGGCGTGAAAAGTATAGCAAAATGCACAAAAATTGCTCACACATTTTTCTTTTATTTTATGATAATTTTTCTACAAACACCTTGATAAAACTTTGTGTTTTTAGTATAATATTAATTGATAGGAATATCTGCTCCGCGGAAAAATGCCGCGGAACAAAAATCAAATAACTTTCAGGAGGAATATTCCAATGGCAGTTAAAGTTGCAATCAATGGTTTCGGCCGTATCGGACGCCTTGCGTTCAGACAGATGTTCGGCGCAGAGGGCTACGAGGTAGTTGCTATCAACGACCTGACCAAGCCTTCCATGCTCGCTCAGCTTCTCAAGTATGATACCGCTCAGGGCGGCTACTGCGGCAGAATCGGCGAGAACCTTCACACAGTTACCGCTGACGACGAGGCTAACACTATCACAGTTGACGGCAAGACCCTGAAGATCTATGCTGAAAAGGACGCTAATACTTGCCCTTGGGGCGAGCTCGGCGTTGACGTTGTTCTCGAGTGCACAGGCTTCTACTGCTCCAAGGAGAAGTCCATGGCTCACATCAATGCAGGCGCTAAGAAGGTAGTTATCTCCGCTCCCGCAGGCAACGACCTCAAGACAATCGTATTCTCCGTAAACGAGAACACTCTGACCAAGGAAGATCAGATCATTTCCGCTGCTTCCTGCACCACAAACTGCCTCGCTCCTATGGCTAAGGCTCTGAATGACTACGCTCCCGTACAGTCCGGTATCATGAGCACCATTCACGCTTACACAGGCGATCAGATGATCCTCGACGGTCCTCACAGAAAGGGCGACCTCAGAAGAGCAAGAGCAGGCGCTGCTAACATCGTTCCTAACTCCACCGGTGCTGCTAAGGCTATCGGTCTGGTTATCCCCGAGCTGAACGGCAAGCTCATCGGCTCCGCACAGCGCGTTCCTGTTCCCACCGGTTCCACAACTATCCTGACCGCAGTTGTTAAGGGTACAGATGTAACCAAGGAAGGCATCAACGCTGCTATGAAGGCTGCTGCTTCCGAGTCCTTCGGCT
>JBJFHP010000072.1:0-3812 GCA_051893715.1 Oscillospiraceae bacterium
GGGGAACTCGCCGTTTTCCGCAAGCTCGCCGAGCAGGTCGCAGAGTATTCTTCTGAAATACTCATGGCGCGGATAGGACAGGAAGCTTCTCGAATCGGTGAGCATTCCCACGAAGCCCGCGAGGTAGCCGAGATTTCCGAGGGAGATAAGCTGCTCGCGCATACCCGTTTTGTGGTCGTTGAACCACCAAGCCGAGCCGTGCTGTATCTTGCTTACCGCTTCGCTGCTCTGGAAGCAGCCGAGAATGGTGTCTATCGCCTGATTGTCATGCGGGTTAAGGCTGTAAATTATCGTTTTGGGAAGCGCTCCGCCGCGCTCCAGCGCGTCGAGGAAGTTCGCCGTTTCGGACGAGGGCGCGTAGTTGTTTATGCAGTCGTAGCCGGTGTCGGGACCCAGCTTGTTGTACATAACGGTGTTGTTGTCGCGCTTTGTGCCGTAATGGAGCTGCATTACCCAGCCGCGCTTGTGATACTCGCCCGCGCAGAACAGCATGAACTGCGTCTTGTATTTCTTTATTTCAAGCTCCGTCAGCGCTTCGCCGCGAAGCCTTTTCGCAAGTATCTGCTCCGGCTCGCCGTCCTCCGCGGGGGCGTAATAAACGTACTCCAGCGCGTGGTCGGACACTCTGCACTGCATTTCGCCGAAGAAATCCATGCGCTTTACGAGGGCTTCTCTCAGCGAGGAAAGGTCGGTTATTTCAACGCCGCTCGCCTGCGAAAGCTTTGCGAGATAGTCCGTGAAATCGGGCTTTTCGATGTTCATTGCCTTGTCGGGGCGCCATGCGGGGTAAACCTTTGTCTTGAAGCTGCTGTCTGCGGCAATCATCCTGTGCCATTCGAGCGTGTCAACGGGGTCGTCCGTGGTGCAGATGACCTCAACGCCCGACTTTTCGATAAGCCCGCGGACGCTCATATCGGGCTGCGCGAGCTTTTCGTTGCAAAGCTGCCATACCTCCTCGGCGGTGCCTGCATTGAGCACGCCGTTGTACCCGAAATAGCGCTGAAGCTCAAGATGGCTCCAGTGAAGCAGCGGGTTGCCGACTGCCTTTCCGAGCACCTCCGCCCATTTCTGAAACTTCTCGCGGTCGGAAGCGTCGCCCGTGATATACTTTTCGTCAACGCCTGCGGAGCGCATAAGGCGCCACTTGTAGTGGTCGCCGCCGAGCCATACCTGAGTTATGTTGTCGAACCTTCTGTCCTCGGCGATCTCCCTCGGGTTGATATGGCAGTGGTAGTCTATGATCGGCTGCTTTGACGCATAGTCGTTGAACAGCTTCACCGCAGTCGGAGTTGTAAGGAGAAAATCCTTATCCATAAAGTTTTTCATGAAAAATTTGTCCTTTCAAAAAAGTTCATCAAAGCGTAACGCCCGTCTTGAACAGCGCTATATCGCGCGAGCCGCAGCGTTCGTTTGCGGTAAGCCTGCCGTCTGCGACCTCCGCAACAAGGTCAATAAGCTGGAGCAGCTTGCTGTCGAAGCTTTCGCCGAGGGTTATCCCGCCCGCGTCAAGGTCTATCCAGTTGGACTTGCGCGCGGCAAGGTCGGAGTTGGTGGATATTTTAATCGTGGGGACAAAGCCGCCGAAGGGCGTTCCGCGTCCCGTTGTGAAAAGCACCATATGGCAGCCCGCGCAGGCGAGATTTGTCACCGCGACCATATCGTTACCCGGGCCGTTAAGCAGGTTAAGACCGCCGCCCGAAAGCGCGTCGCCGTCAAACAGCACGCCGCAGACCTCGCTTGTTCCCGATTTCTGCGTGCAGCCGAGCGACTTGTCCTCGAGCGTTGTGATACCGCCCGCCTTGTTGCCGGGGGAGGGGTTTTCGTACACGGGCTGATCGTGCTTTTGGTAGTATTCCTTGAAGCCGTTTACAAGCTTAACTATCCTGCCGAAGGTTTCCTCGTCCTTTGCGCGCGCCATGAGGAGCTGCTCCGCTCCGAACATTTCGGGCACCTCCGTAAGCACTGTCGTGCCGCCTATTGACGCCATATAATCGGAAAATCTGCCGACGAGGGGGTTCGCCGTTATTCCCGAAAGACCGTCCGAGCCGCCGCATTTCAAGCCGACCCTTAACTCCGACATATCCGCTTCGGTGCGCCTGTCCGACTTTGCCTTTTCATACAGCTTTTCCAGCAGCTCAACGCCCGCTTCTATCTCGTCGGGGACGTCCTGTGCGATGAGAAATTCCGTGCGCTCCTCGTCATATTCGCTGAGTGTTTCCTTAAAAACGTCCATTCGGTTGTTCTCGCAGCCAAGACCCAGCACGAGCACGCCGCCGCAGTTCGGGTGCTTGACCATTCGCTGAAGCAGGCTGCGCGTGCGGTTATGATCCTCGCCTATCTGCGAGCAGCCGTAGGGGTGAGTGTACGCGAAAGCGCCGTCAATGCCCTGCATATCGGGGTGCTTTCTGATAAACCGCTCGACGATAAGCCTTGCCTGCGAGTTAACGCAGCCGACGGTGGGAATGACCCAAAGCTCGTTGCGAATGCCGATGTCGCCGTTTTTCCTGCGATAAGCCGATATTTTGCGGCTTTCTCCCTGTTTTATGGGGGCAATTTCCTTTTTATCGTAGGAATACTCCAGAACGCCGGAGAGGTTTGTTACCATATTATGGCTGTGAACGTGTTCGCCCGCGGCAATATCCCGCGCAGCCTTGCCGATGACCTCGCCGTATTTTATGACCTGCTCGCCCGATTTTATGGGCTTGAGCGCGAACTTGTGACCCTTTTCGATATCCTCCGCGAGGGTAACGCCCTCTGCCTGTTCGCCCTTTTTAAGCGGAACGAGGGCTACTGCCACCGAGTCAAGGGGAGAAATAATGATCGTTTTTTTCATATGATCACCCTAAGAATTTACGCAGAGCCTCGCGCTCTCCGTTCGTAACAATGCTTTCGATATACCCCGCAACCAATGCCGCGTTGTCGTCCTCGTCAAGGTCCTGCTCCCAGATATCGCTTGCGGAAAGGACGGTTTTCGCCATAGCGGAATAATCCGCGCCCTCCCAGAGCTTCTTCCAGAAATCGAGGTACTTCGGGTCGTCGTTGAGCGCGATAGGCTGCTCGCCGCGCTTTCCGCGGTAAAATACGATAAGCGACGCAAGCGAGAACAGAACGTGCTTCGGAGATCTTCCGAATTTCCTGCGATAATCGTTGTAGGTGGGGAGTAGTCTTGTCTTGAATTTTGTGGTGGAGTTAAGCGCTATCGACATGAGCTCGTGGCGGATAAAGGGGTTTTTGAAGCGCTCGACAACGCTGTTTGCGAAGGCGTCCATTTCCTCCTTCGGCAGGTCGATGGTCGGCTTTATCTCGTCGTTGATAAGCTCGGAAACAAAGCGCCCTGCGTCCTCGTCCTCAACGCTCTCGCGAACGGTGTCTATCCCGCTTAAATAAGCGACGGGAACCATTGCGGTATGCGAGCCGTTAAGTATCTTGACCTTGCGCTGCTTGTAGGGAACGATGTCGTCGGCGAAAATGACGTTAAGCCCCGACTTGTCGGCGGGCAGCTTTGCCTGAACAAAGGGCTCCTTTTCCAGCACCCACAGGTGGAATATCTCGCCCTTTACGATATTGTTGTCGGAGAAGCCGGTTTCCTCGCATATCTGCGCGGCGCAGTCGCGGGGGTAGCCGGGGACTATCCTGTCGACAAGCGTGCTCGTGAAGTGGTTGGCGGAGGTGAGCCAGTTTATAAAGTCGGGGTCAAGCTTATTGATGCCCGCAAGCTCTAAGAGCACCCTTTTCAGCTCGTCGCCGTTATGGTCGATAAGCTCGCAGGGGATTATCGCCAGACCCTTTGACATATCGCCGCCGAACTTGTC
>JBJFHP010000073.1:0-3811 GCA_051893715.1 Oscillospiraceae bacterium
CTTGTTCCCCCCTTTCCCCGAAGGGTTCCTCCTCGCATTTTTGTGAAAACATAAGTAAGAGAAATTTTATAATAAAGAAGAAATTAACACCTCAATTATTAAGCAATTGCCCCCAAAAAAATTTTATCAACCTTTTGCAAAAGGGTTCAAGGCAGCGCCTCAAGTCCCGCGGGGTCAGAGGGGCAAAGCCCCCGCAGAATTTTGCAATAAAAAATTAAAAACCCCTTGATTTTTTTTTGAAAAGGTGTATAATATAGTTAGCACTCACAGAGTGAGAGTGCTAATCGTTGCTTATAAAGAAATAAAATATATTAAAGGAGCTGATTTTTCATGGAAACTAAGGAGTTTAAGGCGGAATCAAAGCGCCTGCTTGAAATGATGATCAATTCGATCTATACGCATAAGGAGATATTCCTGCGCGAGCTTATTTCCAACGCCAGCGACGCAATGGACAAGCTTTATTTCAAGTCAATGAGCGAGAACATCGGAATAACCCGTTCCGACCTCGCAATAACCATCGAGGCGGACAAGGACGCGCGAAAGCTCGTTATCTCCGATAACGGTATCGGCATGACAAAGGACGAGCTGGAGAATAACCTCGGAACGATAGCAAAGAGCGGCTCGCTTGCGTTCAAGAACGAGAACGAGCAGACCGAGGACGTGAATATTATCGGGCAGTTCGGCGTCGGGTTCTATTCGGCGTTTATGGTTGCAAAGCGCGTTACCGTTATTTCCAAGGCTTACGGAGCGGATAAGGCTTATATGTGGCAGAGCGAGGGCGTCGACGGGTACACTATATCCGACGCGGAAAAGGACAGCAACGGCACGACAATAACCCTTGAAATAAAGGATAATACCGACGACGAGAATTACGACGACTTCCTCGCTCCGTACAGGATAAAGTCCCTTGTTAAAAAGTATTCCGACTATATCCATTACCCCATTAAAATGGACGTTGAGCACGAGCGGCTTAAAGAGGGCTCAAAGGACGAGTACGAAAAGTATATCGAAACCGAAACGCTTAACTCAATGACCCCCGTCTGGAAGAAGTCCAAGAGCGAGCTTACCGACGAGGATTACAATAACTTCTATAAGGAGAAATTCTACGACTACGACGAGCCGCTGCTCCATATCCATACCAAAACAGAGGGCACGGCGACCTACAGCGCGCTGCTCTATGTCCCCGCGAAAGCGCCGTATGACTATTACTCAAAGTCGTATGAAAAGGGCTTGCAGCTTTACTCCGGCGGCGTTATGATAATGGAAAAGTGCGCCGACCTGCTCCCCGATTATTTCAGCTTTGTTAAGGGTCTTGTCGACAGCGAGGATCTGTCGCTGAATATCTCGCGTGAAATGCTCCAGCATGACAGACAGCTTAAAATTATCGCAAGAAGCCTTGAAAAGTCCATTAAGAACGAGCTGAAAAAGCTTTGCAAAAACGACCGCGAGAAGTATGAGAAGTTCTTCGAGGCGTTCGGTATGCAGCTTAAATACGGCATTTACGAAAGCTTCGGCAGCAACAAGGACGAGCTTCAGGAGCTGCTGCTGTTCAAGTCCAGCAACGGCGGCTATACCACCCTTGAGGAGTATGTTTCCCGCATGAAAGAGGAGCAGAAGTACATCTACTTCGCAAGCGGAAGCAGCGTTGCGCGTATCGAGTGCCTGCCGCAGACCGAGCTTGTCAAGGATAAGGGCTACGAAATTCTTTACTTCACCGACCATGTTGACGAGTTCTGTATCCAGATGATGCATGACTATAACGGAAAGGAATACAAGTCGGTGTCCTCCGACGACCTCGGGCTTGAAACCGAGGAGGAAAAAGAGGAGATCAAAAAGGCAGAGGAGGACAACAAGGCGCTGTTCGACTTCATGACCGAAAAGCTCGGCGGCAAGGTAAAGGCAGTCAAGCTGTCACAGCGGCTCAAGACCCACCCCGTCTGCATTACAAGCGAGGGTATGCTGTCCGTCGAAATGGAAAAGGTGCTCTCCGCAATGCCGAACGAGCAGGGCGCAAAGGCGGAGAAGATCCTCGAAATAAACGCGGGTCACCCCATCTTCACAAAGCTCAAAGCCCTCTTCGAAAGCGACAAGGATAAGGCGGCAGAGTACGCGGATATCCTCTACGATCAGGCGCTGCTTATCGAGGGTATGCCGATAGAGGATCCCGTTGGGTTTACAAATAAGCTTTGCGCTATTATGGCGGAATAATTTCGCCCGTTAAATAAATCGCTGCCCCCGGGTTGCTTCGGGGGCAGTTTTTCGTATCAGTTTTTCGCATATAATTAAGGCGCTTGGCAAGGAATGAATATTGAATAGTGAATAAAGAAGAATGAATAATATCGGTGTCGGCTTCGCCGATTATTCCAAAATATGGTTGTACCGTGCTTTATCCGTGCCCGCAGGGCACACCGCAATTATTCATTATTCACTTTTCATTATTCAATATTCATTTTTAACAAACCGAAAGGGGCTCGGCAAGCCCCTTTTGTTATTTCTTTTTCTTGTCCCCGATAGAGTTGTATACCATGGTGTAAAATTCGTCCCACATCTGCGTGACGTGTTCCTTGGAGTAAAATTCGTTCCCGCGGCGGGAGTCGTCGACGCATTTCGCGTAAAATTCCGCGTCCGTCATCATTTGGCGGATAACCCTTTCGAACCCGTCAACGCTGTCCGCCGAGCGGTAGAAGTCGAAAAGGATATCGGGGTAAATGTCAAGGTCGCGCAGAAGTATCGGAGTGTGAGCGCACATCGCTTCAAGTATCGTCATCGGGAATAACTCCTCGAACGACGGGAGCAGCATTACGTCGCCCATGTTGTATATGCCGTTCATGTCCTCGCGCTCGATCATGCCGAGGAGGTAGAGGTTCTCGGGGGGATTTTTCGACAGCTCGGTTATCTCCTTGTAGCCGTCGGTCATTTTGCCGAATGAAAAGCCGCCTGCCCATGCGAAGTTAACGTCCGGCATTCGCCGCGCAAGCTCCGCAAAGTCAAAAACGCCCTTTCTCACCTGAAGCTGACCCGCGCATACTACCGTGAATTTGTCCTCGGGCAAGCCGTACTTCCGCTTCAGAGCCGCCTTTTCTTCGGCGGATATCGGGTGGAATTGCTCGGAGGAAACGTAGTTCGGTATGTAGGTAACGCGGGACCTGTCAACGCCGTAGTGCGCAAGCCGCCCGATAAAATACGGGTTGACCGTCACAAGGAAATCCATGCTCTTGTAAAAGCTTATCATGTAGCGGTAAAATACCTTTTTGAAAAGCTTAGGTATGCAAAGGCTTGTGTCAACCGTTTCGGGGAGAAGATGTACATAGCCGACAGACCGCCCGTTTTTCGTGCGGTGTTTTCTGAAAAGGTAGAAGTCGGGGTTGAGGGTGTGGTAGTGGGTTATGTCGGGGAATACCCGCGCGCCCTCGGTCACCTCGTATTTGTCCGACATACTCTTTATCAGGCTCACCTGTTCAATATAAGCCGAGCCGACCCCCTGCCCCTTGACCTTAGTCGCGCTCGACATCATGTTTACGGTTATTTTTCTATCCATATATTTTCCTTTTGTGTTAATTCAAAATGCAACAATGCAACAATGCTGTAAATTATTACCCTATCGAAAATTATACAACTTTTGCGCAAAAAAGTCAAGGATAAACCCCAATTTTAAGCAATTTGTAAACAATAATCCACAAAATTTAGCTAATGTATGTACTATGTACTTACTCAAAAGACCCCGCGCCCCGCGCTCCACGCTCCGCGCCCCGCGCCCCGCGCCCCGCGCTCCACGCTCCGCGCCCCGCGCTCCACGCTCCGCGCCCCGCGC
>JBJFHP010000074.1:0-3776 GCA_051893715.1 Oscillospiraceae bacterium
CTTTTCATTATTCATTAAGACAGCCCGCGGGGCGGTGTCCATAAAGCACCGCCCCCTATAATTTATACAGTTCATGCACCCCAAAACGAGCTTCCCGCATAGCGCCGCGTCACGGCATCCAAAAATGCCTCGGAAAAAACTCCGCCGACAGGTATCCGGCTGCCGTTTTTCATGACAACCCCCGTCCTGCCGTTAATGTGCGCGATTTTGTCAAGGTTGATGATATAGCTTCTGTGACAACGGCAGAAGCTGTCGGGGAGCAGCTTCATCATGTCCGCGACCCTGCCGTAGCAGCTTTTCTCGCCGCTCTCGGTGAAAATGCGCATCTGCCGCCGCTCGCTGACGATGTAAATTATCTCGCCCGCGTCAATGTAGGAGGTATTGCGGCTGCTGCCGACCGGAATAAGGACGCTCGCCCGCTTTTCGGCGCTTTTCAGCTTTGACAGCGCGGCATGGAGGTATTTGTCGGATACGGGCTTCGCAAGGAACGCCGCAGGCTCGCTCCCGACGGGGCAGTCGAATATCGCCTGCGAAAAATCCTCGGCATAGCCCGTGACAAAAACGATCCTTATCGACGGGTCTTTCCGACGTATTTTTTTCGCGGCTTCAAGCCCGCTCCCGTCCTTGTTCACTATATCAAGGAATACCGCGTCCGCACGCTCGCCGCCCTCAATATGAAACATAAGCGACGTAATCGTTGTAAACACCTCAACAGACCCGACAGGGTCCTCCGCCGATATCCTGCGCGCAAGATCCTCGGCAAATAAAACGTTGTCATCACATATAAAATACCTCACGCAATATCCCCCATTCGATTTATTATATCAAATTCTCCAACAAATGTCAATGAATTGGTTACAATTTCGGGTCAATTGATTACATTTTTGTACACAAACACGAAAAAAGTGTTATAATGTTGATGGGATAAGCGATAATTTTTCTCTGTAACAGGCTCCGCTTGCCGGCAGAGCTTATGAAATTTTTTCGTTATCTCGTTATCGCATGGTTTGTTGAAATAATTTTGCCCCTGCTATGTGCGCAGGGGTGCCTTTTTTGTTGATATTGCATATAATTCGCGTGCGCAATTATTACCTATCGGCAATAATTTTGTGCAATATAACGAAAAATTACCTCCCGCCGTCATACATTAAGAATTATTCGGCATTTCCACTTGATTTTTTTACGAAAATAGAGTATAATATTAAAGGTAAATTCAAAAGAAATAAATGCTCTCGCTTATGGGGACAGACCCTGTGCAACAGAGTGCTGTGAACCATGTCAGGCGGGGAACCGAGCAGCATTAAGCGGATATCTCTGTGTGCCGCAGTCAGCCTGTTCCCATAATCGAGAGCATTTGTTTTTTTGCCAAAAATAACAGGCAGAAAGGCGGGGTGAGAATGTATCTTGCGCTATACAGAAAATATCGTCCGAAAACCTTCGACGACGTTATCTCTCAGGAGCATATCACCACCACCCTCAAAAACCAGATAACAAACGGCACGACCGCCCACGCGTACCTGTTCACCGGCTCGCGCGGAACAGGCAAAACGACCTGCGCAAAAATACTCGCTATGGCGATGAACTGCCTTTCGCCGCGCGGCGGTAATCCCTGCCTTGAATGCGAGAGCTGCCGACAGATAGCCGAGGGCGCGGTTACCGATATCGTGGAAATGGACGCCGCCAGCAACAACGGCGTCGACGACGTGCGCGCGCTGCGCGACGAGGTTGCGTATACCCCCGTCAGCTGCAAGTACCGCGTGTACATCATCGACGAGGTGCATATGCTCTCCATAAACGCGTTCAACGCGCTGCTGAAAACGCTGGAAGAGCCGCCGCCCCATGTCAAGTTCATTCTCGCGACAACGGAGCTCCACAAGGTCCCCGCGACCATAATCTCCCGCTGCCAGCGAATGGAGTTCAGACGGATAGATATTCACGACAGCGCCGAAAGGCTGCTTGCCGTTGCCGAAAAAGAGGGCGCCGCCCTTGACGCGGACGCCGCCGAGCTCATCTCGCGCCTTTCCGACGGCGGTATGAGAGATGCGCTCTCCGTGCTTGACCGCTGCCTTACCGCCGACGCGCGCATTACAACGGATACCGTTCGTGAATACGCGGGCGTTGCCGATAACAGGCACCTTTTCAGCTTCACCGAAATGATAGCAAACGGCGACGCGTCGGGCTGCATAAAGCTCCTCGCCGAGCTCCACAGCCGCTCAAAGGACATCGCGCGCATAATCGACGAGCTGAGCATGACCTTCCGCGACCTCATGCTATATAAAACGATTCCCGCCGATACGGGGCTGCTTTCCGCAATGCCCTGCGACCACGCGGAAATAGCAAGGCTTTCGGAAATGTTCCCGCTTGAGGATATACTGCGCTGCCTTACACTGCTGCGCCAATGCGCCGACAGCATAGGAAAAACCAAGCAGCGGCGTACCGTCGCGGAAATGTGCCTTGTGAGAATGTGCCTTAAACTGCCCGTGCAGGACGACAGCGCGCCGCGCACCTCCCCTGCCCCGCCGCGTCCCAATACTGAACGTGCTCCCTCCGCGCCGACAGGTCCGCAGGCTTCTCCCGCGCCGGTAAGCTTCGTTGAAATTCCGCAGGAGAAATTCGAGCCTACTCCGCTCAAGGATCTCTCCCCGCAGAACGCCGCGAATATAAGCCGCATACGCGAGCTCCGCGCCGACACCGAGAAAACCCTCAAACAAGCAAACGCGCTGCGCAGCAATGCCGCCGCGAATGATATTACGGAAACAGCGGCAAAGCAAGCCGCTCCCGCACAGGCGGAAAAAGAACCCGACGTTTTCGCGCCGCCCCCCGTTATGAACGCCGCTCCCGCCGCGCCGCAGGATAATTCCGCGCCGCTGCCCGAGGAGCCGCCCGTCGAATATATTCCCCAAAGGGAATTTGAAACCGCGCCGCCCGCCCGACCCGCAGCGCCCGAGCCGATAATTCAGCCCGCGCCCGCGAGTGAGGATATAACGCCGAAAGCGGCTGTCCCCGAAAAATCGGAAGAAGCGGAAGATAAAGCGCAAGCCGCTGCCCCCGAAATAACGGAAGAAGCCGCCCTCCCCGAGGAAACGAAGCCCGCCCCCGAAAAGGCGAATGTCCCCGAAAACACAAAGCAGCGGGATATAAAAGAGATAACCCCCGAGGAATGGCAGAGCGCACTGGACAAGATATCCGACGTAATGCTGCTCGGCTCGACCGTCCGCAGCGAGGGCGATACGCTCGTTGTGAGCGTGCCGACCGTATTCGTTGCAGACAAGCTCTCCTCAAATCCCGAGGAGCAGCGGATAAAAACCGAGGAAATATGCGAAGCGCTCGGCATAAAAACGGCGGTTCGGTTTGAATGCTCCGCCGCAAGGGCAAACGCCTCCGCACAGGCGGAAAATAACAGCAAGGAAGTCAGAAAGCTGTTGAATAAAGCTGAACAGCTTGATATAGAAGTCATTATTAAGTGAAAGGAATTTTACTATGAAAGCAAGATTACCCAGAGAATATCAGAACTCAACACCTAACATGAACCAGATGGTTAAGAAGGCTCAGAAAATGCAGGAGGATATCGCCAAGGTGCAGGAGGAGCTCGAAACCAAGGAGTTCACAAAGCAGGTCGGCGGCGGCGCGCTTGAGCTCGTTATGACAGGCGACAAGCAGCTCAAGTCCGTTACCCTCAAGCCCGAGGTCGTTGACCCCGAGGACATCGAGATGCTTCAGGACCTCATCATTAGCGGCGTAAACGAGATACTCAAGGAAGTTGACGACTACGGCGC
>JBJFHP010000075.1:0-3750 GCA_051893715.1 Oscillospiraceae bacterium
GCTCCCATTCCTCGACGTCGATGCCGCCGTCCTTTTTGCGGACAGCCATCGCCGCATTTGACACGCCGCGCATCATTATGCCCTCGATAAGCGCCTGACCGCCTATTTTCGTCTTTTTACCCGTGTCCTTATTTTTATCCTTACTCATCGGAGTCGCTCCTTTCACGCTTTGCCGCCAGCGGCAGCGTTATCGTAACCGTTGTTCCCACATCAGGCTCGCTTTCAAGCTCCAGCGTTCCGCCGTGCATGGCGATTATCTCGTCCGCTACGGCAAGCCCTATGCCCGAGCCGTGCCGCGTGCTGTTCGCCTTGTAGAATTTCGCCTTGACCTTGGGGAGGTCGGAGGGAGCAATGCCGCAGCCCGTGTCCGCCACGGTTATCGTCATCGTGCTCTCCTGCTTTTCGGCGGTTATATCTATGTTTCCTCCCGCGTCGGTGTACTTGATAGCGTTATCTATTATGTTTATGAAAACCTGCCGCAGACGGTTCTTGTCGCCGTAAACCGCGCACAGAAATTCGGGCTCGTTGTAGTTTATGGTTATGTTTTCCTTTTTTGCTTTGTCAATGTATATCAGCAGCGCGTCCTCAAGCTCCGCGATGACGTCCATCGTGCTCATCTGGAGCGAGAAATGCCCGCTCTGTATCCTCGAGAAATCAAGCAGCTCCTCCACCATGCGCTCAAGGCGCTGCGTTTCGCCTGTGATGACCTTCATTCCCTTGCTGAACGTTTCGGGGTCATACCCGCCCGCAAGCGTTTCGCTCCAGCCCTTTATCGCGGTGAGCGGCGTTCGCAGCTCGTGCGACACGGAGGAAATGAAGTCGTTCTTTATCTGCTCGGAGTTCTCCAGCTCGTCCGCCATGTCGTTGAACGCGCGGGAGAGGTCGCCTATCTCGTCGTTGTTCTTTATCTCGATACGCTCGGAGAAATCACCCTTGGCGAGCTTTTTCGCCGTTGCGCTTATCTGAACCAGCGGCTGACATATCGACTTTACGAAATAAAGTCCCATAAAAATAACAATAAGCACCACGAACGCGCTTATGATAAGCGACGCGGACATTATCCCCGCAAGCTGATTATCCACAAGGCTCAGCGATGTTACAAAGCGGAGCGCGCTGTAGCTGCTGCTCGGTCGGGAAATAAGTATCGTCACGGCAAGGATATTCTCGCCGCCGTCGCTGCCCATGAATACTCCCAATCCCTCGTCGCTCACAAGAGCCGCCTCGTAATCGGGCATATTATAGCTTTTGTCGGGGGAAAATCCGCTTGATGAAAGCGTTACCTCGCCGTTTTTATTGATGGACATTATCTCCATCTGATCCTTCTTTTCGAAGTTCTCAATGACCTCTCTTACCTCCGAGGAGTAGTTTACCGCAAGGTCCTCATAAAGCCGCGCAAGTATCGTCGACGTGGCGTTGGCCTCCGAAATGACATAGCTCTCCGCCGAGCCGTAGTAATACTGCCGCGTGAAATAATAAATGCTGACGTTGACTATTATCAGCAGGATAGCGACAACGCTGAGCGTGTTCACCATCCATCTGCCCGCAATGGAGCGCTTCGCGCCGAGCTTTATCCGCCCCGCGCCCTTTTTCACCGTTATTTCAGCCATTCCACTTATAACCGAAGCCCCAGATGGTCAGTATGTACTTGGGGTTTGACGGGTCGTCCTCTATCTTCATTCGCAGGCGGCGTATGTTCACGTCGACTACCTTGTCCTCGCCGTAATACGCCTCGCCCCATATATGGTGGAGTATCGTCTTGCGGTCGAGCGCGGTGTTGCGGTTTTTAAGGAGATATTCCATTATATGGTATTCAACCTGTGTAAGGTCAATAAGCGCACCGTCCTTGCGTACCGTCCTGCTCTGATAATCCAGCGTGAACGGACCCGAAACGATAGTCTTTGCCTCTTCCCTGTGCGAATGGTTGATGTTCACGCGGCGGTAAATTGCGTCCACGCGCGCGACAAGCTCCGACGGGGAGAACGGCTTCGTAACGTAGTCGTCCGCGCCGATCATAAGGCAGTTGACCTTGTCCATCTCCTGCGACTTAGCCGAGAGCATTATTATGCCTATCTCGCTGCTCTGCTCGCGTATCCAGCGGCACAGCGCGAAGCCGTCCATTCCCGGCATCATAATATCCAGCAGCGCAACGTCAAACTCGCCGTGCTGCCTGTTGAAAACCTCCACCGCGTCCTCTCCGCAGGCAACGTCCACCACGTCGTAACCTGCACGCCGCAGGTTTATCACCACGAAATCGCGGATAGCTTCTTCATCTTCGCAGACAAGTATCCTTTTCATTTTTCATATCCTTCCAGAGTTGATTTACAGATTTGTTCAGAGAATAATAAAGCTGTTCATAAGCTCGCTTTCGGTCAGCGCAAGCTTGCCTGTTTTATAGCCCGAGGTTTCAAGGCAGCAGTAAACCGTTTCCTCGCTCTCGCCGATGACCCGCATATGCTTTGCCGCCGCGAGCCCCTCCTTGTCGTCCTTGTCGACCGCGCGAATGCGCATGAGCTCCGTTGTCGGGTTAACCTCTAGCCCCGCTCCCGCCGAATCGTAGGAAATAAAAATTATCTCGCTGTCGGCGGAATTAACCACCGCGGAAACAACGCCGCGCCATCTGTTCGGGAAAAGCAGCGCGAACCTGTATTTGCTGCTGTAATAGCTGTAATATTCCAGCGTGAAGTTGTTGTCCGTGACCGTGTACCACTGCACCGCGCAGAGCTGCTCGGGGCGGGTCAGCGTTTCATAGCCGGGCAGCGGCGTTGTCGAGGGTATTTCAATGAAGCCGTCGCCGTCGATGTCGGAGCAGCTTATCTCCGCCATGTAATCGTTGGTGAAGCGGGAAATAATGCTGCTTCCCGAAACGGAACCAATGCTGTCGGGGCTTATCAGCCTGTTCCCGTAGCAGTAAAGCACGTCCGTGCCGTACTGCCCCGAGCCCTTTGAATAATCAAGGAACAGCGCGGAATTTCCCTCGCCCAGCATTCCCTTTGTAACGCTGACGTAATCCGCCGCCGCTCCGCCGAGCGGTATCTCGGACAGCTTGCTGAAGCCGTCGCTGCCGTTCGTGAACATCATCGCGGTGGACATCTGGTTCACCTTATCCGTCACGACAGTCACGAGCTCGTCCTGCCCGTCGGCGTTCAGGTCGATGACCTCAAGGCAGGAATAGGACGAGGCGTAAAGCTCCACGGGTATACCGCCTATGTAGTTCAGCACGCTGAACGATTTTTCGGTCTGGTTAAGCATGGTATAGCGAACGATGATGTCAACGGTGCTCGTCGTGCCGAGCTTTGCGAAGCTTATGCTCTCCACCTCGCTGCCGACGCAGGCAAGGTCGTAGACCGCCGTCCATTCGCCGTCGGACTTATCCAGCAGCTTTAGCCGCAGCGAGCTTTCGCCCGACTGAACGGACTGATTTTCATAGAAAACCAGCGCCTCGTCGCCCGACTCGTCGTCAATGTTGTAAAGCACGAACGCCGAGCGGTAGTCGCCGCTTTTCGGATATTTCAGTTTAACATCGGAGCCGACGCTGTTAATAAGCGCGCGGTATATCTCCGACTGCTCCTCCGTAAGCTTCGGCGGCGTGAGCAGGTTCTCGACCGAAACGGTCATAGAGCAGCCGCACAAAAGCATAGTCAGCAGCAGGAGCAAAGCCGATCTTATTTTCACAAAATTCCTCCATAGGGAAATAATTCACACAAACAAACAAAAATGGTCAGGAGCACAGCAAAAGCAGCCGTTTCCGCG
>JBJFHP010000076.1:0-16022 GCA_051893715.1 Oscillospiraceae bacterium
TCTCAGCTGCATTTCCATTTCCTTTTCAAGCTCGGAGATAGTCTGCTTCATGTCCTGCACACGGCTGTTTTCCTTCAGCACCCTGTACATCAGGATATCCGAAACAAAGGAAAATACGACCGCGGCGATAAGATAGGGGTTTGTCGTCAGGTAAATATCAATATCCTGCCACACACGGAAAAGGCACGCCCAGAAGAACAGCATCTGTCCGACAGGGAAAAGCCAGAAATACCCCAGACTTTTCACATTTTTTCTTTTAAGCAGCTTGTTCCAGATAATAATAAGGAACGAAAACGTTATCCACACGATAATATCCAGCGTTACGGTATAAACGATCGTTGCCCATGTATAGGGGTGGATCTCCGTGGGAACATAGCCGAGGATATCATATACACAAATGGTGCACAATATGCTTATCGGCGACAAAGACAGCTGAGTCAACGCAATTGCCGCAAGGCAGACGCGTTTTTTCTCCTTGAACGCCGTAAGCGCCATAAATATCATCAGCCCGAACAACAGCAGCGGCGACAAGATCCGATCGTCCAGCAGCTTAAACACAGGCTTGCAGAACGCGATCATGAAAGGGAACAGGACAATATATCCCCTTTTATATTTCGGCGTGAGCATTAGTGTCAACACCATAAAATACGACAGGAACTGAAATACATCATGCACAAAAAAATACAATATATCAATAACAAGCTGCTCGGTCATATATTACTCCTTTTAACCGCTGCGAATTAATGCCGCAGGGTGTGTTGTCTGTCGAAGCCGTTGACGCAAACGCATTCGACACTCACCATTATATCACAAAAACGGAAATAAAACAAGCGCTGAAAGTCAGAATTATGGGGTAATATACGATTTTTGATATTACAACCGCAGCAATATGGCAGACTGCAATAAATTATCAAGGAAATTTCTGCAAATCGCTTGACAAAATCAAAAAACATGATATAATATAATGTATCGGATCATATCACCGAGCTTATGGGGCCGTAAAGGCTTCGACGGGGATTCTGAGGCACGATAAGCGAGTAGTGAGGGCGAAATCACTTTAATAGTCGCAACCTTAAATTTAAACGCAGACGAAGATCTCGTTTTAGCAGCTGCCTAAGCGCGCTGCCGTCGTTCCTCGCAGTACCGCGGGCGGGGTAACGGCGTCGACCAGCGGTGAACGTCAGTCACGAATAGCCTTATAGTTTCTGATGTATTAAAGGCTACCAAACGCTGAAGCCTGTTTGCCGGCGTCGGCGCAAGGGAATCTTAAAAGACAGACTGCACTCGGAGAAAGTTGTGAGGATGGGTTTTCGGACAGGGGTTCAATTCCCCTCGGCTCCACCAAAACAAATAATTTGAAAATTCCGCATTGTTGCCACAAATGGCTTTGCAATGCGGAATTTCTCATTTTTACCACGTCGCAAAAATGCTCTTACATTCTCAAAAAATAGGAGAAAAACGTATATTTTCAGCAACTATGCAACACGAAATACAACACGAAATACAACAAAAAACCCGCCCCCGAGGAACTCCCCCGAGGGTGGAAAACATTATATCTTTTTCGCCGAAACGCTGAACCCCTGCGCGATAAGCTGATTTTTGGTTATCATCAGCTCGTCTGCGCCCGTAACGTTCTTTGTGCCCGTGACAACGTAACGCTGAACCTCAACGCCGTTGTTCGCTGTCAACTGCCTGAACCAATCCATGTCCTTCCCGAAACGCGAAAACCAATTTTCGGGGTCGCCGTGGTTGCTGGCATAGCCCAGCGCGTGTGCTTCTTTGTGGCTGACGATGTTGCCTATATGAAATCCGTAGTTATCCATCAAACGCTTGCAGACCCGCGCCGCCAGATCGAAAGCCTCGCGGAAATACTGCTCGTCCATCAGCGCGTCCTCGCAGACCTCGATTTGAATGTACGCGGGAGAATAATTATAAGACCCTCGCTCTCCCGAACCGCAGCCCCAGCAACATATATCGTAAGGCAGCAGCTTTGCCGCTCTGACCTTGCCCGATTTATCCTTTCCGATGACAATGTGGGGACAGCCCTGAATTGTCGGAACATCGAAATAGTTCTTGTAGGGGTTCTCACCGCAAATATCGGGCTTGTTGACGTAACGCTTCAGGTTGGGATTGTTCGCGCCCGTTGAGTGCAGCACTATTCCCTCGGGCTTGCCCTTTGGCATTTTCCGCGCTGCCTTATAACAGGGGTTGTTTACGGCAATTGCGTCAAAGGTTATCTTCGCCATCTTAGTCCTCCACTTCGTCGTCCTCGCTTTTCAGCTGCTCCAGCACCCCGCGGAGCTTTTTCGGAACCGGCAGCCCCAGCCCGACCGCGTTTTCAACTATCGAAACGCCCTCGTTGGCAATGAAGAACAGCATGACCGCGCTCATCAGCGCCGACCCCGAGCCGATAACGTATGTGTCAATGATGTGTCCCATTGCCACAAGGACGAGTATCAGGAACTTCTTGACAAGCCCCCTGAATCCTGTTTCAGAGGACAAATTTCTGTTGAGCACCGCGACAAGCACGCCCGTCGCATAATCGACCGCCATGAATGCGATCATCGCCCAGAACAGCCCCGTCACCTCGCCGTAGAGGAACCCTACGACCGCGCCGACAGCCGCCGCGCAGCAGTCGAGCAGCTTATCCCATTTCATCGTCAGCCGCCCCCGTTTCCGCGTCAAAGCGCGCAATATCCTCATCTGTGACCCTGCCGCGGACATAGTAGTTACCCAGCTGCACCGCCGCCCATTCGCGGGAAAACACGCCGTTCTTAACGCCCGAGATCAAGTTGCCCACTATCCATTTTGCAAAATCAAACATAATATTTACCTCCTGTTTATTCCGTTTCGCCGCCCGAAACAATAACCGCCGCTGTCAGCGCGTCGATTTTGCCCCAGATATTCCCGATAGCCGCATTGCGCCGAACGCCCGTCACAGCCACATTGCCTGCCGACACCGAAACGGTGTTCACGCCGTCCCGCTGCCGTATGTCATCGGGGACGGTGTACGGCGCGCTGTCGGGCGTTATTTTTGTGATAACAGCCGCGCCGCTGCAAAGCACGGGGCGAAATATCACATTATCGCAGGTATATCCCGCCGCAATGCGTATTTTAAATCGCGGCTGTCCGAACGTCGCAGAGTCATAGGTAAACATCTTGCCCGCACCTAAATCCGTGATATTGGCGGTAACCTGATTTGTTATCGCGTAGCCCGCCGACGAGCCGCCCGCAGGACAGCCGGTCAGCGTATACGTTTCTCCGTCAGTCATGTCAACCATATCGGACAGGTACTGCGCGACAGCTGTCGCCGTGCCGTTCGCGGTGATAACGCCGTTTGCGCCGCGCGTGAATGTCACGCCCGATATAGTTTCCGTTTCGGCGTGCCCGCCGAATTTCAGCAGGTTCTCCCCGCCCGCGCGGATAGTGATCTCCTGCCCGACAATATCATCTCCGCTCAAGGTTATCCCCGAAAACGGCACGCCGCCCTGAAGCCCGTCAAGCGTAACGATACCTGCGGCTGTGGACACCACGTCAGTGCCGCCGCGCGCACTGCCCGCGTCAAAAGGGTTGGTATAATAATCCGACCCGATAATCTGCACCGACCCCGCGCCGAGCAGGAACACCGTCCCGTTCGCGCCGTAAACGGGCGCAGACTGTCCCGCGGGAATGGATACCACCCCGTCCGCGCCTGCGGCTACACCCGCCGTTTTCGCCGCGTAAACCACCGCCGCGCCGTCATTGCGCAGCCATGCGTTCGCACCGCTGAAATGTACTTCTGTTTCCGCGCCCGAAAGCGCAATTGTTTTTTCGCTCATGCTTATTCCTCCGTCAAAACTTTCTTCCCGCCTATTGTCAAATTTGCGCCGTCATAGTGCAGCCCGCATATGTCAAACATACCAGCCGAAGCTGTTATTGCGACAACGGTTTTCCCGTTGCATTTGATGTCGAGATAATCACCTCTAAGCCATATCTGATACGCGCCGCCGCTGCCCCATCTGATGTTCAGCCCGCTGTTGCCGTCGGTTTGAAGCGTGAACATACCCTGCGTCGAGCCGCTGATTTCAAACGTATGCCCAGATTTTCCACCGTTGTAATAAATCTTTTGCGGTGTCATATCAAACATAATATACGGCGCGCTGACGTGCATTTCGCCGCCGTCCGTCGCATTACCCGCAATTGATAACATCGGGAACCCCTGCCCCGGATTGATAATGACAGCCTGCTTGCCGCCGCTGATTTTCGGTGAAATGATTGCCTGTGCTTCGCTGCCCTGAACCACAAGACCGCTGTCACTTGTGACCGCCGAGCACGCCGCCGTGCCTGTGCGAAGCCTTTGCGCGGTCGTATCGGAAGCAACGGTTTTTTCGGTGCTTTCTGCGCGGTTATTTGCGTCACGGATCTGTGCCTTGCTCTCAGCCGTGCAGCTTATCCGCTCGACAAATCCGCCCGTGCAGCTCACCGAAAGCGACTGCTCCATGACGATCGACGTTTTTTCGGCGCCGTCCGCGTCCTTGACGGTGAACACGTCGCCGACCTCGAGGATATTCTCCGCGGGCATTTCAATTGATACCGCGCAATAGCTCAGCCCGCCGAGCTGCCCCCAGGCATATTCCGCAACGCCGACCGTCGCGAACGGGTCGAACGCCTCGACGATCCCGTCGGCGTCCTCGTCGTATTCCGACGCGTCGCCGTCAATGTAAATTTTATCGTCGCCGCCGCGGTCGAAAAGGATACCGTTGACCGTGAAACCGCCGCCCGAAATATCCATGCTGTAACAGCGCCCATACTCAACGGTTTTCTGCACCCGCGTGTACGGCGTTATTTTCAGCACCTCGGACGGCGAAAGCCGCGCGTTCGCTCCGTGACAGGCAGCAATATAACTTATCAGCTCGCGCGCTGTGTAGCCGTCGGGAGCATTGGATATCGTGATGTCATTACAGGTGAAATCCGTCGTAATGCCCGCGCGGTCGCACAGGTAATTCAAAACCGACTGCATTTTGCACGGGAATGTCGGCGCGGCAGCCTTGCTCGTGTCTATCCAGCTCACGCGCTTGTCCAGCCTGCTCATCTTGTCATACGCAATGACCGCCGTAACGCCGTTTCTCGTGGTGCATTCGTCAACGTAGAACGTCCCCAGCCGCGACCATATCGTGTCGGGCGCAGTGCAGCGGTAAAACACCTCGACCTTTTTCAGCCGCCCGTTAAACAGCGTCGTAGCCCGCGTCTGCAATGTCAGCTTCGCGCTCATGCACGCGCCTATCTGCAACCCGTCCGACGCTGTCCGCGAAACGTCAATGCTGATAATGTCCCCGAGCCGCAGCCAGTCGCCTTCCTCGGAGTTTCCGTGCACTTTCACCATGAAGCCGAACTGCCGCGCGTTCCCTGTCACCTGCGTAAGATAATCTTCCGTTACTGTCCGCATATCACATCTCCTCGAATGTCAGCGAAATGTCGCTGCACATGATATTGTCGCCGTCCGCGTAGAGTATCGGCGTAGGGATATCGCCGTCAAGGTGCACCGTGTACGACGTGCTGTCAACGCTCACCTCGAACGATATCGGCTTTATGACCGCCTTTATCGCCTCCCATTTTGCTTTGGGGACAAGCGGTATCTGCACCGTTATCCGTGCTTTCGTCAGCTCGGATACCCTATCGACGACAAGCGAGCCGTTAAGCGTCTGCGCGACCGACTGCGAGCGGAATGTGTCGGCTATTTCGGGCGGGAGTATGATCCCGCTGACGTCGATATCGCCTATTTTGAATACCATTCTGCACCTCCTAGAATGTGAACGGCGACTTGCCGCTCTGCTTCGCCATGTCGTTTATGTCCCGCACCGCCGCCTTGCCTATGGTGAGATCGCGGGCTTTCAGCTCGATAGTCACGTCACCGATATCGTCGCTCAAGCCCTCGACCTTGCGCTGAAGCTTGGTTATCGCGTTCACAACGTCCGCGAGGGTGGTTTCCCCCGACTTCGATGTTGTTTCCTGCCCCAGAACGCCGGTCAGCGAGTTTATCTGATGGGCGGTCGCCGTGTTCCCGAGTACGTCCTTGCCGATGAGTGATTTCAGCGCGGCGGTCTGATCGTTGTCCCACATGGTGGGGACATAGCTCGTTATGCTGATGAAATTGCCCTTTGACGCGCCCGATGTGCCCGATGTACCCCCGCCCGAGCTGCTTCTGCTCGTATTCGCCGCTTCGACGCTCGGGGTGTAGTATTTGTATGTTGTTGGAGTAGGCTGCGGCGCGATTGAAGTACCCGCTGAAACGGCAGAGTTAATTACAGCGCGGTTTGCACCGGTTTTATAATAATCCGCGTACCAGCTGCTCCCCTTCGGCGCATTGAACATGGTGTAATAATCGGGGGTAAGTGTACCGTTAGCCTCCATTTGACGGCGTCGGCTTTCCGCTTCCTCCGCCGTCAGAGTATCGGCGAAATTATTGTTCCAGTAATAGGACTTTTCGGCGGTATCAACTATCTCGCCCAGTGCCTGCTTATACGCCTGCTCGGAGGTCATTCCGTTTCTCATCAGCTCGTTTGAGCGCAGTACGACCTCGCTCCCGAGCCCGCCGTATTTCTCGTCAAGCGCCGCCTGCTCGATTTCGTCTGCGTGAAGCATTTCATAGAGATTTGCTCCCATTTCGCGGAAAAATTCGCGGAACTCGTCATACCATTCCGCAAGGTGTGTTCCGAATATCTCGTCGATATGTGAAAACACATTGCGCAGCGTGCTTTCGAACCCGCTTCCCCACAATTCAATTCTGCCGATGAAATCCCCCTCAAGGAATTTGAGCAGACCCTCGAATGCGGGCAGCAGCGTATCTCCGATAAGCTCCGCAACGATCCTCAGCGCTCCGCCAAGCACGTCCTCAAGGAACGGAGCAAGCTCCCCGAGCAGCTCCTGCACAGGCTCAAGCGCCTGCCCGATAAAGTCCGCGACGGCATTGACAAGCTCCGCAACAATATCCAGAATATCCGCTATCGGGTCTATAAGCGACAGCACAAGGTCAAGTATCGGGCTGAGCAGATCCAGCACGGTCCCGAACAGCGGCAGAAATTTTCCGATAATACCGAGCAGCGGCGGCAGCAGCCTTTCAAACAGCTTTTTTATAATGGGGAATATCTTATCGCCGATCCACCCGCCTATCTCCGTAACGACAGGGAAAAAGCTGTTTTCAAGAAATTCCGTCAAATCGGGCAGCACCGTCTGCATAACATCGGATATCAGCTCAATTACAGGCGTGATCGCTTTCACCAGCTGCGGCAGAACAGATGTTATCAGCCCAAGCAGCGGCTGTATCATCTGACCGAGCGTTACAATTACGGGAGTGAGACTGTTCACAAGCTCGGGGATAACGCTTTCCGCTATGCCGGACAGCTTGTCCACAACGTCGGAGGCGACCGTCAAGATCGTGTCCCCGAGCGGCTGAATAAGCAGCTCTGCCTTGCGTTTAAGACCGCCCCAAGCGTCCGACAGCGAGCTGTAATTTACCTCCATAATGCTGTCCATTGCCCCTGCGCAGTCATACGCGCTGTCGGATATCTCGCCGAGAGCCGCAACCGCTTCAACGCCGAGATCCTCCCACATGGTGCCGAACAGGTTGACGCCCGCCGCGTCACGCGCGATCGGATCCTCCATTTCGGAAAGCGCCGTAACTACCGTCTTGAATGCGTCGCGAGCAGCGTCGCCTCCCTCCCCGAATTTTGCCGCCATGTCGTCCGCGTCATAGCCGAGCGCTTCAAAGCCGGCTTTGGTGGTGTCGGAGCCATCTATCGCGCGGATAGAGAACTCCTTGACCGCGTCGCCTACCTTGTCGAGGTTCCATGCCCCGTTCTCCGCGCCCTGCGCGAATATGCTGAACATATCGTCGGCGGAAAAGCCGAGCTTCGCGAACTGCACGGAATATTCCGAAATGCTGTCAAGCAGCTCGCCCGAATAATCAAGCCCGTCCTGCGCGCCCTTTGCGATGTAATCGAAGGCTTTCTCGGCGGATACGCCGAAATTCTCCTGCATAGCTTTCGCCGCGCGGGAGCTTTCGTCCACCGCCATATCGAAAACGTCCTGCAAGGTATAGGCGCGCTCGGTCACATTCCGGAGCGCGGCTTCGTCCAGCTCTCCGAGGTTCTGTGTTATCTTGGAAACGCTGACCGCAATATCGTCGAAGCTCTCGCCGAAATTATCGCTGTAAACGCCTTTGATGACCTCCGCGTATTCCTCTGCCGCGTCCTCGGAAGCTCCTGTCGCGGAAATCACTCGATCCACCGCCCTGTCAAGGCTGTCGGCGGAATTTACCGCGGCAGTCCCGACAGCAACGGCAGCGGCGCCCACGGCGGCGGCAGCGGCAGCGGCGGCTTTGCCTACCGTTCCGAGGGCTTTGCCGAGCTTGTTTTCTGCTTTGTCAGCCGTTTCCTCTGATTTATCCCCGACGCTGTCCATGTCCCTGCCAAGATCATTCAGCTCATCGCCGCACTCCTGCGCCGCTTCGGCTGTATTTCCGAACGCGCGCTCCGCGCTTGCGCCTATTCTGTCCGCGTTCTGTTCGGTTCTTTGAGCCGATTTGCGGACAGTATTCTCGGCGCGAGCCAAATCGGCTTGAAGCTTGCTGTCATCAGCCCGGATCACATATCTTACATTGGCTTCGTCAGACATTATCCCCCTCCTCTCTCCGCATTCGCCAGCAGCATATCAAACAGCCCGTTCCAGCCGCTGTCCTGCGTCTGCGGGGCGTTCTTCGACGGCAGCGCGTAAAGCGTTTTCAGCTCGGTCAGCCGCCGTATATACTCCATGTTGCCGCTTGTCGGCGCGGGAATATCCTCTGCGCGAATGCGCATGATCTGCTTGATGGGCGTGTTCTCGGACAGCCCGTCGAACAGCGCGCTGAACGCGCACCAGTGAAGCCGCCCCTGCTCCTTTATCAGATCAATGCCGTAGTCCCGCATGAACGACGCGTAGATCTCCGCCGCGTCGAAATCGAAATCAACTACCCTCTGCGGCTTTTTCCGCGAGGACAGCCTGCGCTTCGGCGGCGCGATCATCTCGTCAATGACCCTGCGCAGCACTTTCTCCCGAACCTCGAACGGCGGCGGCTTCGGGCAGTCGACTAACCACGCAAAGCCCGCGTCAACCGTTTCCTCGGGAGTGTGTTCCCCGTCGTCGGACAGCGATATGAACCGCAGCACGCGGTCAAACCACAGCGTCAGCCTGTATTTCCGCCCGTCTGCGGTTATTCGGTCGGGAAACGTATCGTACAGGGAAAAAATGCGCTTCATCTGCGCTTCCTGCCCTTGTAAATGCTCTTAAGCTGCTCGCGGCGGCGCGCAAGGCACTCGTTCACGCGGGGGAGTATCACATCGTAGATATACGGCACGACCGCGACGGACATCTCGATGTAGCTGTCCTCGAAATGCGCGCGTATCCTCGCTGCGTTCTCCGCGCCCATGCACAGCGAAATAACGCCGCACACAGCGCGCCCGTACTCCTCGTATGCCTCGCCGTAGTCCTTGTCGCCGACCGCCTTTTTCAGCGCCTGCTCCGCCGACGTCACCTCGGTAATGCTCATGCGCAGCTCGGCGGCTATCGCGTCGATGTCGACCGTGAAATCCAGCGTATCACAAACCTCGCCGCGCTCGTCGCAAAGCTGAAGCGCGTCCGTAATCTTCTCGCTTCTCCGTATCTGGTACATTGTTAAGCTCCTTTCAAAAAAAAGCGGCGCGGAACACTGCCGCGCCGTATTTGTTACTTAAACGGTTATTTTCTCGCCGTCGTCGTCAAGCTCGCCCTCCTCGACGGTGGGCTTTCCGTTCATGGATATGACTAACGTCACGGCATTGGGGTTAGTCGCGTCGCCGCCCGCAATGGATATCTGCGTCAGCGTTACGGGGCAGGTGATTATCTGCCCGTTGCGCCCCAGCTTGAGGTCGGTAACACGCGCCGGGCCGGGCGTCCACTGCACCTTGTCGAGATAGGCGCACACCGGGTCCGCCGCCATGAAGTCGCCCTGCAATGTAATTGTCGGCGCGAAGCCCGTCACCATGGACGAACTGTAACCGCCGTCGCTGAGATAGGACGCGGAATAAACCGTTTCATTCAGCGCCAAGGCGGTATTCTTGAATGCGTAGCAAAGGCTGCTGTAGGTCGCTGTCGGACCGCTCGGTGTTGTGTTGATGAACGCCTTGACCTCGTGGTTAAGCTCAACGCCCGCCACCTTGGGTAATGTCTGTGCCATTGAATTTCCTCCTTAAATCAAATTATTATCCGCAGGCTGACCGACAGCGAGTAAATCCACCCGCTGCCGTCCTTGCCCACAAAAGACGGCTCGCTGCGCGCCGAGGCATTAACCACGGGCGCGGCAAGCCCTGCCGTATCGCAGGCGTTCGCTATCGCGCAAAGACAGCCGTACGCCTGCTCCTGCCTTGTCATTTTTGATAATATATCGAGCGACAGCACCGCGCGGCGGTTTTTAAGGTCAAGCGAGGTATACTCCCGCGTGCCCGTTACCACCTGCACCGCGATACCGCCCTCCGTCGGGAGAAGCCCCACGGTCACGCGCTCGCCCGTTGTTTCCTGCGCAAAGCTCCGAAAAGCCTCGACCGCCTTTTCCTGCGGGGTCATTTCTCCATCTCCTTTCGCAGCGCCGCCTCAAATATCTGCTGCCATTCGTCCCCGTGCTCCGCCTGCGCTCTCTCGCACCAATGCGACCCTGCTTTCGGGTTTTTCAGCTTGTCAAATTTCAGCCGCACCTCCGGCGAAGCCTTGACCTTCGTCTGACCCTCGCGGGCGTAAGCGGAGCCTGTTTTCGGGTCGACCATCAGAATGCCGTGATAGAGATACCTCGCGTAAGGCGTCGCCCATACAAGCTCGCCGTGCGCGATATCGCTGTGTATCGCGGAGCTGTCTTTCAGCCCGTCTTGGTCGTCGGGGACGTATTCGTTCATGTCGGCGAGTATCTGCTGCGCGGTTATCCCGACAGCGCGCTCGCCCGCCGCGATAATCTTTGCCGATATCTGCGCCGAATTAACGCTCACCGTTACGGGCATAACCCCACCTCCCGGAGTGCCTCCGGACGCAAACTCAACTCGCGTTTCCCGCTGCTTGAATTGCGGCTGTAAGGCTTTAACCCTGTTATAAGCATAACCCCACCTCGATATGATGTAGTTTTCGCTTGTCGTAAAGCTCCTCGACGGTTTCGACGCGGTATTCCCTGCCGCCGAAAACGACCTGCTGCCCGACCTCGAACGTGACATTGGGTGAGCTGTTGCGGCAGTCGTAGAACAGCGACGCGGTCAGCGTTACGGAGCGGTTGTCCGATGTAACGACAAGCTTCTCGCACGGCTCAACGCGGATATTTTTCAGCTTTGCGAGCAGCGTTTTCTCCTCGCTCTGCCATGCGCCGTCAGTGACCGCATACAGCTCCGCCGAGTGTATCAGAAGCGTCCGAGGGATAGGCTTCACAGGCTCACCCCCCGAAACAAAAGCCCCGTCGGCTCAAGCAGCGCGCAAGCCTGTCCGCAGAGCTGATTTGCCGCCGAAGCGCCCTTTGTCCCCGCCCCGCCGGAGTAGCTGAATTTCCCGAGCGACACCGAGCCGTCCGAGGTTTCCGACAGCGCCGAAACGCCGCCGTTTTCGATGATAAACTCCGCCTGCGCGCACACGGCGCGGCTGACCGCGCCGCGGAGCACATCGGGGACAGCCGCAGCCGAATACCCCGACAGGAATATTTCCCTGTCAACGATCATCTCCGCCCGCTCAAGCGCGGCGGTCAGCTCGTCGGTATCCCCGCTGTCCCAATGCTGCGTGTAATACTCCGCCGTTACCATTATGCAACGGTGATGTAGCCGACCTTGACGCACTTCTTGTTGCTGTCGAGGTCAATGATCTCGATAACGTCGCCCTTTTCGCAGGCGATCTGAGTGCTGTTCGAGGCGAATGCGTTGGTCGTCGCGATCGCGGTGAAGTCCTCTTCGAGCTTCGCGCGCTCCGCGGGGTTAACGCGATAAACGAAAGAGCCGGCAGCCGCTTCGATGACAGTCACCTTGCACTTTCCGGAAGCAAGCGCGCCCTGCGTCAGCGTAAGCGAGCCTGCGGCGTAAACGACATAAATTGCGCTCGTGCGCAGTACCTCGTGACCGTAGACAGCACGTCCCTGCACTGCGGAAGCGCCGATGTGCTTGCCATCTTTGAGGTCGTTCACCGCGACAGGGACCTTCCAGCCGTGCACGCGTGTGGCATATTTCGGGTGTCCCGCTATCATCGCGAGATTTGCAGTGTCGTCATTCCACTCAATAATGTTAAATCCCGCCATTCTGCCGAGAATGCCCGACTGTATCATCTCCGCGCCGAGATCGGACGCTTTAACAAACTGGTCGCTTTTAAGCATTTCGGCGTAAATATCGGGGGTAACAAGCAGATAACGCTTGCCGTCGTTGGGGACCTTCGCCTTGCTCATCAGCTTGCGGATATTAACGACCTCGCTGTAAATCGTGCTTGCGGAAATCGAGGAGAGGTTGACGCGGGTTCCCTGCGAAATAAGAGAAGAAGCGCCGTCGTTGTCCATAGTAGTCGCCATGGAATAGCCCGCGCTGTCCAGTCTGTCCGCGACGAGGTTGTCGGGAACAGCCGCCACGTCATAACCGTCAAGAAGCTCGTTGACGTACTTCTCCTTGTTGATAAGAATGGGGCGGTAAATGGTAGAGCTTTCGGAAAGCTCGCCGCCGGCGCTCTTGTCGTAGTCGCCGACCTTTACCTCGTCGTCGCGCACGGGTACCTTTACCGCACCGGACACGGGGTCGCCCTCGTAGTCGTTGTTGAACACAACGCCGTCCTTTAATACGTTCTCTGCGCGCATTTTCGCAAGGACAAGCGAAGAATAGCGCTCCTGATGTTCATGCATAGATTATCCTCCTTAAATTTTAATGCCGGGGTTCTTCTCGAGAAAGCGCTTCTCGACCCCCGAAACAGTTGTTCCGCCGCCGTTGTTTATTCTCGCGCCGGTAGTAGCCGCGGCGGGCGCGGGCGCACCGCAGAACTGCGGATACTTTTTCAGCACCTCAGCGATTGCCGCAGACAGCGGCATACTCTCGGAAACCTTGAGCTTCGCCAGAGCGACGACGTCCTCGGCAGCTTCCGCGGAAACGCCTGCCTTCATCGCCGCGAACATTGCCTCATAATCGGCGGCTTTCTGCTCTGCCGCGGACTGCGCGTCCTGCGCGGCTTTGAGTTCGTCCGCGGCCTTCTGCTCGGCGGTTTTCTGCGAGTTCTGCCATTCGCGGAACGCTGTCAGCTCGTCCTTTGTGGGCTGACCCTTTCGCTCGCGCTCAAGGCGCGATTTTATGAGGCTGTCAACCTCTCCCTGCGTGAATGTTTTTTCCGCCCCCGCAGTATCGGGCGTAGATGTTGCTGAATCACTCGAAGGGGACGCTGCCCCTCCGGCGGTCTGAGCGCCGCCAAGCTCCGTTGTGGTCTGTGTGGTCCGGGTTTCGTCTGCCATTGTTTGTACCTCCGTTTATAGCCTGTCGGCTGTGTAGTCCGCGCGCAGTTTAACGCCGTGAGCGTGTTTCGGGCAAATAAAAAGCGCCGTGCATTTCTGCATAGCGCTTGGTTATTTTAGTTTTCTTCGCACTCAAAGTGGAAAAAGGGCTTTACATCATGCTCTGCAAGGTGCTCGTTGATAATTTTAGCTTTATCAATTATTTCTTTTGGTGTATCAGAACGGAATGTTCGTATTTTGCCCTGCAACATATAGTTTCGCCATTCATAAGGATAATCTACCAGCATGAAATCATCAACTCCTTCCTAACAATATATCAACAATTTTCTTTGCTGTTTGTCTGGGCTTGCCATTCAGATATTCCGCAATACCTTCGGAAATAAACTCATCAATCTCGTCTATTTCGTCGATACCATAAACTGAAAGCAAACTTGCTTTTTGCTTGATTATATCACTTTCCGGCAGTTTTGTCAAGTCATCAAGTATACTCTGCCGGAGTTCCATTATTTTTTTCAGCTTTACAGCATAGCCGGTGTCATTTTCAGATAGTTGATCCTGAATAGCGTGACCAAGTTCATGGCGATAAGCATGTAGCGGCGAATCGGTAGACCATGCACCTTTCTTCTTCATATCCTTTGCGGTCTTAGCTAAAAACGCCTTACCATCCTTACCACCAGCTCCGTATACTGTCACAACACCACTATTCGGGGTATAATGCCCGAATATACCGTCATTACGATATGGTGCAACTTCTACGGCTTTCATCTTATCCAGCTTATCAAGCCCAAAGAGCTTAGCCGCTTTGTCATGCTGGTCGGAAAATTCCTTTGCAAGGCTTTCTGTTATTTCCTTTGTTCCGGATATCTTGTTGAACGCAATGCTATAATCGCCCTTGAGATAGTGATGTTCCAAGGGCTTCACGCTCCCATAAGTCCTAATCCTATCCGACCGAAATTTCAGCCCGTTCTCCTCGCAGTAAGCCCGAAGCTGCTTGTTCTGCTCGGTCAGCCTCTGCCGCGCCGCCCTTGCGCCCTCGGTGTCCCCGGCAGCGTCGAGCATAGCCGCCTCGGTCTTGCTCTTGCGGACTTGGCGCTCAAGCTCCCGCTGATGACAGACCTTGTTATACAGTTCTTTGTCCTCCTCGTCGTCATAAGCGACCTCCGACTTGCGGAACAGCCCGTCGGAAACGCCGCGCGGACGGTGCCCGCAGTTTATCCCGAACAGCCCGTCCGGCTCGCCGAAGCTAGTCCGCGACAGCGGAATGACCTCGTGCTTTCTGCCGTTGATGTCGGTAATTTCGGTGGTCTTGCCGCTGCGGGAAATCAGCTTCCCCTGCCACGGGCGGCATTTCGGACGGCTGCCCGGGTGACTGCTTACCTCGAACACGTCCTGCCCCAGACTGTCCATAACGGAAAACTGCGCCTCGAGCGCGGTGTTCTTGACGGTAGCGCGGATATCCATGTTGACGTAAGCCTCCGGCGACCATTCGCGCCCCGCTCGGTCAACGAATGCGGGAATGCCTTTCTGCGCCATTTCGTGGATAGTCGTGCGTACAGCCCTTGTGCGCGCCGCTGAGCCGTTTACAACGTCGGCGGTATTGCTGTTCAAGATATCAAGAAAACCCTGCTTGTCGGCGATCTCAGCCTGCTGTCTGCGCATTTCCTGCGTCCATTTATCAGCAACAGCGTTTACCGCGCTCACGAACGAGCTTTCTGCCTTGTATTTCATCACGGTGTTGACTTGGTTGTAAACGTCCCTCGCCTGCGCTCGGTAGTGCTTCACCGACTGCTTTGCGCTCTCGGAGAAGCCCTCGTTTTTCCACATATCGGTCAGCCCGTCCTCTGCGAGCGTGCTTTCGATAGCCTGCTGAACGGTGTCCGCGAAATCGGCGGGAACGCCCTTTGTCCCCGCCGCGATTATTTTTGCGGCGTCATTTCGGAGCATTCCGAGGTTTGACAGCCGCTTTATCTGCCACTTGCTGACCTCGTTCAGACTGTGGTCGTCGTTGAGCGAGAGCTGCCGCGCGATAGCTACAAGCAGCCGCTGTTCCACCGCCGAATATGTATCCGATAGCGGCGCGGCAAGGTTCAGCGCGTCAAGAGCCGTCAAATCCATCACTTCCTTCAAATTACTGTTGACAAACGCAAAAACGTACGCTATAATATAACAAAGGGGTGATACCATACAGCCCATCTTGAGATCAAGCTTGCAATGCGATGATACAACTACCGTGCGCCAACTCATAACAAAAGAAGGTTTGGAGATACCTTCTCGTATAAACCGGTAGAAGATTGGTCAATAATTCTGATGGAGCGCACGCCCTTTATCTTGTTAAGGGATGAATTGAGCCGTGTTTTTCCTGATTTTTCCGCACCTCCAATACCGGTGAGATCACATGTGTCAGCCCTGCCGGTTTTGAATACCTTGACCATATTCACCAACGTTTTTATCTGATCGTTTATCCCCAATGAAGAGAATTTATCCCGTCCATTGTTGAATATACTGCCCATATTGCCAAAAAGAACGCAGAATG
>JBJFHP010000077.1:0-16019 GCA_051893715.1 Oscillospiraceae bacterium
GTCGAAAAGACTTTTTCGACAAACTGCGGGGCGGTGCTTTATGGACACCGCCCCGCGGGCTGTCTTAATGAATAATGAAAAGTGAATAGTGAATAGTGAATAAATGTGGTGTGCCCTTCGGGCACTGATCTTAAAAATTTCGGTACAATCTTTTTTCGGATCAATCGGCGGAGCCGATACCACCATTATTCATTCTTCGTTATTCATTATTCAATATTCATTTTTTGTCGAAAAGACTTTTTCGACAAACTGCGGGGCGGTGCTTTATGGACACCGCCCCGAATTGTTTCTTTATTTACTCATAAAATACAGCAGGATCATCAGCGCCAGCGAAACGCCGCATATTATCCAGTTGCGCATTATGGTGCGCTCCAGCTCTTTATCCTTTTTGTTCCTGTCGCCGCGTTTTGCCAAGGCTATCCCTCCGTATCCTTACGGCTTGCTCCCGAAAATGGGCGAGCCGTTTTTCAATATGTAGATATTGTTTACATTCCCCGCGGAATAGTCGTTTCCGAGGTTGAAGTCCGTCCAGTCGGAGCGCGTTATCCTTACCTGAAGCGTGAGCGCTCCGCCCGCTTCCAGTGTTCCTCCCGAATAGGTTATTGCGCATTTGGTGTCGGTATTGCTTCCGCTTGCGCTCTTGAATTTTCCGCTCACCTTTTCGGTGAGGGCTTCGTAATTCGTCCCGCTGACAGCGGTGTGGTCGCACCAGAATTTAAGGTCGCTGTTCCCGTCGCAGGTGAAGAAGTAGTCTATCTCAAACTTTGAAAGGTCTATCGAAGCGCCCGTGTTGTTGGAAATATTCAGCGTGAACTGTATCGTGTTGGCGCTTCCGCTTGTTGCGGACTGATCGAGCGTAACGGACAGACCGCCCTTTTCGGCGGAGGGGTCGCCAGGCTTGGATGTGGTATTTGCGGCTGTCGTAGAATTATTTGCGGTCGTGTTGGAGGGCTTTGTTGTCGCGACAGTCTGTACCACGCCTGCAAATTCCCCGTTGGGTTCCATTCCGAAAACATGGACTCCACCCTCGTACAGCGCAACATTTCTGGCAAGCACAAGCTCGGAGCCGTTCGTTCCGACAAGCTCGGCATACGACGGGTCGTTGTCGGCATTCCAGCCGTCCGCCAGCATACGGAACTGAACTTCCTTTTTATATGCGCTCTGTCCGCCGGGGTAAATCTTCACGCCGCTGAAATCAATGCTGACGTAATAAATGTGCTTATCCTTGTTCCATTCGTATATCCCGCCGTACTTTGCTCCGTCGGAATAATTCATGTTAACCTGAACATCGGAGGCGCTTTTTCCCGCCTCGTAAAGCTCGGAGAGGTCTACGAAATACCTTAACTCAAGGTTATCCGTGACGCGCGCGGGCCATGCTGTTTTGTTGTAAACCATCGCCTTTATTTCGGTGAAGCCATTTCCCTGCGCGTTTATGCGGTACTCAACATAAAGTTCCTCGCCCGGTTCTTCGACTGCGCCGAAGTTTTTCAGCGTCTTGCCGCCGTATTTGTTGTACATCTTGGCAAGCGCTCCCGTGAAGCCCGCGTTGTAGTCGTCGGCTACCTCGTTTTTGTTGAAGTCGGATACCGTGTCGGTGTAGCTGTCGTTGGCGTCGGGACCGCCTACAAGCGCGCCGTAAAGCGTGTGTCGGTGGGACGAGGGCTCGTTCATGTTGTCGCTCCATGAGCCCTGCGCGGTGCGGTGGTGCGGGTGCTCGGGGGCATTGTCGCCGTAGCCGACAACAAAGCTCCTGCCCGTGCTTCCGAGGGCGTAGTTTATCTGTTTTTCACAGAAATCCCAGTAGGTCTTTGCCTTTGTATCGGGGCATTTTCCGCTGTCGGCATATACCGCGGCGACAAAGCCCGCCGTTGTTGCGTAGCGGAGGCTTCCCCACGAGTCGAGCCATGCCAGCCCCTTCGGGGTGTAGGTAATGCGCTCGCCGCCTGTGCCTGTTGTCCACCAGTCGAGGTTCTTTTCTATCTTGTCCTTGTATTTCTGCTCGCCGGTAAGCGTTGCGAGAAGGCAGACAGCGCCGGTGTAGGTGTCGTCCCAGCACATTGTCCACTTGTAATTGCCGTCGCATTTGGGCTCGTATTCCTTTGCCTTATTAAGGTAGGAATTGTCATTTGTGGCAATATAGAGCCATACGCCCGCCCATGTCAGCTCGTCGTAAAAGCCGCTCCACGAGTTATAGAAGCCGTTTGCGGCGGTGTAGCCGCTGTCGCTTTTCACGGTTTCGGCGTACTTGTAGAGTTGTTTTGCGTGGGTAAGGCATTTATCGGCGTAAGCCTTGTCAACGCTCTTGTAAACCGCCGCGCACGCCGCAAGGCTTGCTGCCGCTTCCGCCGCGACAGCCGAGCCGCCATGGTTAAGGTCGACCTTGAATGACGGGCGATCCATCTGCATTACCTCGGCTGCGCCCCACCATGCGTGATCCTTGCTGCCGTCGCCGACCTGATAGTAATACACATTCTCGGAGGGGTGGCACTTGATAAGGTAGTCGTTTATCCATTTTATGGTATCAAGGGCGTATTCGAGCTGACCGCTCTTTTCGTATGCGTCCCTGTCCTCGTACACGCTCCATGCCAGCATTGCGGCGGTGTACGCCATGGGGAGGTTGAATTTCACGTTGTCGCCCGCGTCGTAAAGTCCTCCCGTGAGGTCAAGACCCGCGTCCGCGCCGTCGTTCATGCCGCTGTCGCCGCGCCAGTTGGTGCGGGCAGTGCTCTCGTCGATATCGCCGCTGCGCTGTAACTCATAAAACAGAAGCGACTTCTGAAGCGCTTCGCCGTAGTTGTAGCTGCCCGAGGAGGTCGTGCCCTCCGAGCCGCTGCCCGATTCGGTCAGACCGTTTCCGGTGGGCTTGGAGCCTGTGGTTGCGGAGGTAGTCGTGGAAACGGGCTTTTCGGTCGTAACGGGCTTGTCTGTCGTAACGGTCGTTTCTGCGGTGTTGCCTGTGGCTGTCGTTGAGGAGGTCGACGTTTCGGAGGAAGTCGAGGAGGTGCTGTCGGGGGTGCTGCTGTTCTGCCCTACTGTCGAGCTTTCCTCGGGGGGATCTGTCTGCGCAGAATTATTCACCGCTGTATCCGAATTTACGGGGTCATTTACCGAAGTATCGGCATTCTGCCCTGTTGATCCCGAGGTTTCGGGCGTAGGAATGCTTTCTCCGGAAATACTTTCGGGCATATCGCCGCCCACCGCCGTGGGTTGACCGGAAGAACAGCCCGTCAACAGAAGTGACGCCGCGAGCAGTGCCGAGAGAAGTTGGTTTCTTAGCCTCATGATACTGCCTCCTGAAAAATTGTAATATTATGGTACAAGTATGAAATGCGCGATATAGCTTTGGAAATCGCCCCAGAGCGACGGAATGTCAAAGCCGCTGTTCATGAGCACCTCGGCGGAGTATATCCTGCCTGTTTCCTCGTGCTTATAATATGCGCCCTTTTTCAGCCCTGCAAGGCGAAGCCTGTGGAGGAACACGCTCGGCTCCTTGAGCACCTGAACATATTCGAGCAGCGCCTCGCTCTTGTCCTTTGCGACGAACATCCACGCGTCGAAGCGGTCGTTGTCGAACGGGTTTCCGAGGCGGTAGTGGTCGCCTGTTCTGATGAGCGGGTTGTATTTGTTGAACTCCTCTATCTGCCTGCGGATATTCTGTTTGTCGTCGTCGGATATTTTCGTGATATCCAGCTCGTAGCCGAATGTTCCGACCATAGCGACTCTGCCCCTTGTTTCGAACGGGGTGATACGCCCGACGCAGTGGTTCGGGCTGTCGGAAACGTGCGCGCCGAAGCAGGAGCAGGGGTAGCACAGCGAGGTGCCGTACTGTATTTTAAGGCGCTCGATGGCGTCGGTGTCGTCGCTCGTCCATATCTGCGGGGAGTAGTACAGCATACCCGCGTCGAAGCGCGAGCCGCCGCCCGCGCAGTTTTCAAGCAGCAGGTCGGGGAAGTCGGTGAGCAGGCGCTCCTGTATCTCGTAAACGCCGAGGACATAGCGGTGCCATATCTCGCGCTGTCTTTCGGGCGGGAGGACTTCGTTTCCTACCTCGGTGAGCTGGCGGTTCATGTCCCACTTAACGTATTCAATGTTCGCGGAGGAGAGTATTTTGTACATCTGCTCGTAGATATAGTCGCGGACTTCCTTTCGGGAGAAGTCGATAACGAGCTGCGAGCGCGCAGTGGTGCGGGGTCTGCCGGGGATATGTATGCACCAGTCGGGGTGAGCCTTGTAAAGCTCGCTGTCGGGGGATATCATCTCCGGCTCGAACCATATGCCGAATTTCAGCCCGAGCTTGTTTACCTCGTCGACGAGGTATTTAAGACCGCCTTTAATCTTGTTTTCGTTAACGTACCAGTCGCCGAGGGAGCTTCTGTCGTCGTTTCTGTGTCCGAACCAGCCGTCGTCCATGACGAGCATTTCAATGCCCGCCTTGGCGGATTCCCGCGCAATGTCAAGCAGCTTTTCGGTGTCAAAATTAAAATATGTAGCCTCCCAGTTGTTTATGAGAATGGGGCGGCGGATATCCTTCCACTTGCCGCGGGTGAGGTTGTTTCGCATTACGTCGTGGAACGTGCGGCTCATGCTTCCGATGCCCTCGGAGGAGAACACCATGATTACCTCGGGGGCTTGGAACTCCTCGCCGCATTCAAGGTGCCAGCTGAAATCATAGGGATTTATTCCCGAGAAAACGCGGGTCTTTTCGTACTGATTGACCTCGCAGCCCGCGACGAAGCTGCCCGAATAGCACAGCGCGAAGCCGTAGCAGTCGCCGTAGTCCTCGGTCGCATTGTGGTCGACAACGGCGATGAAGTTGTTGTGGGCGTGGCTCGTCGAGCCGCGGCAGCTGTCCACGAGCTGCTTTCCGAAATGGAGCGGGTTCCTCTGTACATGGCGTTCGCGCGCCCATGTTCCGTAGAGGGTGATCATGTCGTAGTCCTTGCTGTCAAGCTCGACGCAGGTGCTTAGCAGCCTGCGCAGCTCTATCGGGTCGCTGCCGCCGTTTCGCACCTTTACGGAGCGCGTAATGACGTCAAGCTTCTCGAAAACGGAATATTGCAGCGTTATCTGCAGCCCGTTCAGCGGGTCCCTGCAGTACAGCTCAAGGCTTGTCACCTCGTCGTCGGTATTGGCGTAGGTCGCGGGCAGACCCGTGAGCTTTTTCTTGCCCTTATAGATATTATAGCCCTCGTAACAGCATTCGCAGGCGCTCATGCCGTTTTTGTCCATCAGCTGCATACACGGCTCGCGGAAATCGGCAACGCCGCTTGTCGGGAACTCTATCGCCGCGCAGTCGAAGCTGTGGGGACCCATCGCGTCGTGTACGGCGGGGATAAACGGCTCGTCGTTCGGTATGCGCATCATGTGGGTGATATCCGTTTCGGGGATATACGCGCCGTAATACAGGTGGATAAGGTTGTTTGAATTTGTCACATGGAACGCATAGGTGGTGTTGGGGGTGTCGAGCTTGAAAACTCTTTTTTTCTCGTCAAAAACTATCGGCATATCGTACCTCGGTGAACTTAGTTATTTGCCGCTTCATAATCGGCAATGTATCTGTTTGCGGCGGCGGTTATCTTTTCGTATTGAATATCGCCGCTGCCTACGGCGTCCTTGAAGAACTTATAAAGTTTGGCGCTGTTTGTGACGGAGGACGCGCGGCGGGCAATGTATTCGTGCGTTGCGCTGAGCTCGGGGAGGGACATTGCCTTTATCGCAAAATCAATAAATCTGTTCTTGTCGGTGAACTGGAGATAACTGCACGCGGTTATCATGCTGGAATAAAGGTTGGGGGAAATGATAACGCTGCCGTCGTATTCGGTGTCCCCCGCAAGCAGCGCGTCAAGCTGCGCGTCGGAAAGCCCGCTTATCGCGCAGGTGCTCTCCATCATTTCGATATCGGGCATACGCTCGCTTTTTTCCAGGACGATCCGCGGGATAACGTTGTTGGTGACGGATTTTTTCCGCACGGTATTGAGCTTTTTCAGCAGCACGTTGAAGTGCTCGGGCTTATATTCCGCTCTTCCGCCGAGGATATTCAGAAGCATTTCCCACGGGAAAAGCTCCAGCGGCACCTTTACGGAGGGGCTGCGGAAGCCGGTTATTCCCTCGCGGACGGGGGCGGGCTGCTCGCTGTCGCTCGGCGCTTGGGGCAGCGGCGGGTCGGTATACGGCTCGGTTATTTTTTCGATAACGGCACACTTGAACGGTATGCCCTTTTCCACGCAGGAAACGGAGCCGTGATGCCCTTTAAGAAGAACGGAGAACATTCCGGTGAGGTGATACACTATGCCCTGACAGCGGCGCGTTTTCACCGCCTCATCGGTCGTTATCTTTATTTTGGAGGCGTAATGCCCCGGCGGCTCGCTCGGGATAAGGAAGCAGGGCTTATAGGTGCGCTCCGTGCCGATAACGCGGTTTCTTTCGGCTGTTCCGCGCACCTCGTGGGAGATGTTGTAGGCGCCCCAGTAGAACGTGCCGCTTCCGTCGGTGGGGTAATAATCCGAGGTATAAACGGCATATACTCCGTCCTGAAGAAGCGGGAACAGGTCGTGCAGACCCGCCTCGAGCGATTCTCCGCGCGTCAGCTTGTCGAAGGATTCGGTCAGCGCCTCGCGCAGCTTTATATCCGAGCCCTCGAAGCCCGGGCAGAGCGACGCGAGCTTGTCGCTGCGCCTGCTGCCGTGATTGGGGCAGACGAGCCTTACGACAGGGTCGTTTCCCATATAAAAAAGCCTTGTCACCGACGCTTCGTCGGAGTTCATCGGGATATGCCCTGCGGAGCAGGTGCCGATTATTCCCGCGCCGTCGGTCACGGAAACGAGTACGACGCTCCCTTCGGCGGTCTCAATTTTTTCGCTTTTTATAACACCCACGTTTTTCTCCTTATCTTTGCTCAAGCTTCAGGGCGAGTATATCTGCGGCGCCGCCCGCGAACTTCTTTCCGAACGCTTTCTTAGGAATGAACGCGATGGGGGAATTGTTCTTATAGATTATGAATATCTTGTCGGTTTCGATGAAGTAATCCGCCTCGCTCCACGGCACGAGGTCGCGCCCCTGATAGGTCGCGCTCTCGCAGGCGGCAAAGCCGAACTTGCTTATCACAAAGGTTATATTCAGGTCGGCGGCGGGGTCGCAGTCCGCTATGCGGTAGAACTTGGATTTTGCGACGGAGTGGCAGATAATATAGACGATAAGCGTGATAATGCCGCCGCTTGCGGCGGATATCGGGATAAAGTAGAGCAGGTTGTCGCGGGTCACGCCGACGAAATAATGCAGCGCAGCGAATGTCACCAGCATAATGAGCAGCGCAATGAGCCACAGCAGCTTTACGAGCTTTATATTCATCAGCGAAATGAACGCATTCGCAGCGTCGTTCCCGTCTATCTCGCATTCTCCGATATAGGCGTCCGTGCCCTGTGAGAACTCTCTGTAAAGCGATTTCAGCGGGAGAAGGCGCTTTTCATGCACATAGCTGAACTGATATTTTTTATACGCCATCTCAATGAGCGCGACGGCTCGCAGAAACTCATCGGTGGACGAGAAAAGCCTGTTTTTCAGGGCGTACTGCGACGAGTCGGTTTCGACAACGATACCGGCGCGCGACACGCTTACGGTACGCACCTGTCCCCAGCTGAACACACTGGTGCTGTTCGCGCCGAAAGGACAGACGGCAAAGACGCTGCCGATGATATATGTAAGCCCCGTATTTTCGTCCGTGACAGAAACGGGTTTAAGGTCACAGAATGCCATTACCATGCCTCCTTGCAGTTGTAATGAACCGATAGCTGTTGATATATTACCTTATTATAACATATTTTCAGGGAAAAATAAAGGGGGGAAACGAATTTTTCCGCATTATTTTGCGGTTTTTTCGATATTTACGAGAGGTTAACGTCGGTCACGCGGGAGAGCCCCTGTATTTTCTCGAAGGTGAATTTAAGCTCTCTGCCGCCGCCGCGCGCGGTGAGTACGGCGCCGTTTTCGGATAATTCGTAACCGTTCTGAAAAAGAAAGCCCGCGGCGAGCAGTCGGTGGTCGCACATGAAAGAGGAGATGACCCGAAGATAAATTTTAGCAAGCTCGTCGAGCGGCAGCGGCGCGAAAACCTCGTCGGGCAGATCCTCTATCTGAATGAAGATGGACAGCTCGTCGTCGATCGGGCAGCGGTAGTAGCAGGCAGTTTTGTCGGAAACGCCGACGCTTACCATGGCGAGATTGTGACCCGTGTGCAGCTCGTCGAGCATGAATTTTCCCGCGGTAAATTCGGGGACGGACGGGAGAGCGCGCTTTGCGCGGCGGGAGGGCGCGAGGAACATTTCGGGGAGATTGCTCTCGGTGTTCGCCCAGCCCCACAGCCATGTGCATTCGCGGGTGTTCTCGCTGCCGAGGATACCGCAGGGGAAGGATTTGCCGCCGAAGGAAACGGTGCGGCTTTTAACGTCGACGTTCCAGCCGCTGTCCCCGATGACGAGCGCGCCCATGGCGTTCTGCCATGAATAGGACGCGCCGACGGACAGCGACAGCAGGCTGAAAAAGTCGTTTCTGTCAAAATCAACGGGTGTGTCGAGTATGCTTCTTTTATTCATTTATTTATCTCCGATATTGATGTTCTGACCGAATTTGCGCAGGATATCGCGCAGCAGCACGCGGTCTATTTTATATACCCCGGTCTTTTCGACGGGGAGGTCGTCGCGGCGCAGCTCAAAGCGCATATACACCTCGGAATAGTCCTCCTCGAAATACAGCGTGCAGAGCAGGTAGCGGTCCTTTGTCGCGTAATAATTCACGGGGGCGAGCTTCAGGACGCTCCGCAGGTCGGCGGCAAGCTCCTTTTCAAGCTCGGCGGGAGCCATCGGCTCAAACTGAACCTTTTTATTGACGGGCATTTCCGCCGCGCGTTTTTCCTCCTCGCTTTTCACAAGCTTGGGCTTTTTCCCGAACAGTCCGAACATATAACGCTCTCCTCTCACATATTTTACTTTCACACATTCTAATTGTATCACATTTACAGTCATAATTCAATAACAAATTATTTGTGCATAATATCTAATTTAGGGTGCGCTAATTATATATTTTCTGTCGCAACAAACGAATTTGTTAAAAAATGTTCAATTACCCCTTGATTTTTTTTGAATATTGGGTAAAATATAATTAGCACTCAGAAAGCAAGAGTGCTAAAACTCTTGTAAATCTTTTTTTAGGAGGAAATATATATGACTATCAGACCTTTGGCAGACAGAGTTGTTATCAAGATGGTTGAAGCCGAGGAAACCACAAAGAGCGGCATTATCCTCACCGCAAAGGCGCAGGAAAAGCCTTCCATCGCAGAGATCGTTGCGGTAGGTCCCGGCGGTATGGTCGACGGCAATGAAGTCGTTATGAACGTTAAGGTGGGCGAGAAGGTGCTCATCAGCAAGTATGCGGGAACGGAAGTTAAGGTCGACGGCGTTGAGTATTCTATCCTCAGACAGTCCGATATTCTCGCTGTTGTTGAGGAAGCTAAGGCTCCCGCAAAGAAGTCGGCAAAGTCCGCTAAGTGATACATTGATTGATTGAATTGGAGGAATACATCATGGCTAAGGATATTATTTACGGCGAGGAAGCCCGCAAGGCTCTCCAGGCAGGTATCGACACTCTTGCAAACACTGTAAAGATCACGCTCGGCCCGAAGGGCAGAAACGTTGTTCTCAACAAGAAATTCGGCGCTCCGCTCATCACCAACGACGGCGTTACGATCGCCAAGGAGATCGAGCTTGAGGACGCTTTCGAGAACATGGGCGCGGCTCTTGTTAAGGAAGTTGCCACCAAGACCAACGACGCTGCCGGCGACGGCACAACCACCGCTACTCTGCTTGCGCAGGCTCTTGTACGCGAGGGTATGAAGAACATCGCTGCAGGCGCTAACCCCATGGTAGTTAAGAAGGGCATGAAGAAAGCAGTCGACGCGGCTGTTGAAGAGATAAAGAAGAACGCCAAGAAGGTTCAGGGCACTGCCGATATCGCGAGAGTTGCTACCGTTTCCGCGGGCGACGAGTCGGTTGGCGCGCTCATTGCGGACGCTATGGAGAAGGTTACCGCCGACGGCGTTATCACACTCGAGGAAAGCAAGACCGCAGAGACCTACAGCGACGTTGTTGAGGGTATGCAGTTCGACCGCGGCTACATTTCTCCCTACATGGTAACCGACACCGACAAGATGGAAGCGGAGATAAACGACGCTTACCTGCTTATTACAGATAAGAAGATCTCCTCCATTCAGGATATCCTGCCGCTGCTTGAGCAGATCGTACAGGCAGGCAAGAAGCTTGTTATCATCGCAGAGGACGTTGACGGCGACGCGCTCACCAACCTTATCCTCAACAAGCTGAGAGGCGTATTCACCTGTGTTGCTGTCAAGGCTCCCGGCTTCGGCGACAGACGCAAGGAAATGCTCAAGGATATCGCTATCCTGACAGGCGGCGAGGTCATCACCGAGGAACTCGGTCTTGACATCAAGGACACCCAGATCACACAGCTCGGTCGTGCTAGACAGGTAAAGGTAACCAAGGAAAATACAATTATCGTTGACGGCGCAGGCAAGACCGCAGACATCAAGGCGCGCGTTTCCGAGATCAGGAACGCTATCGAGAACACTACCTCCGAGTTCGACAAGGAGAAGCTCCAGGAAAGACTTGCAAAGCTTTCCGGCGGCGTTGGCGTTATCAGAGTAGGCGCGGCGACCGAGGTCGAGATGAAGGAGAAGAAGCTCCGCATAGAGGACGCTCTCGCGGCTACAAAGGCTGCCGTTGAAGAGGGTATCGTTGCGGGCGGCGGCACGGCGCTCATCAACGCAATGCCCGCAGTTGCTGCTGTTATCGAAACTCTCGAGGGCGACGAAAAGACAGGCGCGAAGATCGTTCTGCGCGCACTTGAGGAGCCTGTTCGTCAGATCGCACTTAACGCGGGTCTTGAGGGCTCTGTAATAATTGACAACATCAACCGCAAGAAGACTGTCGGCTACGGCTTCGACGCTTACTCCGAGAAGTACGGCGACATGATCAAGATGGGTATCGTTGACCCTGCAAAGGTAACTCGTTCCGCACTTCAGAACGCTGCTTCCGTTGCGGAGATGGTTCTGACCACCGAGTCCCTTGTTGCCGACAAGCCCGAGAAGGCTCCCGCAGTGCCCGCTGCTCCCGCAGGCGGCATGGACGGAATGTATTGATATTCCGAAAGCGGCATAAATAAACAGGTTTCCCCCCTGCGTTTAATGCAGGGGGGATTTGGGTTGTCGATAAACCCTGAAAGGGTTTATCTTAATGAATAATGAATAGAGAATAGTGAATAATGAATAATTTTGGTGTGCCCTGCGGGCACGGATTATAAAAAATGCGGTATAATCATCACATTTTTCGGAACAATCGGCGAAGCCGATACCGCCATTATTCATTCTTCTTTATTCATTATTCAATATTCATTTTTTATCGAAAAGACTTCTTCGAAAACTGTGTCCCCCCTGTATGCGCAGGGGGGATTTTTTGTTTCAGGAAAGCGCGGCGATCTTTTCCTGTATCCGCTTATATTCCGCCGAGAGCGGACTTGCGCCGCGCTGCGCCAGATATATCTCGGCGTAAAGCTTGTTGAAGAAAAGTTTCCCGCTGAAAAAGCGCTCCATTCGCTTCATCTGCTCGTAGGAGTATACCCCCGAAAGGAACATCAGCTTTTCTGTCGGGGTGGTGTTTTGCTCTATCCCGCCCATCATCAGCAGGTCGTACATTGCATTGAGCACAAGCTTTACGTCCTGCGGCGGGTATTCGCCGCCCGTTATTTCCCCGCACAGCGCGATTGCGTCGTTGATATGCGCCTCGTCCTTATTGCGCAGCCATATTCCCCTGTCGTAGACGTAAAGCGCGCGGCAGAGCGACTCCTTTACGCGCGGGTCGGGGTGAGCGCGTATCACGAACAGCATTCCGCGGCGCTGCTCCTTTTCGGGGGCGGCGGGGTGTGAGCCCACGGCGAAGCGGGTCGTTTCGTTGTCAAGTCGCGCGGCGTTGGTGAGCGGCGCGTTTTCGATGTTGAGGCAATGGGCGAATATCTCCGCGGCGGTGGTTTTGAGCGGCGGGAATGACACCGTCAGCTTCTCAAAGAAGCCTATCGTGTAATCGGGGGATATGTAGCGCCCGCCCTTTGAGAGGAACCTTTTGATGATGTCCAGCGCGTATTCAAGCGATTTCTGCGCCATGTTCCAATCGTTCTGCGAGCGTATCAGCTCGGTGCAGCCGCAGAGGTATTTCTCCCAGCACTGCACATCGGACAGTCGGAGCATTCCTGCCGTAAGGCGTCCGCAGGCGCTCTCCATATCGGAGGGATACCACTCCAGCGCGCGGGAAAAGCTTTCGTATGCCGCGCTGAAATCCCATTTCCCGAGCTGTTCCTGACCCTTTGCGCACTCCTCGCGGCATTCGGACAGACCGTATGCGCTTTCGCCCGCGTCGTCCTCGTCGATAAGCTCACTGAGGTCGGTTTCGAGGACAAACTCATCGGGTATCGCGGCGCGCAGTCCTGCCAGAAGATCGTCGCGCGCCTCGCTGTACGCGATGTGCGTTCCGCAGTAAAGGCAGAAGCCGTCCGCGAAATCGCTGTCCAGCATTATCATACGTTCGCATTTCGGGCAGAGGCAGTATTCCAGCATAATGTTCTCCTTAATCGGTTATCTGCCAGTTTATCTCGGGCATTCCGTGTTCGCGGAGGAATTGGTTGGTCTTGGAAAAATGGCGGCAGCCGAAGAAGCCGCTGTGCGCGGACAGCGGGCTCGGGTGGGCGCATTGCAGGACAAGGTGCGCAGGGTTTGTGATGAGCCTTGCTTTGGAGCGCGCGTTGTTTCCCCAGAGGAGGAAAACCAAAGGCTGCTCGCGCTCGTTAAGGAGCTCTATGACCCTGTCGGTGAATATTTCCCAGCCGCAGCCGCGGTGGCTGTTCGCCATTCCCTCGCGGACGGTGAGCACGGTGTTCAGCAGCAGCACGCCCGATCTTGCCCATTCGGTGAGCTCGCCGTGGTGCGGCGCGGGGAGCCCGAGGTCGGTGTTTAGCTCCTTGAAAATATTGACAAGCGAGGGCGGCGGCGCAACGCCTTTCCTGACCGAAAAGCACAGTCCGTGCGCCTGACCTGCGCCATGGTAGGGGTCCTGCCCGAGAATTACCGCCCTGACATTGCTGTACGAGGTGTAGCGCAGGGCGTTGAAGATGTCGTTCATGGGCGGGTATACGCGGAAGGAGTTGTATTCCGATATGAGGAACCTGCGCAGCTCCTTGTAATAATCCTTTTGGAACTCCTCCGCGAGGAGAGCGTCCCATTCATTGCCTATGTTTACCATTTCTGTCTGCCTTTACTTCTTTTTCTTTTTGTCGCGGGAGGGATTTTTTGCGCGCCTGGGCTTAACAGAGAAGCCGAAGGTGCCTATTTTCTTTCCGAGCGCGAAATATGTGCCGTGGGCGTAGGTCATCAGCCCCGCCTGCTCTATTTTAAGCCTGCCGCGGTCGTCGATGAGGCTCTTGTCGATGTTGACCGACAGTATATCCGCCATGAACATATCGTGCGAGCCGAGGGGGATAATGTCGGTGACCCTGCATTCAAGAGAAATGGGGCTCTGCGCTATCTGCGGCGCGGAAATATTGGTGCATTCCATTGCGGTGAGCTTCATTTTCGCGAGCTTATCCTCGGTTTTGCCGGATTTTATGCCGCAGTAGTCCACCTGTCTTACGAATGAGGAGGGCATCATATTGATGACGAACTCGCCCGACTGCTTTATTATGTCATAGGAATTGCGCGAGGGGCGCACCGAAATGTAGGTTTTTGGCGGGTCGGAGCAGGTTATTCCTGTCCACGCGATGGTGAGCGCCGTGGGCTTTTCCATAGTACCGCAGGACACAAGCACTGCGGGAACGGGGGATAAAAGGGTGCCGCCCTTCCACTGAACTTTTTCCATGATGATTTCCTTTCGTTGGTTGATTTATTTTATTTTAGCACATTTTGCGGATTATTTCAATGGGTGAAAAAAGAAAAAAGGCTGTAATGTCCCAATGCGGTTTTGACGCCGTATCGGGATATTACAGCCTGTTTCTCTTTGGACGTATGGCAATGCGTTATCGGAACAGCTTCCGAACATCTTATTATTCGGATATCACTTATGCATGACGTTCGCAATTACGCACATAATGCCGCAGACAACTGTCACAACGCCCGACGCGCCGTGACCCAGCATGGCAAAATTATACATATTGGAAACGAAATCGCCCTGTTTTTCCTTGCGCTTCATTTCAACTGTTCCGAGGATAAAGGCGGTAACAAGCAGCAGCGAGCACACGATGCCCCAGATAATGCTGTGTGTTACATAATGAAACATGACCGCAACGATACCCAGACCTGCAAGAATAAGCGAACTTAATCCCATAACTATGTACCTCCTGAATAATTTCTGCCGTTTATTGACAATCGACATAATTGATATAATAAAAACACGACGAATCAGTTTGATCCGTCGTGCATTGGTTGGGGCGGAAGGATTTGAACCCTCGGAATGGTGGAGTCAGAGTCCACTGCCTTACCGCTTGGCGACGCCCCAGTCATTCAACATATAAGATTATACCACAATGAAACCTGTTTGTCAATAGCTTTTTTAAAAATATTTTCGGATTTTCCGGATAAATTTCCTTACGGGGATAGTATGGCGGAAATCGGGCGGAAAATTCGCTTGTCGGGGGAATTTTTCACATAAAACAGGCGCGGAATTTCTCCCGCGCCTTTTATGCGATATTTTGGGGTTACTTGATAACTCTTACGGAAATAACGTTTGCTACTTCTCTGAGCTTTGCGTCTACGCCGTCGGTGTTGCCCTTGACATCAAGGCAGGTGTATGCGTAGTCCTTCTTGGACTTGCTTACCATGTTCTCGATGTTGATGCCGGAGGAGGAAACGGGAGCGGTTATGTTGTTGATAACGCCCTCTACGTTCTTGTGGATAACGCAGATCTTTGCGTTGCCGCTTATTGCCATCTCGACATTCGGGAGGTTTACGGAGTTCCTGATGTTGCCGTTCTCGATGTAGTCAACAATCTCGTTAACTGCCATAACTGCGCAGTTGTCCTCGCTCTCGGGAGTGGAAGCGCCGAGGTGGGGCATTGCAACAACGCCGTCAACGCCGATAAGAGCGTCGGTCGCGAAGTCGGTAACATAGCAAGCCATGCCGCCGTTTGCGAGCGCGTTTATGATCGCCTTTTCGTCAACGAGGGAATCTCTCGAGAAGTTAAGCAGGCGAACCGTCTTCTTCATGGAAGCTATTGCTTCTTCATTGATCATGCCCTTTGTGTCGGGGAGAGCGGGAACGTGCAGCGTGATGTAATCGCACTTCTCGTAAATTTCCTTGTTGCTCTTTACATAGTGTACCTTGCCGGACAGCTTGAGCGCGTTATCTACGGAGAGGTAGGGGTCTGCGCCGTAAACGTCCATACCGAGCTCTGCGGCAGCGTTGGCTACAAGTATGCCTATCGCGCCAAGACCGATAACGCCGAGCTTCTTGCCCATTATCTCGGGGCCTACGAACTGGCTCTTGCCTTTTTCAACAAGCTTTCCTACCTCGTCGCCCTTGCCCTTGAGGGTCTTTATCCAATCCATCGCTGCGGGGATCTTTCTGGAGGAAAGCAGCAGACCTGCGATAACGAGCTCCTTAACGGCGTTTGCGTTAGCGCCGGGGGTGTTGAAAACAACTACGCCCTTTTCGCTGCACTTGTCGATCGGGATATTGTTTACGCCTGCGCCCGCTCTTGCGATAGCCATGAGGTTCGCGGGGAGCTCCATCTCGTGCATGGAAGCGGAGCGGACGAGTATCGCGTCGGGGTTAGCCATGTCCTCGGAGAAGGCATACTTGCTCTTGTCGAGCAGGTCGGTGCCGCACGCTGCGATCTTGTTTAATGTAAGAATATTATACATGATAAGACATCTCCTGTGATTGATTTTCGGCGTATCAGCCGTTTTCTGCCTCA
>JBJFHP010000078.1:0-3699 GCA_051893715.1 Oscillospiraceae bacterium
TCACTATTCACTATTCATTATTCATTAAGATAAACCCTGTTTTCAGGGTTTATCGCAGTCTGAGCCGCCGAGGTGCAATTCGGCGGCTTTTCGTGTTTATATTGGGAAAACGGGCATATTCTGCCTTAATACTGACCCCGTTTAATTTAATGTGCCATATTGGGGCTTGATTTTTTCGGAACAATTCATTATAATAAACACATGACAATAATTATATGGAGAAAGGCGGTGTCGGATATGAAAAGAATGCTTGCGGGAGTGACCGCGCTGCTTATGCTGTGCGGTATGAGCGGCTTGTGCGGCTGCAACCTTGAAAACGCGGACAGCTCCTATACCCGAAAAACGACGGCGGCGCCCTCCGAGCCCGAGCCCGTCGAAACAAGCCATGTTCAGACGACAGCGACCACCGCCGCGACCTCGCTTGATGTGAGCGACGTTATTCCCGAGGCTATACAGACGCCGCGCGCGGACGGAAACCGGCTCTCGTTTTCCATAATAAACGTTTACTCGGGCGGCGAATATTACACCGTGGATATATCGGGCGTTAAGCTCGAGGACGGCACTGCTTCCGAGGATATTGACACCACATATATAAAGGGCGAGCTTTACGGCGATTTCAGGCTTGACCTGCTGAAAAAGGGCGAGATGATCGACACGTTTAAGATAAACGTTCCGCGCGACGACAGATTCCTTATCCTTGAAAGCGTGACGGAGGATCTGTCCTACGGCTGCGAGCTTATCTCAAACAAGCGCGAATACGCCGCGGACGAATACCCCGACCTTATTCAGCTTGACTTTCATATAATAAATGAAGTCGAAGCGCCGCAGTATGCGCGTTATTTTGCGATATTCGACGGTAAGATACGCGAGGTCCCCGTATATGAAAACGGCGTCGAAGTCGCGCCCTACGGCACTCACCCCGAGATGAAGAGCGCGGGGCTTATGGTGCAGCACATTGTCGCGGGGCAGTACGGCGGGAATTATACTATACTTAAATATGAATACACATTTGACGTAGAAAACCGCTGTCTTAACCGAAAAAAGGTGAAATTCTACGGCTGGGAGGACTGACATGACCGACAGGGAAGAATTTATACAGATTTTCAACGAAAAAATACACCGCGACGGCGCTGACAAGCTGCTTGATTTCCTCGAGAACAAGAGCGACTTTTTCACCTGCCCCGCGAGCACGCGGTATCACAACGCGTTCGAGGGCGGTCTGCTCCGACACTCGCTCAATGTTTACAAGTGTCTTTGCGCGTACATGGAGCGCCCGCGCGTCAAGGAGGAATACGGGCTGACAGCCTCGGACGAGAGCATTGCGGTGGTCGCGTTGCTGCACGACCTTTGCAAGGTGAATTTTTACCGCACCTCCTACCGCAACGCGAAGAACGAAAAAACGGGGCAATGGGAAAAGGTGCCCTATTACGAGATCCACGACACGCTCCCCTACGGTCACGGCGAGAAGAGCGTATATATGCTGAGCGGTTTTATCCGCCTTTCCCGCGAGGAAGCCATGGCAATACGCTGGCACATGGGCTTTTCGGGTCCCGAGGACAGAAATCAGGTTGGGCGCGCGCTGGAGATGTTCCCGCTGGCGTTCGCGCTGTCGGTAGCCGACATGGAGGCAAGCTACTTCTTAGAAGGAGAGGACACCTGATAATGACGGTTAGCACCGTCGGGCTTCAGGAGATGCTAAGGCGCTGCCTTGCGACCTTTTGGATAAAGGTTAAGCTAAATTCTATGGCGCATATCGTTGTTGATATGTTTATCGTTGTTAATTTGATAATTTGAATTTCTTGTGTTTTCACACAGGAAACGAGGGGAAACCCGTAGGGAAAAGGGGGAAATGTCGATTTTTGTTGGATTTTCTTGTTCCCCCCTTTCCCCGAAGGGTTCCTCCTCGCATTTTTGAGAAAACACAAGAAAGAGAAATTTTCAAATAAACAGCGAACAACACATCAATAAAAAAGCAATTCCCCCCAAAAATAAAAAACAACCTTTTATAAAACGGTTCAAGGCAGCGCCTTACCGCTCCTCGGGGTCAGAGGGGCAAAGCCCCCGCAAAATTTTGTAATAAAAATTTAAAACCCCCTTGACTTTTTGGCGATAAAGGTGTATACTACAATCAAACGAATGAACAGTTGTTCAATTGTTAACACGACAAATCTTATTACAGGAAAGCGGAGCGAGAATGATAAACGATATTCCACATTGCGACTTTATGTGCGCCCACCCCGATACGATAGAGCGGATCACGGCGCTTATGCCGGAGGAGGACAGCCTTATCGACCTTGCGGAGCTGTTCAAGATATTCGGGGATTCGACAAGGATAAAGATAATGAGCGCGCTTAGCGCGGGGGAGCTGTGCGTCTGCGACCTGTCCACCGTTGTGGGAATGACATCCTCGGCGGTGTCGCATCAGCTTAAAATACTCAAAAACGCGCGGCTCGTCAAATTCCGCCGAGAGGGAAAAACGGTTTTCTATTCCCTCGCGGACGACCATGTGACCACAATACTCCGGCAGGGACTGGAGCATATTTCCGAATAGGAGGAGTAAAATCATGACTTTCTGGGACAAAACAGCAGATCTCTATGACGCGTTTCAGGCGATAAACCGCGAGGTCTATAAAGAGATGACCGACACCGTGGAACGGCTCGTTCCGCGCGGCGCAAAGGTTCTCGACTGCGCGGCGGGAACGGGCGAGCTTTCCATAGCGGCGGCAAAAAATGCCGACAGCGTGCTCTGCACCGACCTGTCCGTTAAAATGCTGGGCAACGCGCGCAGAAAAGCGGCGGCGCGCGGAATACAGAATATTGAGTTCGAGGCGAGAAATCTGTTCCACCTCGAGGACGAGGACGGCACATATGACGTAGTTATCGCGGGCAACGTCCTCCACCTGCTCGCCGACCCGCAGGCGGCGGTGCGCGAGATGTACCGCGTTCTGAAGCCGGGCGGGAAGCTGCTCCTCCCAACATTCACACCGCTGAATAAGGAGCCCGTTCTGATAAAGCTTTACAAGCTCATCGGCTATGCCCCGGAGCATGAGTATACCCCGCAGGAATACAAGGATATGCTGTGCGAAACGGGCTATGATGTTAAGGCAAAAATTATCCGCGGCGCGTTCCCCTGCACGTTCGCGGTGATAAAAAAGCCGCTCTGATATTGCTCCGATATAATAACTTCCATAAAAGAAAGGAATAATACCCATGAAAAAGACATTCAGGCTTGTTGACCTCGACTGCGCTAACTGCGCCGCAAAAATGGAAACAGCAATAAAAAAGCTTGACGGCGTAAAGTCCGCAACGGTGAGCTTTATGACCCAGAAGCTGACCATCGAAGCGGACGACGCCGAGTTTGACGCGATTGTAAAGCGCGCCGTTGACTGCATAAAAAAGGTCGAGCCCGACTGCACGGTAATTCTGAAATAAATAAGAGGTGGGAAAATGAGCAGAAAGCAAAGGAAAATGCTTTACCGTATCATTGCCGCCGCAGTGGTATGGACAGCGGGATTCCTGCTCAAACACATATTCAATACCGAGGAGCGTTTCGGAATACAAGGGATAATCCTGCTCGTGATATTCACGGCTTCATATATTATAATCGGGTGGGACGTTCTGTGGAAAGCTGTACGGAACATTGCGCACGGACAGGTTTTCGACGAGAACTTTCTCATGTCGATAGCCTCCATCGGTGCA
>JBJFHP010000079.1:0-15715 GCA_051893715.1 Oscillospiraceae bacterium
CTTTTTCCCCCCTTTCCCCGAAGGGTTCCTCCTCGCATTTTTGTGAAAACATAAGTAAGAGAAATTTTACAATAAAGAAGAAATTAACACATCAATTAAAAATCAATTGCCCCCAAAAAAATTTTATCAACCTTTTCAAAAGGGGTTCAAGGCAGCGCCTTAAAGCTCCTTCCGCCCGACAGAGCGGGACTGTCACTTTTGCGATAAAAGACGATTATGTTTTGTTGGCGTTTTCCATTGCCAGGATATTCATTTCGAACGGCGTGAAAACGCGGGCGAGCGGGGAACGGGGGTTGAGCACGCAGGGCTTTCCCTTTATAGCCTGGAAAAGCTTTACGGTGTTGATTTTCATTACGTTGAAGGTCTTTCTTTCGGGGGTGACAAGAATGCTCATTCTGCCCGGCGAGGTGAAGAACGGGATTATCTGGTGCCCCTCCTTGTCGGTCATCATGAGGATATTGAGGAGCTTTCCGCCCTCGGCGTCGGTCTTGTCCGCAACCTGCGCGATAACGAAAACCTCGGCTGCCATGAGATCGGGCAGCAGCTTGCTCCACTTTGTCTTTGTCTTATCCTGATTAGCCTCGAGAATGCGCTGCTCAAGAGCGGCGTTGAAGGTTTTCATCTCTTCGGGTGTAAGGGGTTGATTAGCCATATTACTACTGCCTTTCTGTCATCTTGTTTTTTCTGCGTTTTCCTTGATGATCCTTGCGATAACTTCCTCGAGGGGAGAAGCTCCGAGGTCGCCGTCCTTTCTCGAGCGGAGGGAAACGGTGTTGTCCTCGACTTCCTTGTCGCCGACGATGAAGAAGTACGGGATCTTCTCAAGCTGTGCCTGACGGATCTTGTAGCCGATCTTCTCGTTTCTGTTGTCAACCGTGGTGCGGATGCCCATGTTCTCAAGGCGCTCGGAGATGGACTCGCCGTATTCCTTCGCGCGGTCGGTAACGGGGAGTATTCTTACCTGCTCGGGCGAGAGCCACAGCGGCAGCGCGCCCGCGTACTTCTCGATGAGGTATGCAAGCGTTCTTTCGTAGCAGCCGAGGCTGGTGCGGTGGATTATATACGGGTGCTTCTTGGTGCCGTCGACGTCAACGTATTCCATGCCGAAGCGCTCCGCGAGAAGCATATCTATCTGTATGGTAACGAGCGTGTCCTCCTTGCCGAATACGTTCTTGTACTGAACGTCGAGCTTCGGGCCGTAGAACGCCGCCTCGTCGATACCGATGGTGTATTCAACGCCGAGGTCGTCGAGTATCTTCTTCATTGTCGCCTGAGCGATCTCCCACTGCTCGGGCGTGCCCTCGTACTTGTTCTTGGGGTTAGCGGGATCCCACTGCGAGAAGCGGAAAGTGCAGTCCTCGAGAAGTCCCACAGTGCCGAGGAAATATTTCGCGAGCTCAAGGCACTGCCTGAACTCCTCCTCAAGCTGCTCGGGACGGAGGATATAGTGACCCTCGGAGATGGTGAACTGACGAACTCTGATAAGACCGTGCATTTCGCCGCTGTCCTCGTTGCGGAACAGGGTAGATGTTTCCGTCAGACGCATGGGCAGGTCGCGGTAGCTGCGCTGCCTGTTGAGGAATACCTGATACTGGAACGGGCAGGTCATCGGGCGCAGCGCGAAGCACTCCTTTGTTTCGTCCTGCGGGTCGCCGAGAACGAACATTCCGTCGAGGTAGTGATCCCAGTGACCGGAAATTTTATAAAGCTCGCGCTTTGCCATATACGGGGTCTTTGTCAGCATACAGCCGTGCTTTGCCTCAACGTCCTCTACCCAGCGCTGCATTATCTGAACTACCTTTGCTCCCTTGGGGAGGAGGATAGGCAGACCCTGTCCTATATAATCAACAGTTGTGAAATATTCCAGCTCTCTGCCGAGCTTGTTGTGGTCGCGGCGCTTTGCGTCCTCGAGAGCCTCGAGGTGAGCGTTGAGCGCGTCCTTGGAGGGGAACGCCGTTCCGTAAATACGGGTCAGCATCTTGTTCTTCTCGCTTCCGCGCCAGTATGCTCCCGTTACGCTGGTGAGCTTGAACGCCTTGACGGAGGAGGTGGACATGAGGTGCGGGCCTGCGCACAGGTCGGTGAAATCACCCTGCTTGTAGAACATGATAGGCTCGCCCTTGTCGGCGTGCTCCTTACAAAGCTCAACCTTATAGGGCTCGCCCTGCTCCTCGAGGTACTTTATAGCTTCATCGGGCGCCATGGAGAACTGCTCGAGCCTTATGCTCTCCTTGACTATCTTCTTCATTTCCGCTTCGAGCTTGGTGAGCGTTTCGGAGGTGAAGGGCTCCTCGGTATCGAAATCATAATAAAAACCGTTTTCGATAGCGGGGCCGATCGCAAGCTTTGTCGACGGGAAAAGGCGCTTTACTGCCTGCGCGAGAATGTGCGAGGCGGTGTGGTTGAACGCTCTCTGACCCTGTTCGGTGTCGAATGTCAGAAACTTAACGGTGCAGCCGTCGGTAAGAGCGGTTCGCAGGTCGCAGACCTTGCCGTCTATCTCCGCCGCGCACGCGGTCTTTGCCTCGCCGAGCTCTCTCGCCGCGTCAAACGCGGACAGCGGAGCCTCGAACTCCTTTACTTCGCCGTTTTCCAGATTTACCTTTATCATACTGAACTTCCTTTCCTTGCAGAGCTGAACGAAAGCCCTGCCGTTCAATTTCCGGCAATACCGCACGTTCTGCGCGGCGCTGCCATGATCACAGCGTTTTTGCTGTGTCAACCCTTATTGTACTACTGTTTTCGTAATTTGTCAAGTGAAAATAAAGGCAGCGCCGCGCGATCGGGTCATCTGCCCCCGAGAGAGCGCAGCGCTCTGCGCAATGCCTTTAACGGAGCGGCTAAGCGGCTGTGCCTGAGCCTTTCGAGCATTTTTTTCGCCGCGCCGCGCTGATCATCGTCCGCCGCGTCGGGGCGCTCCTGCCGTTTTCCGGAACAAATCCGGCGGTACAATGCGGCATACGGGCTGTCCTTTTCGCCGCCCATGTCCGCGAAAATAAGCGCGTCCTCGGTGGTAAGGTTTTCCGTGACATATACCGCAAGCTCGGCGTATGAAACGAGGTCGATGTCAAGCAGGCGGATATTATCCCCGAAAAGCCCGATAAAGCCTTTCGCATATTCCGTGCAGAGGCGCTGTATAAGGCGCGTTTTTTCGGCGGGGGCTTGTCTTTTTTCGTTTTCGGGCAAGGGCTTCCCACCGACAAATTCAAAGCGCAGCGCGCGGGGCTCGCCCGAGCTTAACAGCTCGTCCGTGAGCAGGGTCAGTATTTCTGTATTGCGCACGTCGGAGATACCGAGGAATACCGCCGCGGATATGCCGCTTCTGTGTCCGATGTCAAATAAGCGGAAACCCGTGATGTTTTCATTGCGGCGCGCGAGTATCGCTGCGACCGCGCCGCAGCATTCCGTATCAACGACCGCCGCGCTGTTGCCTGTTATTGAACTTATATATTCTTCGGCAGCCCTTGCATATTCCGCGCCGTTATTATCAAAGAAAGCGGACAGCTCGGGCGCGAGCTTCATATATTTTTCCCTGCCGTAACGCCCCTGAGCCATGCCGCTGCGGGCAAGGAGCGATCTTGCGGCGGCGCGCTGTTCCTCATTGCCGGCAAGCAGGCGCTCGTTTATAAATTCCTCCGCGGTCAAATCATGCTCGGGCGGGCATTCGTAAAGGCTTTCGGACAAACCGCCGCTTTCGCCCGCGAACAGCGTGCATACCGCCGCGCCAGTTACGCCGAGCCTTTTTGTTTCTGTTTGGGGGTAATATTCCCGCAGCGGCGACAGCATTGACTCCACAAGGCTTTCTCCCGCGTCGGTGAAGCAAATTCTGCCGATACCGCGCCGCTCGCACTCGTCAAGCACCCATTTTGTATACCCGAGTATCAGCGGCGCAAAAACGAGCCGCGCAAATGCGGCGGGGTCGGAATTGAAAAAGCCCGTCTGTGAATAGGAGCAGAAAGGGTCGTCGAACATCAGAGCCGCCGAATAAGCCGCGAGAAAGCCGTTGTCGCCCGCGCATATGTCGTCGTAAAGCTCCCGCAGGGCGGGGAGCTCCCTTATGCGCTGCTGCGGCGAGGGGATATTTACCGCGTTTAAGGGGGACATTTCGGCGGCGTCGCTGCCGAGATACAGTATTTCGGACGGGTCTGCGGCGATGTCGGAGCATTCCTCCGAAATAACGCGGGAAATGCCGCCGCTAAAGCTGTGCTCCGACGATAGAATTATCCTGTCACAGCCGCCGAAACCGTTTTTCTCGAGCAGCCGTGCAACCGTTTCGGACGAAATGCGGCTGTCGCCGATAACGCAGAGCTTTTTTCCCGCCGCTTTTGCGGCTTTCCATACGTCGGTCATTGACCTGCGCGGGAAGCATAGCCGTGTGTAAAGCGCGCGTTCCTCCGCGGCTGCGGCGGCGGGGTCGGGCGCGGTGTCGGGGCATTCCTCCGAAAGCAGCGCGAAAAGCCTTTCGGAGGATATCCCGCCGTTATTTTGGCGCTCGCGCAGAATAATGCGCTCCGCTTCGCGGGCGAGCCCGCTTGACCCGAGCTTTCGCCCGAGAAGGTCGTATATCCCGCGCTCGTCAGCCATCGGCAGGAGAAACAGGTCGGACAGCCCGAAGCAGATGACGCTGTATTTATCCGAGCCGACTGTGCGGATAAGCTCGTCAAGAGCCGCGCAGGGTGTTATGTTGGCGTTGTTTGTCATAAATGCAGATCCCTCAGAAATTCATAGAACTGATACGGTTCGGGGTGGATCAAGCCGAGCCTGTCCCCGAAAAGCGCGCAGAAGCCGCGGCAGTGGTCGAGTATCCGCCCGCGCGCGGCGTTGTCCGTCGGGCAATTGATAAGCGCCTTTATTTCCGCCGCCGTTTCGCCGTATAAGCGGCGGGATATCGCGCCCTGCTGAATGAGCGGTATTATCCCCGCGCGCGGCGCACCGCCCGAAAACAGCGTATACACGCGGTTTGCGGCAATGCTGCCGTTTTTCTCGGCGGCGAACACTGCTTCACAAGCCCCGTCATGCCCGCTTTCCTGCGTTATTTCAAGCGCGGGCAGTACATACGCGGCGGCGAGCGCGGTCACTTCTTCAAGAAGTTCGCCCTCGTTTTCCGGGAATATCAGCCTTTTCACGCCGTTTTCCGCGCAGTCGGAAAGAATGCGCAGCGCAAGGCTCATCAGCAGCGGCGCGGCGGCTGCTTCGGCGGGGTTTATCCCGTCGGGGAGCGGCAGGTCGTAATACCTGTTTATCATATAGCCGATAAGGTAGGTGTTGTCGCTTTTCGGGTCGGTCAGCGAGAGCAGGCGGCGGCAGCTTTCGCCGCGGCGCGCAGCTTCGGCGGTGCTTGGTATGTGGTAAGCGGCAAATCCGCGCCTGCGCGCCTGTTCAGCGTCGGAATATTCGTTGTCGCCTATGTGGAGTATCTCCGAAGGCTTTATGCCGCGCTTTTTCATGTCCTCGGCGGCAATTTTGAACAATTTGCCCGAATATTTCGCGGCGTTATATTCCGAGGAAACATAGAGCCTGTCATATCCGTCATAGCCGCAGCCGTTCAGAATATTCCCGAGAAATTCCTCGGAGAGGTACATATCGGATATCACGATAACGGTCTTTCCCGCTTGCTTTGCGAGCGCGAATATACGCTTCATGCTTTCGCGCGGACGGAGCAGCGCACGCTCGCATTCAAGCTCCGCGCGCATTATCTCGGCGGCTCTTTCGGGGTCAAGCCCGAGATACCGCCGCATTACGTCGTATATATCGGCGGTAGTTATGTCCTCGCTGCGGCTGTGCTCCCTGCGCGCCGCGGCTTCGCAAGCCCTGCGCAGGTCGGTGAACGCTTCGGAGCAGCCCGCCGCTCTCCCCGCAAGTCGGAAAATATCCGTCGGGCGCAGGCAGGGTCTTACCAAAAGGGTATCGAATATATCAAAGCTCACCGCCTTGTATGCGGGGTCGCAGACTGTTTTTTCAAGGTTATCGGCAGCGTTCAATAAATGTCACCTCGTTTCGCTGTTTTATCATCTGTGATTATTATATCACCTGCCGCGCGGCAATGTCAACCTTAATCGCGCAATACCGCCCGTAAACGCTGTCGGGGCGGCGTTTTCCGCATATATCGGGGCGGCGCTTCGCTGCAATTTTTAGGCAGCGCCTGCGGCTTATGCCCGTCCGCTTGCCTGCGTCTTTCCGGTTCGGCGCAAAATTTAACTTATTACTTTACCGTTCGTTTGTATATTGTGCGATCTGACGAAAAATCTGCGGCGTGCTCGAACGGAAACAATAATGCGGTGTTTCCATAATTTAATAGGCAAGTAATCTTGACAAGGGTTGATAAATATGGTATAATATAATTTGCGGAATAATCGCTAAAAATTATGCTCTTGAGGTTGTATTATGAAGATAGTAACTTTCGGAGAAGCAATGCTCCGTTTATCTCCCCCCGAGCACTACCGTATCGTTCAGACCGCTTCGCTCAACATGACGATCGCGGGCGCCGAGGCGAACGTTGCCGCCGATCTCGCGACGCTCGGCGCGCAGGCGGCTTATGTCACAAAATTCCCCGCTTCGCCGCTCGGGACGTTCGCGGTAAACGAGCTGAGGAGATACGGCGTTGATGTTTCGCAGATAGTTTACGGCGGCGACCGTATCGGCATTCTGTTCCTTGAAAAGGGCGCGTCGCAGCGTCCTAGCAACGTTATTTACGACAGGAAAAATTCGGCAATTGCCGCGGCAAAACCCGAGGACTTTGACTGGGACAAGATATTCGACGGCGCGGGCTGGTTTCATATATCGGGGATTACCCCTGCGCTGGGCGGAGCTATGCCCGAAATAAGCATTGCCGCCTGCAAAAAGGCGAAGGAGGTGGGGCTCACCGTTTCCTGCGACCTTAACTACAGAAGCAAGCTCTGGAGCAGGGAAGAGGCAGGCAGGGTCATGAGCGAGCTGTGCAGGTATGTTGACGTCTGCATCGCCAACGAGGAGGACGTTAAGGACGTCTGGGGAATGACCGCGCCAAATTCCGACATAGAGCACGGGGTATTGAGTGCGGAGGCTTACGGCGAGCTTGCAAAGCTCCTGTGCGGGAAGTTCGGGTTTAAAAAGGTCGCGTTCACCCTGAGAGAAAGCATTAACGCCGACGAGAACAACTGGTCTGCCGTTCTCTGCGACGGAAGCGCGGCGGTTTGTTCCGCTAAATACCGCATAAATATCGTTGACAGAGTGGGCAGCGGCGACAGCTTTGCTGCAGGGCTCATTTATGCGCTTTCAAACGGCTGTGACGATCAGAAAGCCGTTGAATTTGCGGCGGCGCTGAGCTGCCTGAAGCACACCGTCGAGGGGGATTTCGCGCTCGCGACGCTCGACGAGGTGAACCGCCTCATGGCAGGCGGCGGCAACGGCAGAGTAAGAAGATAGAAGATAAGTTTGTGAGAGGTAATTGATATGAAAGGAATAATTCTCGCGGGAGGGTCGGGTACACGGCTTTACCCGCTGACAATGATAATGTCGAAGCAGCTGCTGCCCGTGTATGACAAGCCGCTGATTTTCTACCCGCTGTCTACGCTCATGCTTGCGGGGATAAGGGATATACTTATCATTTCGACGCCTAAGGATCTCCCGAATTTCAAAAACCTGCTGGGCGACGGCTCGGCTTACGGGATAAGCCTTTCCTATGCGGAGCAGCCCTCCCCCGACGGGCTTGCGCAGGCGTTCATCATCGGCGAGAGCTTTATCGGCAGCGACAGCTGCGCGCTGATACTCGGCGATAATGTTTTTTACGGGAACAATTTCTCCGCGATACTGGATCAGGCGAGGAACAACGTCGAGCAGCGCGGTATTGCTACTGTGTTCGGATATTATGTTGACGATCCGTCGGCGTTCGGGATAGTAAGCTTTGACGAAAACGGAAAGGTCGTTTCCATTGAGGAAAAGCCGAAGCAGCCCAAGTCAAACTATGCCGTGACGGGTCTTTATTTTTATGACAACGACGTTGTTGAGCTTGCGAAGAGGGTCAAGCCCTCCGCGAGAGGCGAGCTTGAAATAACCGACATCAACAAAATGTATCTTGAAGCGGGCAGGCTTAGCGTGAAAACGCTCGGCAGAGGCTTCGCGTGGCTCGACACGGGTACGGTCGAGGGGCTGAACGACTGCTCCGATTTCGTGAGAATGATAGAGGAGCGGCAGGGGCTGAAGATAGGCGTTGTTGAGGAAGTCGCGTTCAGGAACGGATGGATAGACATCAATCAGCTTGGCGCGGCGGCGGAAAGATACGGAAAATCCTCCTACGGGAAATATCTCGCTAAGATAGCGGAGCGGAGGATAATATATTGATTATTCGGAGGGCAGGATTATGACAGTTATCGTTACGGGCGGAGCGGGCTTTATCGGGAGCAATTTCATTTTCTATATGCTGGAAAAGCATCCCGATTACAGGATAGTCTGCTTGGACAGCCTTACCTACGTGGGCAACCTGTCGACGCTTTCGTCCGTCATGGACGAGCCGTCTTTCCGGTTCGTTAAGGCGGACATAACGGACAAGCAGGCTGTTGAAAAGCTTTTTGAGGAGGAAAAGCCCGATATTGTGGTCAATTTTGCGGCGGAAAGCCATGTTGACCGCTCCATTGACAATCCGGGAATATTCCTTGACACAAACATCATGGGCACGCAGACGCTTATGGAGGCTTGCCGCAAATTCGGCATAAAGCGCTATCATCAGGTGTCAACCGACGAGGTTTACGGCGATCTACCTATTGACAGACCCGATCTGTTTTTCACGGAAACAACGCCGCTGCACACCTCCAGCCCCTATTCCGCGAGCAAGGCGGGCGCGGATCTGCTCGTTATGGCTTATCACAGGACATACGGGCTGCCCGTGACGATAAGCCGCTGCTCCAACAACTACGGACCTTATCAGTTCCCCGAGAAGCTTATCCCGCTCATGATAATCAACGCTCTGGGCGGCAAGCCGCTGCCCGTTTACGGCACGGGCGAGAACGTCCGCGACTGGCTTTATGTTGAGGATCACTGCCGCGCTATCGACCTTATTATCCACAGCGGACGCGTCGGCGAGGTCTATAATATCGGCGGTCACAACGAGATGAAAAACATTGACATCGTAAAGACCATAATAAAGGCGCTCGGCAAGTCGGAGGAGCTCATAAAATACGTCCCCGACCGCGCAGGTCACGACAGGCGGTACGGCATCGACCCGACCAAGATACACGGCGAGCTGGGCTGGAGCCCCGAAACGATGTTCGCGGACGGAATACAGAAAACGATAGAGTGGTATCTTGAACACAGGGAATGGTGGGAGGAGATCATTTCGGGCGAATACCGCGCTTATTATGATAAATTCTACGGGGGGAAAATATGACAAAAATAAAGATCACAAACACTTCCATAGACGGGCTTGTCATAATCGAGCCGAAGGTGTTCAGGGATAACCGCGGTTATTTTACCGAAACCTATAACAGCAGCGAATTTGCCGAATGCGGAATAGACGCGGTGTTCGTTCAGGACAATCAGTCGCATTCTTCAAGGGGCGTGCTTCGCGGGCTGCATTTTCAGAAGAACTCCCCGCAGGGGAAGCTTGTCCGCGTTATTTCGGGGACAGTGCTGGACGTTGCGGTGGATCTCAGGGCGTCAAGCAAAACCTTCGGCAAATGGGAGTCGGTAATTCTTTCGGGGGAGAATATGCTTCAGTTTTATATCCCCGAGGGATTTGCGCACGGGTTTGTCGTGCTTTCCGACGAGGCGACCTTCACCTATAAGTGCACAAGGCTTTACGACCCGACCGACGAGGGCGGGATACTCTGGAACGATCCCGAGCTTAACATAGACTGGCACCTTGACGGCATTGACGAGGTAATTCTCAGCGAAAAGGACAAGATCCGCCCGACGCTTCGGGAAAGCGGATTCAGGTTTGAAAATTTATGAGCAGGATATTGGTAACGGGAGCGGCGGGATATATCGGCTCCCATGTTGTAAAGCGCCTTGCGGATATGGGGCAGGAGGTCATCGCCTCGGACATTGTGAACAGAGGGATAGACAGCAGGGCGGAGTTCTGCGGCGTTCCCATTTTCGGCGGGCAGGAGGATATCTTTGAGCTTGTCGGTAAGCCCGATATTTGTATCCACCTTGCGTGGAAGGACGGGTTCGTGCATAATTCGCCCGAGCATATGGGAAATCTTTCGGCGCATTTCCTGTTCCTTAAAAATATGCTGGACGGCGGGCTGCGCTCGCTTTCCGTTATGGGGACTATGCACGAGGTCGGATATTGGGAGGGCGCGATAGACGAGAACACTCCCTGCGCTCCGCTGTCGCAGTACGGAATTGCAAAAAACGCGCTGAGGCAGGCGCTGCTTGCTTACGCCGCTTCATCGGGAAGCACTGCCGCGATACACTGGCTGCGCGCATATTATATCTGCGGTGACGATATGCGCAATAATTCCATATTCGCGAAGATACTCAAAGCCGCGGACGAGGGCAGAAAGACCTTCCCTCTCACTACGGGCAGGAACAAATATGACTTTATTGACGTCGACGAGCTTGCAAGGCAGATATGCGCGGCAAGTATTCAGAATGAATACTGCGGCGTTATCAACTGCTGCACGGGCGAGCCGCTGTCCTTAAAGGACAAGGTTGAGGGCTTTATCCGTGAGAATGGGCTTGACATCACGCCTGAATACGGAGCATTCCCCGAAAGGAAATACGATTCCCCTATCGTATACGGAGATAACACAATAATAAAGGAAATAATGAAAAAACACAATGGATAATTACGATTTGAGTTACACCGACAGGTATCGTGTCGCCATTTACCTCTTCTGGGACAAGGACGGGCTTGTCGATGATTATGTGACATATTATCTGAAGGCGCTGCGGAGCGTTGCCAACAGGATCATAGTCGTCTGCAACGGAAAGCTCACCGATGAAGGCAGGGCTGCGCTGGAGGAGGTCTGCGACAAGGTCCACATAAGGGAGAACAAGGGCTATGACGGCTGGGCGTATAAGGACGTTATCGAGAACGTCATCGGCTGGGAAAGACTGTGCAACTACGACGAGCTCATCATAACCAACAACACGCTCTACGGACCGTTTGTTCCGTTTGAGGAGATGTTCGAGGATATGGCGGGCTCCCGCGCGGATTTCTGGGGAATACAGAAGCGCTATGAGGACAAGAACGCGCGGACGTTCCTCGGCAAGCCGACTGTCCACGGGTATATCCCCGACTTCATACCGTCGAATTTCTGGGTCATCAGGAAAAAGGTGCTGCTCTCGAAGGAGTTCAAGAGCTTCTGGGACGAGCTTCCCATGCTGGAGTCCTATTCGGATTCCTGCATTAACTGCGAGCCTGTCTTTTCTAAGACCCTTGTTGACGCGGGGTTCATAATGGATACCTACGTCGGCGACAGCAGGCGGTTTTCCTGCGTTTCCCCGACGGAATGCGATACGCTGTATCAGCTGCGCGAGGAGAATGTCCCCGTTGTCAGAAGAAAGACGTTCTTTAACCCGCTGGCAAGTTATATCAGGATCGACAACGCCGATAATGCGGTGAGGACGATGGAGTATATCACCGAAAACTCGGATTATGATGTTTCGATGATATACAAAAACCTCTGCCGCACGACAAATCTTGCGGATTTTCACGAGCGGCTGCACCTGAACCATATAATCCCGTACAACAGGAACGACAGTGCGGTTTCCGGCAGGCGAACGGCGGTGATATGCTATCTCGAAAACGCGGAGCGCATCGAGGTCATAAAGGGTCATCTTCGCAATTTCTCCGACGACACGGATATTTACCTTATCTGCTCCGAGAACCTTGACCCCTCCGCCGCAAAGGAGGCGTTCTCCGAATGCGGCATTCGTATTGAGAGCGTCCGCAAGGAGTGGGGCGGCTGGGCGGCTGCGCTGCTCGTCGCGTCAAGGGATATCATACTCGAGAAAGGCTATGACTTCATTTGCTTCGTTCGGGACATTCGCGCGGAAAACGCAAAATGGCTGCGCACCTCGGAAGCGCTTGAGGACAGGTGCTACGACGCCGTAATGGGCTCGGCTTCGCAGATAAACGGGATAATCGGGCTTTTCGAGTCGGATAAGTCTATCGGCGCGGTTTCGGCTGTTCCCGCTTACCATGCGGGATATTACGAAAGCCTCGGCGGGTCGTGGGGCGACAACTTTGACGCGGTTGAAAAGCTTTACGACATCTTAGGGCTTACCGTCAGCATGGAAGAGTCAAAGTTCCCCGTTTACCCGTTCGGCGGCATTTTCTGGTTCAGACCTGCTGCGTTGAACAGGCTGCTCTCGGCGAATATCGGGGGTATGTTAAGGAATGATAAGCTGCGGAACGTGCTTGAATACATAGTTTACTACTCCATGCAGGAGGACGGCTATTACCCCGTGTACGCGATGAGCGACACCATGGCACGGCTTGACATAACAAATCACAATTATCTTCTGAGAAGATACAACGAGCTGTTTAACCGGTTGCTGGGTCACTGCGAGAATTTCGAGCACAGGATGTTCCAGATAAACAATCTGCTGAACAAAAAGCCCGATGAAAAAACTCTGCGCGTACCGCAGAGTACGAAGCAGAGCACAAATCAGAGTGCACAGCAGACCACGCAGCAGAGTGCGAATCAGAGTGCGAAGCAGAGTACGCAGCAGACAGCGCAGCAGAGTGCGAAGCAGACAGCGCAGCCTAGCACGAAGCAGACAGCGCAGCAGACCACGCAGCAGAGCAGCAGAGAAATGCCGCAAGACGTGGGATATTACACGAGCGACGAGGTTAATTTTATCCTTGATAATGTGCCGTTCAGGCTGCTTGTCAAGAAAATGATAAAGCGCATTGTCCCGAAAAAGCTTTGGCAGGGGCTGCGCAAAATGTTCCACAAACAATAAAAACGGAGGCTAAAGATCATGATAGTACCCTTTGTCATGACATTACTGACAACAGCGGCGCAGCCTTATCTATGGAGCTTTTACACGCTCATGGGGCTTGCGGAAAAGCAGAAGCGCGTTATGATAGCGCAGGAGGAATATTTCACCCCGCCCTCGGTTTTCGAGCAGGCGGGCAGGAAAGAGGTCTGCGACGAGGCGTTCATGGCGCGGTCGGGTTATTCAAAGCCTACCGACAAGGCGGTCGAGCGGCTGGATAAATATGTTATCCCGCGCGCGCTCGAGGAGGAGCTTATTAAGGAAAAGGGCTGTCACAACAACGCGCAGCTGTTTTTCCTGTCACAGCGGTGGGAAAAGCTCGAGGAGCTGCTTGAGGGTTTTATTTCCGAGATAGAGAGCAAGCACGGCGAGAAGATCGAGGCGTTCATGACGCTGTGCCATTACCCCAGCCTTTCGGCAGTTGCGGAAAAGCACGGGATAAAGGTCATTCATTTCGAGCTTGGCTCGCTCAGGGAGCCTGCATACAAGAAAACGGCGTATTTCGATTTCTGCAACCTTTACGGAGATTCCTCTGCGGAACGCAGGTATAAGAAATTCACTGCCGCCGCGGAGAAACCGCCTGTCCTCGGGAGAAAGGCGCTGCTTGCGCTGATGTATACCGACGGATTTATGAAATATCTCACCATACTCGACAAAAAGCCCGAATACAAAATGGGCGTTGCGCTGGGGTATGCAACATGGCCTATGTTTCAGGTCAACACCTTTATGAACGACGAGGAGCTTTTGTATCAGGTAAGCCGCATTTATGACAGCAGCGAGTTCATCACCCGAAAGCACCCCGCCGATCCCGCTTCCGCGCAGTATATGAAATACGACCACAGCAGGGACACCAAGTCGCGGAACACTGTCGAGTTCGTGCTTAACTGCGAGCGTGTCGTTTCTCTCGGGTCAAATGTTTCGTTCGAGGCTATGCTTTACGGCAGGACGGCGTATACTATGACGTATTACGGACCTTACTATATGTCGAAGCACGATCTTTCCGATACCGCGCTTTCGGCTGTCGATGAAGAATATGTCAGCTTCTATGCCATAGGCTATCTTGTGCCGTATGAGTATATGCTGGATCTGGACTACCTGAAATGGCGGCTCACCGAGCCGAGCGAGGAGGAGATCTACCTGCGCCATCTGGAATATTACCTCGGGAAATACGGGCTGAAGACCGATGACGCTTATGACAATTCGCTGTTTAACAGGATCCTTTCCGCAAGAAAATTCGACATAAACAAGAAATACAGCTTTGAAAGCCCGAAACGGCGCGCGCCGCGCGGGTAAGCCGACGGCTGCGTTCTGCCGCAGTGTAATAATGTGTTGTTCCGGCGGCGAGCCGGAGAAGGAGAAAGTTAATGTTTGCATATCCCGATAAAACAAGGGTCGTTATATACGGATGGTCGCCGACGGCAAGGACGCTGTATTACCGCCTTAAAAGCAGATTTGATGTGCTTGGGCTGATGGCGCCCGAGGCGCAGGGGCTGAAGCTCGACTATGCGGAGGTAATTCCCGATTCAAGGATCGGCGCGCTGTGCGCGGACGGGGTGAAGCTCATTGTTGTCGACAATATCGCGAACGTCTGCAATTCTCTGCTCAACAAGCGCGGGCTGAAGATGTATGATAATTTCCTGCCGCTGTGGGCGTTCGAATATGAGATGATAGACTGCCTCGGGATATATAATATGTGCGGTCCCGACGAGTTCGCGCGGCTGCTCCCGCTGCTTATGAAAGGAAAGAAGGGCGCGGCGATTAACGGAAACTGCCAGACGGAGCCGATAGCAAAATATCTCATGCACAACGAGCGTTTCAGCCGCGAATATATTTTCCTGAAAACAACGGTAGTTCACCGTTTTACCGAAAAGGACATCGGCATTTTAAGCGACCCGACGTTCCTCAACAGTCTTTCCTTGTTCATGACTCAGAAAATATCCATCAACAACTCACATTGCCGCGAGGCAAGCTCGCAGCTGATGTATGAAAGACTGCCCGCAGGCTGCAAAAAGGTCATGATAAACAATTTCTGGTTCGAGGGCTATTTCCCGCAGCACAAGAAAAACGAGCATAACGTCCTCACCGACGTGTATTCATACGGCGCGTTCAACTGGGGCGACTCCTTTATCGACCGCCTTGTGAGCGAGGGAAAGAGCGCGGACGAGATATTTGCCGCGGCGCACGACAGCTCCGCTTTCGGCGGGGAAGAGCTTGACGCGCTTATCGAGGAGCAGTTCGCCAATATGGAGGCGCGCGAGGAGCCCTGCGATATAAAGATATCCGACTATATAAGGCAAAACTACAAAAAGGAAGTTTTGTTTTACAGCGCAAATCACCCGATAAACAAGCTTATCAAGGAGGAGGCCGTAAGGATACTCCGCTTTATCGGGCTTTACGGCGCGGGCGAGAGCGTTTCGTTCAGGTACGAGCACGCGCTTGACAGCAAGCCTCTGCTCCGCTCGGTAACGGAGGTCGTTTATCCCGCGGTGCTGCACAGGCTGGGGCTTGAGGACAGCGCGGACGAGCTGTTCTACTCCACGCTTTACGGGGAGTTTTGCAGCTTTGATGATTATGTGAGGAATTATCTGCTGTTCTGCTATGATATGTAGGTCGGCGGCGAGGAGTAAAATGGTCATTTATCACAGCGTCAGCCTGTATCAGCTCCTTGAGGTGATTGTCCACAGGCAGGTTTTTCATAAAAACGAAAAGGCGGTATTGGTGCTTCCGGATTTTATTACGGACAAAATGCCGCAGTACCGCAGGATCGCGGAAATGGGGCTGTTCGACG
>JBJFHP010000080.1:0-15445 GCA_051893715.1 Oscillospiraceae bacterium
GAGCTTACCGTTGAAACAGGTAAGGTTTGCGGCCTTGCGAACGGCTCCTGCTGGGTAAGATACGGCGAGAGCGTCGTTATGGTCAACGTTACCGCGAGCGCAAAGCCCCGCGACGGCGTTGATTTCTTCCCGCTTTCCGTTGATTACGAGGAAAGACTTTACTCCGTGGGCAAGATCCCCGGCGGCTTCCTCAAGAGAGAGGGCAGACCCTCCGAAAAGGCTATCCTGACCTCCCGCGTGGTTGACCGCCCCATGCGTCCGCTGTTCCCGAAGGATATGCGCAACGACGTTGCTATCACCATGACGGTGCTTGCGGTTGACCCCGACGCTTCCCCCGAGATACTCGGCATGATCGGCGCGTCCATCGCGGTATCTATCTCCGATATCCCGTGGAACGGTCCTATCGGCGGTATCAGCGTAGGTCTTGTTGACGGCGAGATCGTCCTCATGCCCACGCTTGAGCAGCGCGCAAAGACCGACCTCACGCTGACCGTTGCGTCCTCCGAGAAGAAGGTTGTCATGATCGAAGCGGGCGCGAACGAGGTCCCCGACGACGTTATGTTCAACGCTATCATGGCAGGTCACGAGGAGATCACAAAGTCCCTTATCCCGTTCATCAAGGATATTCAGGCTCAGATAGGCAAGCCCAAGTTCGCTTTCGAGAGCCAGGAAGTCGATCACGATATGTTCGAGGCTATCTCCGATTTCGCTATCGAAAAGGTAAGATACGCAATGGACACCGACGACAAGAATATCCGCGACGAGCGTTTACAGCCCATTTACGAGGAAGTTCACGCAAAGTTCGACGAGGTTTATCCCGAGAACATTGCTATGATAGACGAATGCCTGTACAAGCTCCAGAAGTTCGTTGTACGCCGCTGGCTGCTTGACGACGGCAAGCGCGTTGACGGCAGAGCTCTCGATCAGATCCGCCCGCTCGCTGCCGAGGTAGGCTTCCTGCCCCGAGTACACGGCTGCGGTCTGTTCACAAGAGGTCAGACGCAGGTAATGACAGTCTGCACGCTCGGCCCCGTAAGCGACTCTCAGAAGCTTGAGGGTCTTGACGAGGAAGAGGGCAAGCGCTATATGCACCACTACAACTTCCCCGCTTACTCCGTAGGCGAAACAAAGGCTTCCCGCGGCCCCGGCAGACGTGAGATAGGTCACGGCGCGCTTGCCGAGAGAGCGCTTGTTCCCGTTATCCCCTCCGTTGAGGAGTTCCCCTATGCTATCCGCCTTGTTTCCGAGGTGCTGTCCTCCAACGGTTCCACCTCTCAGGGCTCTATCTGCGGCTCCACTCTCGCGCTGATGGACGCGGGCGTTCCGATAAAGAAGCCCGTTGCCGGCATTTCCTGCGGTCTTGTTACCGAGGGCGAGCGCTGGATGACAATGGTCGATATTCAGGGCGTTGAGGACTTCTTCGGCGATATGGACTTTAAGGTTGCGGGTACTCACGAGGGTATCACCGCAATTCAGATGGATCTCAAGATCGACGGTCTTACTCCCGAGATCATCAAGAACGCGTTCGAAAAGACCCACAAGGCGCGCGACTATATCCTTGACGAGGTAATGCTCAAGGCTATTCCCGAGCCGCGCAAGGAAGTCGGCAAGTACGCTCCCAAAATGCTCACCACAAAGGTTCCGCAGGACAAGATCCGCGAGGTCATCGGTACGGGCGGAAAGGTCATTCAGAAGCTCTGCGCAGACTTCGAGGTCAAGATCGACATCGACGACGACGGCAACGTATTCATCTGCGGTCTGGATATGGAAAAGGCAAAGGCTTGCGTTCAGGTTATCCACACCATCGTAAACCCGCCGGAGATAGGCGCTATTTACAAGGGCAAGGTAGTTCGCATCATGAACTTCGGCGCGTTTGTTGAAATTGCCCCCGGCAAGGACGGCATGGTGCACATCTCCAAGCTGGAGAACAGGCGCGTTGATAAGGTAGAGGACGTTGTATCCATCGGCGACGAGATAATCGTCAAGGTAATGGAGATCGACTCGCAGGGTCGTATCAACCTCTCCCGCAAGGACGCTCTCGCAGATATCGAGGCAAAGAAGAAGGCTGCCGCACAGAATAACGGTTAATAATAATTTACGAGCCGCTCATTTATTTGGGCGGCTCTTTTTATGTCAAAATATAAAAATTCGGGCGGAATTAAGGAAATTCCGCCCGAAAATTCAACTAACAGTATAATCCCCGCCATATATACCGGTCACCATAAGGGAAAGGTACCTGAAATCATTCGACAGGTCTATCGTATCGCCCGTGTTGTGACCTATCACCTTAATGACAGGCCGCAGGACATTTTTGTTTCTGCTGATGACAACGCCGTGCCGCCCGTCGGACAATGACACCATAGTGCCGACAGGGTAGGGGTTGAACGCGCGCAGGAACGCTTCGGCAACGTTAATATCGAAATGCGTGTCGCAGCTGCCGAGTATGTATTCCTCGGTTTCCGCGACCGACCACGGCTTGCGGTAGGGGCGGTTTGAGGTCAGCGCGTCGAATACGTCGCACACCGCGAGTATCCTCCCGACAAGCGGTATCTCATCTCCCGCTATTCCCGTGGGATAGCCGCTCCCGTCGTATTTTTCCTGATGGAACAGCACGCCCGCAAGCACGTTTGCGCCGTACTGCCCGCTGTTTTTGAGGATATTGTAGCCGATGAGCGGGTGCCGTTTTATCTCGGCATACTCCGCTTCGGTGAGTTTTCCGGGCTTTATTATGATCTCGTGGTCGATATTGGATTTCCCGATATCGTGAAGCAGTGCCGCGACGACGGTTTCCTTGGTGTCCGCGGCATTAAGCCCGAGCTCCTCGCAGACGCTCGCCGAAAGCATTGACACGCGCAGGCAGTGCTTGTAGGTGTAGTCGTCGTAATTCTGGAGCGCTATCATCTGTGTGCCGAGATATGACGAGTCGCACGAGATGTCGTTCAGGATATCGTCGGCTATGCGGTCGACCTTTCGCACCGCCTCCTGTGATATCTCCCTTATCTCCCTGCTGTCAAAGATGTCGTCCAGCTCGGCGAGCGCCCTGCCTATATGGCGCTTTGCAAGCTCCTCCTTTGTTTCGGGGGGCGGGGGCGGAGCGGGTTCTTTATTCTCCTCGCCGGTGATAACTATGCTTTTTATGCCCTTTTTTCTGAGCATAGCGATCATGTCCGCAGTTATGACCGTTCCCGCGGTTAAAAGTATTCGGTACTCTCTAGCCGAGGTTGACGCAACGTCTTTTTCCAGCGTCATTCCCTCTGTGATGTTGTCAACAGGAACGATTATCATAGCGGTTCTCCGTTCAGTTCAGCGGACAGGGATATATCCCCTCGTTTACATAATGGGAAATCGTTTCACGAGCAGCCGGCGCGTCGCTTTCGTAGGTAACGCCGAACCACACGCTGTTTGTCGGGATATCGCGCATTTTATACCCGTTTTCGGTTATTTCCTCGCCAACGGCGTCAGCAATGGTAAGCTCCGACTTAGGGTCGCCCGACGGCAGCTTTTCAAGGAAGCCGCGCAGCCTGCGCTCGAGTATCGGCATGAAGTCCCTGCCGAAGCCCCACATACTCATGGAAACGGTGTCGTTCTCGTCAAGGATACGCTCCCCGCCCGCCGCCGTTCCGCGGATAACGCCGTCTGCGCCGCGCGAAATGCCGCGTGTTTCCTCAACGCTTGTGAGCAGCCCGTCCGCGCCCGCCTTGCATACGCCGCGGTTGACCGTTCCGTTGTCGGACAGCGTATTTTTCAGCAGGAAGTCCACCGAGCAGCCGTCGGCGGTGAAATTATTCAGAAATTCGGACAGCTTCATAAATGCGTCCGCGCCGTAGAAATCGTCCGCGTTTATTACCGCGAAAGGACCGTCGATGACATCCTTGCAGCAATACAGCGCCTGCGCCGTGCCCCACGGCTTTGTCCTCTCGGGAAAATCCGCCGCGCGGCAGGGAAGCTTATCGGGCGACTGGAACACATATTCCGTCTTAACGACGCGGGAAACGCGGTCGCCGATGGTGCTTTTAAAAAGCTCCTCAATATCGTGTCTGATGATAAAAACCACCCTGTCGAACCCTGCGCGCAGCGCGTCGAAAACAGAATAGTCTATCAGCAGCTCGCCTTTCGGACCTATCGGCTCGAGCTGCTTTATTCTCTCGCCGAAGCGCGAGCCCATGCCCGCCGCCAGAACGACCAATGTCATTTTTGCCATGACTGCCCCCTTACATATCTTATATCTGTTACTGTTATCCCCGCAATATCGCATTCAAGCTTGTCCTGCGTTACGGAAAAGCCGCGGCGTTCATAGAACCGCCTTGCGCGGCTGTTGGTTTCGAGCGCCCAGAGATATACCCTGTCGAAGCCCTGCTCATTGAACCATTGCACGGAATTATCCAGCAGCGCGGTGCCGCAGCCCTGCCCCCAGTATTCCGGCAGGACATATAATGTCCATACCTCGCCCCAGCCGCTCATTTTCTCGTCAGCCGCCGCTCGTGCGCAGGAGTGCGCGACAATGGTTTCACCGTCGGTAATGACGAAGCTGCCGGGCAGGTCGGTGAATTTGCCGTCCCAGTGCCATTCGTCCAGTCCGTCGAGGTAGGTCTGAGGGAGCAGACCCTTATATCCCGCCTGCCAGCTTCTGACATAAAGCCTGCCGACCTCCCTCTCGTCAGCCCTGCACATACGGCGGACAGTCATTACTTCAAGCCCTCGACAGATGCGTTTATCTTCGCGAGCTTTTCCTCCGCCTTGGCAAGCTTTGCGCGCTCGTTTTCGATCTGCTGCGCGGGCGCTTTGGCAAGGAAGCCGGGGTTATTGAGCTTCTTTGACAGGAACTCAATGTCCTTCTCCGCCGCCTTCTTTTCCTTTTCAAGGCGCGCAAGCTCCTTCTCCTTGTCGACAAGCTCGCCCATGGGCATGAATACGCGCGCGCTGTCGGTAACAACGGTTACCATTCCGTCGGTCGCTTCAACCTTTTCGGAAACAACGAACTCGCCCGCTCCCGCAAGCTTCTCGAAGAACGCGCGGCAGCCGCTGAACAGCTCGGTGTACTGTGTTTCGACCTGCATGGTGACTTTCTTTGACGGGGGAACATTCAGCTCGTTGCGCTGAACGCGTATCGCCTTTATCGCGTTGACAACGCGGGAGAACTCCTCCTGCTCCGCCGCGAAATTCAGCTTCTCGTCGTACTCGCACCACTTCGCTGTCATTATGCTCTCGCTCTCGCCGTTGGGCATGGACTGCCATATCTCCTCGGTGATGAACGGCATGAATGGGTGCAGCAGCTTCAATACTCCGCGCATAACGTAAACAAGAACATTCTGCGCCGCAAGCGCGGTGTCGCCGCCCGCAGCTATCCTCGGCTTTGTCAGCTCAATATACCAGTCGCAGTAAACGTCCCAGATGAAATCGGTGAGGTTCTGTACCGCGATGCCGAGCTCGTATGCTTCAAGGTTTGCGGTGACATTCTTTACAACATCGTTGTAAAGGCTGAGCACCCACTTGTCCTCTATGGGCAGCTCCTCGGGCAGGACGGGCGCGGTGAAGTCCTCGGGGAGATTCATCAGGATATAGCGCGAGGCGTTCCACAGCTTGTTCGCGAAGTTGCGGGAGTTGGTTACCTTTGTTTCCGTCCAGCGCATATCGTTTCCGGGCGCGTTGCCTGTAACAAGGGTCAGGCGCAGCGCGTCCGCGCCGTATTTGTCGATTATTTCCAGCGGGTCAACGCCGTTTCCGAGCGACTTGGACATCTTTCTGCCCTGCTCGTCGCGTACAAGCCCGTGGATAAGAACGTCGCTGAACGGCTTCTGACCGGTGTGCTCAAGTCCGCTGAATATCATGCGGGCAACCCAGAACGGGATAATGTCGTAGCCCGTTACAAGGGTCTGTGTGGGGTAGAAATACTCAAGCTCCTCCGTTTTTTCGGGCCAGCCGAGCGTGGAGAACGGCCACAGAGCAGACGAGAACCATGTGTCGAGCGTGTCCTCGTCCTGCTTCATCGGCGCGCCGCACTTCGGGCATACCGAAATGCCGTCAAGCGTTATTTCGGTGTGACCGCAATCCTTATTCTGACAGTAATATGCGGGGATACGGTGACCCCACCAGAGCTGACGCGAAATGCACCAGTCGCGGATATTCTCCATCCAGTAGAGATAGCCGTTCTCAAAGCGCTTGGGGATATAGCGCAGCTCGCCGCTCTTTACAACATCAATAGCGGGCTGTGCAAGCTTCTTCATGGAAACGAACCACTGATAGCTTGCGCGCGGCTCGACTGTCGTGCCGCAGCGCTGACAGCAGCCAACGTTGTGCTTGTGCGGCTCAACCTTAACGAGCAGCCCCAGCTTGTCCAGATCCTCCACCATCGCCTTGCGCGCCTCGTATCTGTCCATGCCCGCGTACTTGCCGCCTACATCCTCGCGGATAGTCGCGTCGTCGTTCATCATATGGATAAGGGGCAGGTCGTGGCGCTTTCCTACCTCAAAGTCGTTGGGGTCGTGAGCGGGGGTTATTTTAACGCAGCCCGTACCGAACTCCATGTCAACATAATCGTCCGCGATAACGGGTATTTCCCTGTCGGTCAGCGGGAGCTTCAGCATTTTCCCGACAACATCGGTGTAGCGCTCGTCCTTCGGGTTAACCGCAACGGCGGAGTCGCCGAGCAGCGTTTCGGGGCGGGTGGTCGCAATTTCAAGATAGCCGCTGCCGTCCGCGAACGGGTAGTTGATGTGCCAGAAAAAGCCGTCCTGCTCCTCATATTCACACTCGATATCGGAAATGGAGGTCTTGCAGTTGGGGCACCAGTTGATTATTCTTTCGCCGTGGTAAATAAGCCCCTTGTTGTAAAGGTCCATGAACACCTTCTGTACCGCCTTGGAGCAGCCCTCGTCCATGGTGAAGCGCTCGCGCTCCCAGTCGCAGGAGGTGCCGAGCTTTCTGAGCTGAGTTACAATGCGCCCGCCGTACTCCTTCTTCCATTCCCATGCGCGCTCCAGGAAACCGTCGCGGCCTATGTCGTCCTTGGTCAGCCCCTCTTCCTTCATTTTGTTTACTATCTTCGCCTCGGTGGCAATGGACGCGTGGTCGGTGCCGGGCAGCCACAGCGCAGAGTAGCCCTGCATTCTCCTCCAGCGGATAAGGATATCCTGAAGCGTGTTGTCCAGCGCGTGACCCATGTGAAGCTGTCCCGTGATGTTGGGCGGGGGCATTACGATGGTGTAGGGCTTTTTCTTCGGGTCAACCTCCGCGTGGAAGTAGCCCTTTTCCTCCCAGTTTTTATAGATACGCTCCTCAAATTCCTTGGGGGCGTAGGTTTTTGCGAGTTCTTTCATGACTGCAATTCCTTTCGTCTGTCTTTTTATTTTACTTTCTGTTATATTTCGACGGTTTATCACCGTTTGTTGTCGTTTTTGTCAATTTTCAGCGAATTTACCAGCGCTTCGTCGGGCGCAACGAACAGCGTCCTGTTGTTGGTGAAAATGACCATTCCGGGCTTTGCGCCTGCGGGCTTCTTGACGAACTTCACCGCCGTGTAGTCGACCGGCACCTGCGAGCTGCTGCGCCCCTTTGAATGGAACGCCGCAAGCTGCGCCGCCTCGAAAAGCGTCCGCTCGGGCGGCGTCCGGCCGTCCGTTCTGATGATGACGTGCGAGCCCGCTATACCCTGCGTATGGAGCCAGATGTCGCTTGCCGCCGCGGTTTTCAGCGTCAGCAGGTCGTTCTGCCTGTTGTTCTTCCCGACGAGGATATCAAATCCGTCGGAGGAGCGGAATTTCAGCGGCTCGGACAGCTTTTTCACCTTTTCGTCCGCCTTATTGCCGCCGCGGAGGTAGCCCTGCTCGCGCAGCTCGCGGCGTATCTCCGAGAGCTCCGCTTCGTTTTCGGTTCGGCTCACGCAGTCAAAAACGCTGTCGATGTACAGCAGCTCGTTCTGACCCTTGGCGATAAGCTCGGTGAGCATTTTCTCCGCCGTGTCCAGCTTGCGGTATTCGGTGTAGTATTTCTGCGCGTTCTGCGCGGGGGTAAGCCTTGCGTCAAGCGCTATCTCGCGCTGTTCCCCCGTGTAGAAGTCGTCCAGGACGCACTTTGTCATTCCGCGCTCCAGCCGGTAAATATTCGCGTTAATAAGGTCGCCGCAGACTCGGAAAACATCTCTTTCGGAGCACTCGGCAAGCTCTTTTTTCTGTAACTCAAGCTTGCGGGAAACGCGCTCGTATGCGTTCATAAGGAGCTTTAGCAGGTCGTGGGCGCGCTGCTTCGTGCGCTCGGAGCGGTCCGCCGCGGAGAAAAAGCTGTCGAGCAGCGCGTTGGCGCTTTGCTCGTGCGTTATCACCATTGCGGTGGAATACTGCTCTATATTGACAAAGCAGAAGTCCTTTTTCCTGCCGTTAGGCTCGCTTATAACCGTGAAGTTAGCCTCGCCGTCAAGCGCTTTTTTTGCCCTCGCGAGGAAGAAAAGCACTCTGTCGCGCGCGCTTTCGCCAAGCTCCGCGCATACCGCGTCGGTGTCCTTTGCCGCGTAATACGCGCACTCCCGCGCGAACACGGGCGAAATGCCCTCGAGCACCGCCGTGAGCCGCTTCGCGAGCCGTTCGGGAGAACCCTCGATCTGCTCCCACACCTGCGCGGGCGTGACATCAGGCAGGCAGAGCCTGTCCGAGCGCGGCGGCGTTTCGTAGGGGATATTCGGCAGCACGCGCCGCACCGACGAAATGTCGTCCGTGACGCGCTTTATGCTGTCGATCACCCGCCCGTCACGGACGAGGATAATGTTGCTGTGCCGCCCCATTATCTCCGCAATGAGCGTGTTTGTGACGATATCGCCGATCTCGTTTGTGCATTCGAAATCGAAATAAATAATGCGTTCAAGCCCGTCCTGCCGTATTGCGGTCAGCTTTCCGCCGCAGAGGTGCTTCCTCATGAGCATACAGAACATGGGCGGCTGCTGCGGGTTGTCGAACTCGGCGTTCGTGAGGTTGACCCTCGCGGAAACGCTGTTCGCGGACAATACGAGCTTTTTGCCGCCGTCCCTGAACGTGCGGAGGGAAACGACTATCTCCTCGCGCGAGGGCTGATACACCTTATCCACGCGCGCGCCGACAAGCGGCATGAGCTCTTCCTTAACTATATGCAGAAACGCACCGTCAAGCGACATACCGCTCCCTCCTTTTGTTGATCATAATTTATACATATCTGCAAGGGTCAACGTCGCAGTCCGCGGAGAACACGGGAACATCGGCAAACGCTCTCGAAACGAGCGCAGCGACCCTGTGCGCGAACGCCTTTTCGGTGCCGTAATGCCCCGCGTCAACCAGCGTTATCCCGCTGTTTATCGCCTCGACCCAGAAATTATGCTTAATATCGCCCGAAATTATGGCGTCGCAGCCCTTTTCGCGCGCAAGCTGCATGACATGGCTGTTTATGCCGCTTCCGCAGCACACCGCCGCGCGGCGTATCTCGCCGTCGTTTCTGCTGACCCTGACATAATCAAGGTCAAGGCTTTTCTTGCAGTGCTCCGCGAGGGCTTTTGAGGTGAAGCAGAGCGGAAGATCGCAGACAGCGCCGAAGCCGAGCCCGTTGGGGTTTACGACCTCCAGCACCTCCGTCTGGGTAAAGCCGAGCAGCTCTAGCAGCGTGTCGTTGACGCCGCCCTCGCTCATGTCGAAGTTGGTGTGAATGCATATTGCGGCTATCCCGTGTTTTATCATGCGGTAAACGGGGCTCCATGCGGGGACGCTTTTCAGCGGGTCGAAAATAACGGGGTGGTGCGCGATGATAAGGCTTGCGCCCTTTGCTACGGCTTCATCTACCACCTCGTTGGTTATATCGAGGCAGCAGCATATTCCCGAAACATGGTCGTTCGGGCTGCCGACAAGCAGTCCCACGTTATCATAGCTTTCCGCTGTGGCAAGAGGCGAGATAGTGTTTATGTAGTTAAGAATATCTCGGGTAAGCATAGTTTTCTCCTTTTATTGTTCAACTTGTTCAACACATAATTACAGGGCTTCCGCCCGTGAAAGAATACTGCGCGCAATACTGCGCAGCTTTTCCGCCTGCTCCGAGCAGCCGTCCGACCTGTCCATGCCCTCCGCGTTTTTCATGAGTTTTTCTGCGGCGAGGGCAAGGTATTTTTTATCGGACACTGTCCCGACGAGCGCGAAAATGTCGTCTATATCCCTCTTTTTCCCTGTATAACGCGCGCGCATTATGACATATGCGCGTCCGCTGTCGTAAGCGGTGCGCTCCGCGTCTAGCTCGAAGCCCGACGAATAAAGCCATCTGCGCAGGTGATCCGCGCGGGTCATCGGCTGCAATATAAAGCGGGTGTTCTCCGAAAGGAAGCGGCAGCCCTCGATTATCTTTGCGATAAGCTCGCCGCCCATGCCGCATATCACAACGTCGTCGGCGTAGTCTATTTTGTCAAGTCCGTTTGAAAGAAGCACGGTGACGCCCTTTGCGCCTGTTTCCTCAACGGTCCGCCGTGCCGCCTCGAGCGGTCCCTCGCGGACATCGGAGGCAATGACCGCCTTTGCGCCGTTCATTGCCAAATAGCAGGCAAGCTGCGCGTGGTCTGTGCCGACGTCAGCGACGACAACGCCGCTGCGGCACAGATCCGCTGCTGTCTGTAATCTGCTGTCAAGCGGCATCAGTTTCCGAGAACGGAGTTGAGCTTTTCAACTATCTCGTCTGTGTCAACGCCGTGAACCATGCAGGCGTCGCCGATGGACTCGCCCCTGCTTGACGGGCAGCCAAGGCAGTGCATACCCATTTCGAAAAGGATAGGAGCTACAGCCTCCGCATTGAAATCAAGAAGCTCACCGATTATTGTATCTGCTGTTACTTTCATTTTTTTACATTCCTTTCATATTCTGCAAGCGGACGGTAAACGCCGCTGTCTGCATAAAGATACATAATATATTATACCACCATTATTGCTTTTTGTCCACCCCTGACGGATAAAAAAACGGGAAAATAATCAAAATCGGCGGAATAAAGGCTCTGTCGGGCGTTCGCGCCGCCGGACAGAGCCGTAATGCCGTTATCGTGTAGCAGTGAAATTGCGCTGTTGTACAAGGGGGAGGGGGTGCGGGAGGGGCGGTATTTTGCGGTTATGTTGGGGGGAGTGCGGGGCGGTGGTTGAGCGGATTTTTGGTTAATGGCGGGGATAAGTGCGGCAGCGGCAAATCAGCCCCGCCTGCACTTTTTAGTCCTGTCCTCCGCGAGAAGTATTCCCGCCATTGCCATAACGCACAGCGAAGCCGCGCCGTTTGCCGAGAACAGCTGCGCCGAGCCTGCCGCCGAAGCGATAACCGCCGTGTCGGGCGGCGGCAATATGAACGACAGCGGCACTGCCGCCGCGGCGCTGACAATTATCGCGGGAATGCGGTAAAGCAGGAATTTCCCGAGCGGGATATCCCGCGCGAGCGCCGCGACCTGAAGCACAACGCACGCTCCGCCGAAGCTGAGCAGCCCTGCGCACAGCGGCATTGCGCCCGTAACGGGCAGTATATCGCGCAGTCGGCTTATCTCGAGAAGCGCGGGGAATACCCCCTCCGAAAGCTCTCCCGCGCCCAGCCGCGAAAGCAGCGCGGCGAACGCCCTGTCCGCTCCGATGAAGCCAAGCATTGAGATAACGATGGAAAACGCGGTTATCATCGCGCAGACGGTGAACATGACCCGCGCCGCCGAAATGACCGAGCCGATAAAGCAGTCGGCGGTAACGGCGGGCTTGTTTTTTTCGGGGGCAATATCAAGCCTGCCGCCCGCGCGGACGATCAGCGCGTTGACGAACGAGCCGAGAAAGCACGCCGCACAGAGCGCCAGCCCCGCCGCCGCGCTCCCGAACACCCTTAGCCCTGCAATGCCGACGACGAACGACGGACCGCTCCCATAGCAGAAGCACATCAGCCGCGCGGCGGTATCGCGGGATATCCTGCCGTTTGCGTACATTTCCGAAACAAGGCTTGCGCCGACGGGGTAGCCGCCGATGTTCGAAAGCAGGAACAGCCCGCAAAGCTCCTCGTCAATGCGCAGCAGCTTTGACAGAGGGAATGTCAGCGGTCGGAGCGCGACGCGGTACAGCCCGCTTTTTGTCAGGAAAACGGAAAGCACCGTGAATGCGAAAATGGACGGTATTATTACCTCAAGGCAGCTTATGACCGCGCTGTGAACGGCGGCTGCGGCGGTTTCGGGGGAGAGCAGGAGGAACGCTGCGGCTGCGGCGCAGACCAGGGCGAGGAGATACCTCATCGTATTTTCTCCTCACGGTTGACGCCGACGACGCCGCCCGCCGCCGCGAAGCACACGCACAGCACCGCCTTGACCGCGAGCATGATTCCCCCCATAAGCCCGAATATCGCCGAAAGCAGGGCGAGCGGCGCGATGAACAGCACGCCGCACAGCGCGCCTGTTTTCAGCCCGCTGCGCTTTCTCAGCGCGCCCGCCGTTCTTCCTCCCGCGAAGCTCCCCGCTGCGGCGGCAAGGAGCGCGGCTGCGCCCGCGGCGGAGGAAGCAAGGTCGGTGAATGACAGCACGAGCGCTGCGGCGGCGCAGAATGCGAGCGCGGTAAGGTAGCCGCTCAGAAGCCCTGCCGCGAACGGCGCGAACGGGCGGCGTTTTTTTGGTTTTCTCACGGGATCCCCGCCTTTCGATTTTTCGGATTGACGATTTGTCGATTTGACGATTTGACGATTTGTCGTATCGTTAATTTATATGCGGGAGATGTCCGTAATATTGCAGGAATGGCGGCGAGCGGGTGCTTTTGGGGCGGTCAAATGCAAAAATAACTGCCCGCTCGGGGAGAGCGGGCAGCGCGTGGAAGAATATTTTGACAAGCTGTGCCGTTAATAATAAATCACTTTCTTACCGCCATCTTGAAGATATCGCCGAGCTTTATTCTGCTTCCGTTGTGCAGGATAATGCCCTCGTATACCTTTCCGACAACTATTGCGACAAGCACGACAAACGCCGCGAGGATAAGCACGGCAATTATTGCCTGAACCATGTCAAGGCTGCCCAGAAGCAGCGCGCTGGGGAGCGCGAAAGGCGAGCTTATCGGGAAATAATAGGAGAATATCTGCACGGGATTTGTTACTTCTACGCCGCTTTCAAGGCTCTCGGCATTGAAAATAACGGGGAAATACGCGAGGTACAGCCCGAGCACGCCGAGCAGCGCATACGGCTGCATTGCCTGCTGAAGATCCTCCATACGGCTTATGCTTGCACCGACGAGCGCGGCGATAAGCGAGAAGAACAGGAATCCGAGCAGGAAGATAACAATGATAAGTATTATCGTAAAGGGATTAACGTTGCCGAACGAGCTGCTGACCGCCTGCGCGATCTCCGCCTGCTCCGAGCCGCCGAGTGCCATCTGTGCTAGCTCGGGGTCGTTCATCATCTTCATGACCTGACCGCCTATTCCGAAAGGCGCGGAAATTAAGAAGCCTGCTGTTCCGACGATACCGATTAGCAGGAACTGCCCGAAGCTTACGATGCCCATTGCGATGACCTTGCCGATGACAACGGCGAGCGGTCTTACCGAGGTGAGCAGGAGCTCCATAACGCGGCTTGTTTTTTCGGTAGCAATTGACTGCGCCACTGTCTGACCGTAAGCAAAAATAAGGATAAACAGCACAAGCGACACCACGATAGGCACGAGGTAATTTATCAGACCCTCGAAAATGCTTAGCTCGCTGCTGCCTGCCTCTATTTTGGTGGAGGTGATGTAGCGCTGCGACTGCGCGTATTTATCGGGGGAAACGCCGGAATTTATCATGTTGCGGTAGTTGACGAGCCCGCTCACGCTTGCGGAGAGCGCGTCGACCGAGCTGCCGTCGGATTTGGGGGAGTAATAGGTCTTAACCGTATAGCCGACGACCTCGCCGTCTGTGGTTTTATTTTCGGTTATGGTGACGAGCGCGCGGCTGTCCTCGGCGTTCTTCAGCTTTTCGGTTAGCTCCTGGAACGAAAGCTCGGTCTGTTCCAGCTTTGCACCCGCGGCGGTAAGCGCGGCGCTGTCCTCGTCGGTGAGTATACCCGCGTCATCGGCGATATACACGGCGCTGAACGCTGCAACGGTGCCGTCGGTGCTGTCGGGGGGAACAATTTCCTCGCTGCTGAGTAATGCGGGGATAATATTCACGCCGCAGGATATCAGCGCGACGATAAGGCAGACCACGATAGTGCCTATGATGAATGATTTTGTTTTAATGTACTGTATCAGCGTAAAGCTGAAAACCTTCTGCCAGCCCTTAGTTCTCATTTGATGCACCCACCTTTTCGATGAATATTTCGTTGAGCGTCGGCTCACGGAGCTCGTAGCGTATCAGCGGCATACCGCTCTGCATGATTTTCCCGAGCAGCGCGTGCGCCTGTGCTTCTTCGCTGACGTTGAAGCTGGTGCCGTTCGGGGTGTCCTCCGTCACGGAAAGACCGCATTCTGCCGCCATCGGCAGGAAATCGCCCTCGCATTTTACGGTGAGCTTGACTCTGCCGTAGCCTTTCTTTATCTCGTTGAGGTTGCCCTGAAGCACGGTTTTACCCTTGTTAAGAATAACGATATCGCGGCAGAATTCCTCGATCGTTGCCATCTGGTGAGATGACATTATGACGAACTTATTCTTCGCTATTTCCTCGCGGATCACCGACTTGAACATCTCGGCGTTTACGGGGTCAAGTCCGCTCAGCGGCTCGTCGAGTATAAGCAGGTCGGGGTTGGGCGCGAGCGCGGCGATAAGCTGTATTTTCTGCTGATTGCCCTTGGACAGCTGTTCGGCGCGCTTGTTGCGGTGCTCGTTGACATTGAGCCTGTCGAACCAGTAGTCCAGCTGACGCATTGCGTCCGCGCGCTTCATGCCCTTGAGCGAGCAGAAGTACAGCAGCTGATCCATTATTTTATATTTCGGGTACAGTCCGCGCTCCTCGGCGAGGTAGCCTATCGGCTCTTCCGCGGTGAGGAACGGCTTTCCGTTCCATGTCACCTTTCCGCTGTCCGCGGCGAGCATTCCGAGAATTATCCTTATTGATGTGGTTTTACCCGCGCCGTTCGTTCCGAGCAGCGCGAACACGCCCGGCGAATTCATCTCGAAGCTAAGCCCGTCCACGGCGGTATAACTGCCGTAGGTCTTGACAATATTGTCTACCTTTAATGACATTTTTCTGTCAGCTCCCTTTTTGTGTATTTGATTTACTGTTAATGTGTTGTATATACAGTATAACACTAACCCCGCCCCTTGTCAAGGGGGTTTTTAAATTTTTTATTGCAAAATCCTGCGGGGGCTTTGCCCCTCTGACCCCGATTGCTTTTAAGGCGCTGCCTTGAACCGTTTTATAAAAGGTTGTTTTTTATTTTTGGGGGCAATTGAATTGTAATCGATTTGTTTATCGTTGTTTAATTGAAATTTTAGTTTTCTTGTGTTTTCACACGGGAAACGAGGGGACACCCTTCGGGAAAAGGGGGAAA
>JBJFHP010000081.1:0-12364 GCA_051893715.1 Oscillospiraceae bacterium
GATGCAAGTAAGCGGACGGCAAAGGCAGAGCCGGTAATTGTGCGGTGTTGCCTTAACACACCTTACGGTTGGCAGGTATCAGACTGCATATGCGTCAAACTTAGCGAGAACCTTGGTTTTTGCGATGATCTGTATCACAACTGTCCCCACGATAACGCCGAACGCGCCCTGAACGAGATTGCCGGGAACGCTCGCGAGAGCGCCCTCAAAGCTCTTTCCGAGAAGAAGCGCCGCATAGAGGTAGTAGCCCGCGACCATGATGACCTCGCCCGCGATGCCGCCGACGATGAACCCGGGCAGGCGGAGCTTTTCGCTTTTCTTCATGAACGCGCGGACAATGAGCGCTGCCGCTACCGCGATAAGACCCTTGATAACGAATGTGCCGGGGACATAGTGAGCGTAGCCCGAGAACAGATCGGCGAGCGCGGAGCCTATTCCTCCTGCGGCGAAGCCGTAAACGGGACCGAGCACCCACGCGGCGATAAGGATAAAGCAGTCACCGAAGTTAACGTAGCCGTTGAGCGGCGAGGGTATCTGAATAAGCATTGTCGCAACGCAGATGAGAGCGGCGAACATTGCGGTAACGCAGATCTTGAGCAGCTTGTTGTCGTTTTTGTCTTTATTGAGTGATGCCATAACGGTTATCTCCTTTTTCTGTATATTTCCGATAACCGTATTATATCACTTTTTGGCAGTATCTCAATATTCAGAATGATATTATTTGATAAGACCAGACGGCGGGCTTGCAATAAAAGTGGAAAGCCTGTCCTCCGACGCGCCCGCGTAATTCACCACATACTGCCCTTTACCGCACGACCCGCGCGGGGTGTAATAATCGGACATTTCGGTCACCCTTAGCCCGCATTTGCGGCAGGCTTCGATAAATCCTGCGGCGTTGTTATGCACCTCGGCGGTAAAATGAAGTCCCGCGTTCTCCTCCGAAACAGTGACCCCGCCGAACATTTCCATCATGCGCAGAACAAGCTCCCGTATGCGGCGGAAGCGCTTTTTTGTGCGGTTTATGTGGCGCTCGAAATAGCCCTCGGAAATAAAGCGCGCCAGCGTGTGCTGCTCGAAAACGGGCACGGGGCAGGAATAGAAGCCGAGCCGCTGCGTCCACAGGCGGTAAAGCTCCTCCGAAAGGCACATATAGCTTATTCTGACAGACGGGGCGATCGTCTGCGAAAATGTGTTCACATAAATGACCCGTCCCGACCCGTCCATGCCCGACATGGTGGGAACGGGCTTTCCGCTCCAGCGAAATTCGCTGTCGTAATCGTCCTCGACAATGTACCTGTCCTCGCCGCCCGCTACCCAGTCCATAAGCTCGCGGCGGCGGGATATCGGCATAACTATTCCCGTCGGGTAATGGTGAGCGGGCGATATATGCGCGACGTTAACGCCCTTTTTCTCAAGCTCCGACGGTATCATTCCGTCGCCGTCAAGCGGGATATGCTCACATTTCACGCCGTTGAGCGCGTATATTTTCGGAAGCTTTTCATACCCGGGGTTCTCGATGCCGTAAACAAGCTCCCGCCCGAGCAGCTGTATCAGCAGGTTGTACAGATATTCCGTTCCCGCGCCGATGATTATTCTTTCATGCGGGACGTAAAATCCGCGCGCGCGGTAAAGATAATCGGATATTGCGCGGCAAAGCTCCTCCGCGCCGCCGTGACGGACGGGGCGCAGAAGCGTTGTCCCCTTTTCAAGCAGGACGGAGCGCATGAGCCTTGCCCAGACCGTGAACGGGAACGCCGACGGCTCCTCCGTATCGGGCACGGACACCTCCCGCTCGGGCGGTTCCTCGCGCAGTTCCCGCCGCGCGGGGACGTCCACCGCGCCGCCGCTGTACTGAACGTAATACCCGCTGCGCTCCGCCGCCCTGACGTACCCTTCGGCGATAAGCTGCGAATATGCGTTTTCCACCGTTATCACGCTCACGCGGAAGCGTTCCGCAGCGGCGCGCTTCGACGGGAGCTTTTCCCCGTGGGACAGCCTGCCCGAGAGAATGTCCCCGCGGATATCCTCGTAGATCTGCTCGTAAAGGCTCTTTCCGCTTTCCTTGTCAAGACAGTCAAGCATTTTCCTCACCTCCGAAGAGTTTCCCCTGCCATGTGTCAAGCTCTTTCTGCCGCTTGTCGATACCGCCGAGGACGGATATCTTGTCCGCGCTCCACATTGGCGCGACAAGCTTTGATTTGTCGCCGTCGCCCGTTATGCGCTCTATCACCGTTTCGGGCGGGAGTAGCTCAAGCTGCCGTACCGCGATGTCGACATATTCTTCCTTGCCGAGCGGCGTATATCCGCGCTCGTACAGCTTTTCCATGGGAGTTCCCTTTATAACATGGAGCAGGTGTATCTTCACCCCGTCGGGACGAAGCGTCCCGAGCCGCCGCGCCGTTTCAAGCATCATTTCCGTGTTTTCTTCGGGCAGTCCGTCGATGATATGAACGCAGACGCGCAGCCCGTGTTCCTTCAGCAGCCTGTACCCGCCGAGAAATTCCGCGAAGCTGTGGCAGCGGTTTATCCTTTCGGCGGTGGTATCATGCACCGTTTGCAGCCCGAGCTCGACCGTCACGGGGATATTCATTGAGGAGAGAATGCGCGCCTTTTCCTTGTCAAGGCAGTCGGCGCGGGTAGCGACCGAAATTCCCGCCGCGCCGCATTGTTCCGCCTCGCGGAGCATTGCCGCAAGCTTTTCGGGGGAACAGTAGGTGTTGCTGTTCGTCTGAAAATACGCCGTGACGAGCGCGTTCGGGTGCTTTTCGTGTATGCGGGAGCACTCGCGGCGGAACTGCTCCGAAATGGGCACGGTGCTTTCGGCGGTGAAATAGCCGCTGCCGCCGTCGCAGAAAATGCAGCCGCCGCTTCCCCTGCTCCCGTCGATATTCGGGCAGCTAAGCCCCGCGTCAATGACCGCCTTGAAAACCTTTTTGCCGTAGGTATGGCGGTTGTGGTAGGAGAGCGTGTGGTAGCGCTTGTTGTCATCGGAATAGGGGAACGGGTTCATTTTCTCACCTCGTCATGTGTAATAATTATATTTTAATGTAAGACGGCGGCGTTGTCAAGGCAAAAACGGCTTTGTCCGATAAATTCGCTGTTTATGGTATGGACAAACCGGCGCCGAAATGCTATCATATTATCACAGAGGTGATAAATATGGATATGATCTTAATAGGCAAATTCATTGCGGAGCTCAGAAAGGAGAACCGACTGACTCAGGAAAAGCTCGGCGAAAAGCTTGGCGTGAGCGGCAAAACGATCTCGCGGTGGGAAACGGGGACATATATGCCGCCTGCGGACGCGCTCATGGCGATGAGCGGGCTGTTTTCCGTCAGCGTTAACGAGATACTCAGCGGCAAAAGGCTTGCCCCCGAGGAATACAGAAATGCCGCCGAGGAAAATATTGTAAGCGCCTTGAAGCAGAGCAGCTTTTCTTTAAAGGATAAGCTTGCCTTTTATAAGAAAAAGTGGCTGGGGGAGCATATTGCGCTCATGGTCGTTTTGGGGGTAATTGCCGCGGCGGCGCTTGTCACGGGCGCAGTCCTCGGGAACGGCGTTGTCGTATGCGCCGCCGTATTGCTGTCGGCAGTGTTTTATTGCTATATCAACAACGCCATGATGTCATACGCGGAAAAGCATACCTATGACGGCAGCGGGGGAGATAGACACTGAAACGCAGCGGCGCTTTTATGTTTTACTGCTTTATCCGAAAAAATTGCCCCCGAATGCTTGACAACGGCGGTTATGTTTGGTATAATAAAAGAAGCGCCAAATATGGGGAGTTGTCCCGAACAGGCGCGTCAGTATCCCCGAAAGGAAGAACCGCAGTTTGAGTAAGGTCCGCATGACAGTCGCCAAGGCAATGACAGAATGCCTGAAGGCAGAGGGAATAACCACCGTTTTCGGTTATCCCGGCGCGGCGATCTGCCCTTTTTACGATGAATTATATAATACAGATATACGTCATGTCCTTGTACGCCATGAGGTGAACGGCGGTCATGCCGCGAGCGGCTATGCAAGAATAACGGGAAAGCCCGCTGTTGCGATAGCAACCTCCGGTCCCGGCGCGCTGAACCTTATCACGGCGATCGCGACGGCTTACATGGATTCCGTCCCTATGGTTATCATCACGGGACAGGTAAATTCCGACCAGATAGGCCGTGATGTCTTTCAGGAAGCGGATATAACAGGCTCGGCAGAGCCGTTTGTCAAGCACAGCTACCTGTTAAAGCGCCCCGAGGACACCGCAGAGGTGTTCAAGAGAGCGTTTTATATCGCGGGCTCGGGCAGAAGAGGTCCCGTGCTTATCGATGTTCCCTTTGACGTACAGAAGTCCGAGATAGATTTTGAATACCCCGAAACGGTGGATATCCGCTCCTACCGCCCGAGCACGCTCGGAAACGGCTATCAGATAAAGCGCGCTGTTCAGGCGATAAAGGAAGCAAAGCAGCCCCTTATCTGCGCAGGCGGCGGGCTGTTTACGGGTAACGGCGTAAGCCTTATGAGAAAATTCGCGGAGCTTACCGATATACCCGTTGTGTCAACAATGATGGGACTCGGCGCGATGCCGTCGAAAAGCCCGCTGTATTACGGAATGCTCGGTATGCACGGCTGTGCAGCCGCAAACACGGCGGTCAATACCTGCGACACGCTGATACTCCTCGGCGCGCGCGTCGGCGACAGAGCCATTGCGGCGATGAAGCAGCGCGACGACATGACCGTTGTACATATTGATATCGACCCCGCCGAAATAGGCAAGAATATAGAAGCGCATATCCCGATAGTAGGCGACCTCACGCTTGTTCTCGGTCAGCTTCTCGAGCAGATAACCGAGCCGCTTTCCCATTCCGAATGGAGGGCAAAGCTCGATACGCTGCGCGTTGACAAGCCGATTGCTCCCGCTCCCGAGGGCTGCGTTAACCCTAAGGAGTTTATAAGAACGCTGGACAAATTCCTGCCCGAGCATTCCGTTGTTGTTGCGGACGTCGGACAAAATCAGATATGGACGGCGGCGAATATTTCGCTCAACGACGGGCGTTTCCTCACCTCGGGCGGAATGGGCACGATGGGTTATTCCGTTCCCGCGGCGATAGGCGCAAAGGCTGCCGACCCCTCCGCAGAGGTCATTGCGGTATGCGGCGACGGCTCGTTTCAGATGCAGTCGATGGAGCTTGCAACGGCTATACAGCATGGCATTAACATAAAGGTCATCGTAATGCGCAACAATTTCCTCGGCATGGTGCGCGAGCTTCAGGAAAGAGCCTATGACGGCAGGCTGACTGCCGTAGCCCTCGACGGGAGCCCGAGCTTCACAAGGCTTGCGGACGCTTACGGCATAGAAAATGTCCTCGTGGACAGCCCCGATAAGACAGAGGACGCGATAAAGCGCATGATCGCCTCGGACAAGCCTTTCCTCATTGAGGCTGTCGTTGACGATTATGAAAAGACTATTCTTTGATCGGGGGTATCCGCATGAAGCATACGATTTCGGTACTTGTTGAAAACCACGCGGGTGTCCTTGCGAGAGTAGCAGGGCTGTTTGCCCGCAGAGGGTTCAATATAGACAGCCTCGCGGTCGGCGTGACCGACGACGAGCGCGTTTCAAGAATAACGATAGTTGCCGACGGAAGCGATTACACCCTTGAACAGATAGAAAAGCAGCTCAATAAGCTTATCGACGTCATCAAGGTAAAGACGCTCTCCTCCGACAGCATGGTATCGCGCGAGCTTGTTCTGATAAAGGTCAGCTGCACACCAAAGCAGCGCCCAGAGATAATCAGTATCTGCGAGATAGCGCAGGGGAAGATCTCCGATATCAGCGCGAACTCCATGACGATCGAGATATCCGACTGCAAGCAGCGGCTGGACAATTTTGAGGAGCTGCTCAAGCCCTACGGGATAAAGGAGATCGTCCGCACGGGCACTATCGCTATGCAGAAGGGCGAACAGACGGTTCGCGTATAAAATTGTAAACCTCGCTGAATAAGCGTCGTATATTACTCAAATACACAAAGGAGATAATAACAATGGCAAAGATGTATCATTCCGAAGACTGTAATCTGTCCCTGCTGGACGGCAAGACCGTTGCTATCATTGGCTACGGCTCCCAGGGTCACGCACACGCACTGAACCTCAAGGACAGCGGCGTTAAGGTCATCGTAGGTCTGTACGAGGGCTCCAAGAGCTGGAAGAAGGCTGAGGAGGCAGGTCTTGAGGTTGCAACCGCTTACGAGGCAGCGAAGAAGGCTGACATCATCATGATCCTTATCAATGATGAAAAGCAGGCTGATCTCTACAAGGAGTCCATTCTCCCGAACCTGACAGCAGGCAAGACCCTGATGTTCGCTCACGGCTTCAACATTCACTTTGGTCTGATAGTTCCTCCCGCTGACGTTGACGTTATCATGATCGCCCCCAAGGGCCCGGGTCACACCGTTCGTTCCGAGTACACAGTTGGCAGAGGTGTTCCTTGTCTGGTTGCCGTACATCAGGACGCTACCGGCAGAGCGCTTGACACCGGTCTTGCTTATGCGGCAGGCATCGGCGGCGCAAGAGCCGGCGTACTTATGACAACCTTCAAGATGGAAACAGAAACCGACCTCTTCGGCGAGCAGGCTGTCCTCTGCGGCGGCGTTACCGCTCTGATGAAGGCAGGCTTTGAAACTCTGGTTGAGGCAGGCTACGATCCTCAGAACGCTTACTTCGAGTGCATTCACGAGATGAAGCTCATTGTTGACCTCATCTTCCAGGGCGGCTTCAGCTACATGAGATACTCCATCTCCGACACCGCTGAGTTCGGCGATTACGAGACAGGCAAGCGTATCATCACCGAGGACACCAAGAAGGAAATGAAGAAGGTACTGACCGAAATTCAGGACGGTACATTCGCAAGCAAGTGGATCAACGAGAACAAGATCGGCAGAATGCACTTCAATGCGTGCCGCCGCATCGAGGCAGAGCACCAGCTCGAAAAGGTAGGAGCAGAGATCCGCAAGCTCTACGACTGGAACAAGTAATTGTTTATCCCGCAATAGAAATGTCCCCCGAAGAAATTCGGGGGATTTGTCTTTAATAATGCCATTTATTGCATTTTGTCTGTCATATTCCACGCCGGAATTTACAGCTTTTCCACCTCAAACATACTTTGCAGAATGAGCCAGTTAGGGACATAGCAGCGGTTAACTGTCCAATAGCTTACTCCCGCAAGGTCAAGCTCATCGATAAGTCCGAGCTTTGCTTCAATGCTGCGCGGGTCGTCAAACCACACGACATGGCGCACGCCGTTGTCGGTGTAATTGAAATACGGCGTTTGCGACGCTTCGTCGAATTTAATTTCGGAGCCGTATTTCTGCGCGAGGTCGGTCGCTTCGACAAAACCGACGCTCCGCGCAGGCGTCCCGCGCATATACGGAAGCGTCCAGTCGTACCCGTAATTCGGCAGGCTCATTATGAGTTTTTCGGGAGGAATTTCGCTCGCCGCATATTCAAGGACGCGGCGAACCTCGTTTATCGGGGACACCGCAAGCGGCGGTCCGTAGGTATATCCCCACTCATAACTCATGATAATTGCGAAATCCGCGACCTCTCCCTGCGCGCGGTAGTCGTGCGATTCGTACAGCAGCCCGGGCTGATCTGCGGAGGTTTTCGGCGCGAGGGATACGACGAGGATATACCCGCGCTCGTGCAGTCTGTCGGCGAGGTCGCGCAGGAAATCGTTGTAGCTTTCGCGATCCTCGGGCGCAATGTATTCCATATCCATATTGAGCCCGTAATAGCCCTTCGATTCCATTTCATACAGTATCGAGTCGGTCAGCCGCTGCCGTGCGCTTTCGTCGGCAAGCACCTGCGACAATGTTTCGGTGGAAAATGTCCCGTCGAAAATATTTGTGACAACCATAAGCGGCATGACCGCCGATCGCGCGGAACGGTAAATAAGGTCGCCTGCGTCGGGCGGGAGAAGCTCGCCCTGCGAGGTCAGCGTGTAGCTGAACGGGCTGATGAACGTCAGAAACGGCAGCACGCAGTTCAGCGCGTTTGCGTTTATATTGGGGTATGCGAAGCCGTTCACGACTATCGGGCGGCGGGTGCGCTCCTCGGCGACGGGAATGATTATGGTATCGCCGACGTTCAGCGATATCGGGTTGACATTGGGATTTGCGCGGACAAGTGCCTCGAGCGGCACGCCGTATTCCTGCGCTATGGAATACAGCGTCTGCCCCTCGCGGACTATGTACCGCACCGCGTTTGTCATTATCAGCAGGCTCTGCCCGGGAACAAGACTGCGTATGTTGGACAGGCTGTTGTCGGCGGCTATCCTGTTCACGGGAACGCCGAAGCGCGACGCGATCGTTCCGAGAGTATCGCCGCTTTTTACGGTGTAGATCAGCATGGTTTCCTCCTTCAGAATAGTTCTTTTCGTGCGCCGAGTATGTGTATTCCCTCTGCGGCGGCATAGCTGTATGACGAGAGGCGGCGGTTCCTTGCGTCGTCGGAATGTGCGCAGACGAAAATATTATCCGGGGAGTACGGCGGGAATATCGCCGAGATTATAAGGCTGTGGTAAAGCCTGCCGTCGCTGTTTTTCAGCTGTATAACATCTCCGCATTCCAGCCTGTCAGGCTCCGCGGGCTCCCCGTAAACGCCCGCGCCCTTGTTGCTTAGCAGAAAATCCCGCAGGAACACCACGCCCGTCCATGACGGCGAACGGTCGTCCGTGCTGATATAATACCACCCGTTTGTCTGCGAGTAATTCATCACCCCGCAGCCTGCATAAAGGCACTGTGAGATAAAATTCGTGCAGTCGCCGCCGATATCGTGGAAGTCGTAGAAGCGCGGGTTGCGCGAAAACGCCCATTTCAGCGCGTATTTCACCGCGTCGCACCTGTTATAGCCCTGTTCCGTCAGCATAATGCTTTCCCCCTTTTGACTGCATATTATGCGCCGCGTGAGTTTTTGGTGACATTGCGGGAATTTGTTGACAAAGGCGCTTTATTGTGGTATAATGTTTTCAATGGAGCAGCGTTGGCTGTTCAATAAAAAACGGAGGAAATCAATTATGTATATCACCTGCTTAGACCTTGAGGGCGTGCTTGTCCCCGAAATTTGGATAGCTTTCGCGGAAGCGAGCGGTATCCCCGAGCTCAGAAAGACCACCCGTGACGAGCCCGATTACGACAAGCTCATGAAGTACCGTATCGGAATCCTCAAGGAGCACGGTCTTGGCTTAAAGGAAATTCAGGAAACCATCGCGAAGATCGACCCCATGCCCGGCGCAAAGGAGTTCCTCGACGAGCTGCGCAGCTTCACACAGGTAATCATCATCAGCGACACGTTCACACAGTTCGCGACCCCGCTGATGAAGAAGCTCGGCTGGCCGACGATCTTCTGCAACTCCCTTGAGGTTGCGGAAAACGGCGAGGTAACAGGCTTCAAGATGAGAGTTGAGAAGTCCAAGCTCACCACCGTAAAGGCTCTCCAGTCCATCGGCTACGACACGATCGCAAGCGGCGACAGCTACAACGACCTCGGCATGATCCAGGCGAGCAAGGCGGGCTTCCTTTTCCGCTCCACCGAGCAGATAAAGAAGGATCACCCCGAGCTGCCCGCGTTTGAGACCTATGACGAGCTTATGGCGGCTATCAAAAAGGCTATGGTTTGATTTTGTGACATTTAAGATCCGCTTACCGAACAATACAGTAGGCGGGTCTGCTTTTTTGGGGGAATTTTATGAATAAAGAAGCGCTTTTCGAACTCGAGTGTGCAATGTGGGAAGCGGCAAAGAACCGCGACCCCGCCGCGTACCTTGACGTTGTGAGCGGGGAGGCGGTCATGGTCTGCGGAGGATACCGATGCAGCGGGCAGGAGTACGCGCAGATCGTCGGTCAGTTTGACTGCAAGTCATACAGTATCAATGATTTTGAGATAGTGAGCGAGGACGAAAACACCGTTCAGTCGCACTATATCGTGACCGTTGAGGTAAATGACCCGCGCAACGCAGACCTTGCGGGAGTATTCCATGTCACCACCACATGGAAGCGGATAAACGACAGGTGGAAAGCGGTATTCAATATGGATCAGCGGCTCGAATGATACGAATGATACGATATAACAAAAGCTCCCCGGATCACACCCGGGGAGCTTCTTTCGTATGTTTATCAGCCCGTAACCTTAAGGAAAACCTTCTTTCCCTTGCGGACGATGACTTCTCCGTTTATCTCTATCTGCGCGTTGGGGTCTTCAATAACCACATCGTCAACCGCAATGCCCTTGCCCGAAATAAGGTTTCTTGCCTCGCGCTTGGATGGAGCGAGCTTTGTGTTTACAAGCAGGTCAAGAATGCCTATCTTGCCGTCGGTGAGCTCAACGCTTGCGGTGGGCATATTGTCGGTGTTGCCGCTGCCGCCGAAGAGGGATTTTGCGCCCTCGAGCGCCTTTTTAGCCTCCTCCTCGCCGTGAACAAGCTTTGTAAGCTCGAACGCGAGAATTTCCTTTGCCTTGTTGAGCTGGCTGCCCTCCCACTTCGCCATTTCCTCGATCTCCTCAATAGGCAGGAACGTCAGCATACGCAGGCACTTGATAACGTCCGCGTCGTTAACGTTTCTCCAGTACTGGAAAAATTCGAACGGGGAAGTCTTGTTCGGGTCAAGCCATACCGCGCCCTTTTCTGTCTTGCCCATCTTCTTGCCCTCGGAGTTGAGCAGCAGGGTGATGGTCATTGCGTGAGCGTCCTTGCCCAGCTTCTTGCGGATAAGCTCCGTGCCGCCAAGCATATTTGCCCACTGGTCATCGCCGCCGAACTGCATATTACAGCCGTATTTCTGGAAAAGCATATAGAAATCGTAGCTCTGCATTATCATGTAGTTGAATTCAAGGAAGGTAAGACCTCTTTCCATTCTCTGCTTGTAGCACTCAAAGGTAAGCATCTTGTTTACGCTGAAGCAGGCGCCTACTTCCCTTAAAACATCAATGTAGTTAAGCTTTAAGAGCCAGTCAGCGTTGTTTACCATTATCGCCTTTCCCTCGGAAAAGTCGATAAAGCGGCTCATCTGCTTCTTGAAGCATTCGCAGTTATGCTCAATATCCTCTTTTGTCAGCATTTTTCTCATATCCGTCTTGCCGGAGGGGTCGCCAATCATACCCGTGCCGCCGCCTACAAGGGCAATCGGCTTGTTGCCTGCCATCTGCATACGCTTCATAAGGCAGAGCGCCATAAAATGTCCTACATGCAGGCTGTCGGCGGTAGGGTCGAAGCCGATATAGAAGGTTGCCTTTCCGTTATTAATCATATCGGAAATTTCCTTTTCGTCCGTTACCTGTGCGATAAGTCCTCTGCGGGTTAATTCTTCGTAAAGTGTCATTGTTTTTCTCCTTATATATTATTTTTTGTGTGCATTAAGCTGAATTACGATATTAAGTCATAAACGATGAAATCCCTTGAAGATTTCACTGATACCACAACCTTTCAGAAAAACGTAAGCTGTGAGCTTTCATAGCCCTGCTTGTATGCGCTTATAATGTCCTGCATTTTATAAAGTATCCCGAATTTTCCGCATTCCTCCGTAAATGCCGCCCAGAGCTTGCTTACGTTCGGACAGCGGCACTCGTAATAATTGCCGAACTGCCTGCGGTAGCGCTCTGACATATCCTCACCGAAAATTTCCGTAAGCTTACCGAGATAATGCTCCCGCTGATTTGCCCGCAGGGTCATACCGAAAGCGGGGTAAATCGCCCGTACTCCCGCTTCTGCGGCTTTACGGACAATTCCCCTTATATTCTCCTCACTGTCCTCTATAAAGGGCAGTACCGGCATAAGGGTAATCCCCGTAAAAAGCCCCGCCCCGCTCATTTTCGCCAGTGCTTCAAAGCGTTCGGAGGAAACCGGAACATTCGGCTCTATCTTCCTGCACAAAGCGTCGTCGCAGGTGGTTACCGTCATTTTCAGCAGTACCGGAGAATGCTCGGCTATACTTTCAAATATATCAATATCCCGTGTTATCAGGGTACTTTTCGTTATAACAGTAAGCCCGAAGCCGTAGGCGTCGATAAGCTCGGCAGCGTGTCGGCTCAGCAGCTCGGTTTTCTCAAAAGGATTATATGGGTCGCTCATAGACCCCGTTCCGACTACTCCCGGCTTTACCTTCCGGTGCAGCTCGTCCCGCAGGATTTCAAGTGCGTTTTCCTTTTTGCGGACGGTATCGAAGTCCTCTATTCCGTAGCATTCGCTTCTGCTGTCGCAGTAGATACAGCCGTGACAGCAGCCCTTGTAGAGGTTCATATTGTAGTCGTTACCGAACCAGTCGGTGCTTTTGTTTTTTTGCAGTATGGTTTTAGCGGGTATTGTTTCCATATAAATCCTCCTGCA
>JBJFHP010000081.1:12464-15309 GCA_051893715.1 Oscillospiraceae bacterium
TGTTTTTTTGCAGTATGGTTTTAGCGGGTATTGTTTCCATATAAATCCTCCTGCAATAAAAAAGCCCCCGAACCAAACGGTCCGAGGGCGTGTTACCGCTGTACCACCTCAGTTTACTGCATATCGTAAGGATATTGCAGCCTTTGACAGCTATAACGGGCTTACCCGTGCCGCCTAATTGCATAAAGCTTTCAGCAGACCGCTCAGGGGCGTATTCCGCAAGCCGCGCCGCCTGCTCGCACCTAACGCAGGCTCTCTGATGACTTGGTTCTTGCGTACTTCTTCCCGTCAACGCATTTGTGATGTGCTTTTTTGCTATCATAGCATACTTATTGTCTTTTGTCAAGCCCATATTGCTTGACAAACTGCACTTGTATATGGTATGATTGCTACTTGAAAGAGAGGCAGATTTATGAGGCTTGAAATTCTGGATTCAACCCTTAGGGACGGTGCGCAGGGCGAGGGAATAAGCTTTTCCGCCGAGGACAAGCTAAAAATCGCAGGAAGCCTTGACAGCTTCGGCGTTTCCTTTATAGAAGCGGGCAACCCCTTTTCCAATCCGAAGGATATACGTTTCTTTGAAATGGCGGCTAAGACCCATTTCCGCAACGCAAAGCTTGTGGCGTTCGGCTCAACAGCAAGAAAGGATATTCCCGCAGAGGAGGACGAGGGCGTTAAGGCGCTGCTTTCGGCGGGAACAAAGTACGTTTCCGTTTTCGGAAAGGCTTGGGATTTGCACGTTGACTGCATTTTAGGCACAACCCTTGAGGGCAACCTTAAAATGATATACGATACCATATTCTATCTTTCTTCCAGGGGCAGGCGGGTTATATTTGACGCTGAGCATTTCTTCGACGGCTACAAGGCAAATCCCGACTATGCAATTGAGGTGCTGAAAACCGCAGAAAAGGCGGGAGCAAGAACTCTCTGCCTCTGCGACACCAACGGCGGCGCTTTTCCCGATGAGATAAGCAAGGCGGTCAAAGCTGCGGCTAAGGCAACAAGTACTGCAATAGGAATACACTGCCACAACGACAACGGCTGTGCGGTTGCGGGAACGATAGCTGCGGTAAAGGCGGGAGCAAAGCATATTCAGGGCACATTCACCGGTGTGGGAGAGCGCTGCGGAAACGCAAACCTTTCCACGGTTATCCCGGATTTGCAGCTGAAGTTAGGCTATCAGGCGGTAAATCCCGAAAATATGGAAAAGCTTACGAAAACAGCCCGCTATATCTGCGAGGTTGCAAACCTGCGGCTTACGGGAACAATGCCCTACGTGGGCACTTCCGCTTTTGCACATAAGGGAGGAATGCACGCAGACGGAGTTGCAAAAAATCCGAAAACCTTTGAGCATATTGCTCCCGAGCTTGTGGGCAACAAGCGCAATTTCCTATTAAGCGAGGTTTCCGGCAGGTCGGCAATACTCTCAAAGCTTCATTCCTTTGACGAAACCCTGAACAAGAACAGCAGCGAAACCCTTCGGATAACCGAAAAGCTTAAGGAGCTGGAGTGCAGCGGCTTCCAGTTCGAGGCGGCGGCGGCAAGCTTTGAGCTGCTGGTACTGCGGGAGCTTGGAAGATACGTTCCCCACTTTGAAATCGACCATTACAAGATAATTTCCTCAATGGACAGCTTCGGCGGACATTCAAGCTATATCGGAAAGGCGAATGCTATTATAAAGGTACGGGTTGGAAGCAGGTACGAGATAATGGCGGACGAGGGGGACGGTCCTGTAAACGCAATAGACAGGGCGCTCCGCAAGGCGCTGGAGGTATTCTACCCCGAGCTTAAGAAAATGCGGCTTATCGACTATAAGGTAAGGGTAATTTCAACGGGGGAAAGCACGGCTTCCGTAACAAGGGTGCTTATCGAAAGCACCGACGGAGAAAGCACCTGGACAACTGTGGGCGCTTCAAAGGATATTATAAACGCAAGTATGCTTGCTCTTACGGATTCCCTTGAATATATGCTGAAAAATGTTCCTGTGATTTCCGAGTAGCGGGTAATCCGGCTGAATGTAAACGTTTCAACCGTTTATTACACTTTTTGGTTAATGTTACAAAAAACTTTGTGCATTTTGTACCAAGCAACATGCTTGCATTATTTATTCCGATATGTTATAATGCATTTATAAGTACTGCACAGCAGTAAATTTTTATTTGGAGGATACTTGAAATGAAATTAAGAAAAGTATTGGCAGCAGCAGCTGCTGCAGCAGTAGCTGCTTCCGCTATGTCTGCAATCGCTACCGCTGAATCCTACAACGGATACATCGGTTTCCAGCACATTATGTGGGGCTTCAGAAATGCCTGGACAGAGGCTTCCTACGGTAAGGACACACCTTACTTCAACACCGGTATTATCTGGGGCGGAAACGACGAAGAAACATATCCCGAATATGCTGATAAGTTCGACTACGACATCGGCGGCTATGTATTCGACGACGTACAGTACACAGACGTTGTAATCACAGGCGACGGTACATACACTGTTGAAGCTAAGGGCTACAAGTGGGGTCTTGAAGGCGATAACGACTTCAACCTCGTATTCGTTTCCACGGACATTCCTTACGTTGAGGACGGCCCTGTAAAGTGCACAGAGGCTAAGGTTATCGTTGACGGCGAGGTTTCCCAGACAATCGCTAATCCTCTGATTGTTAACGAAGCAGGCTATGTATGCATCTCCCTCAAGAACATCTGGAATCCTGACATTGCAGATCCTTACACAGGCGCATACCCCACAGATTCTCTTGCAATCGAATTTACAATCGAAGGTCTCGGCTCCGCTGCTGCTGAAGAAGCTCCCGCTGAAGAAGCTCCCGCAGCAGGCGACGTTGACGCTGCAA
>JBJFHP010000082.1:0-3600 GCA_051893715.1 Oscillospiraceae bacterium
TTGAAAGGCCTTTCATATATAATACACCGCCGGGACGGGTTTTGTCACACTTTTCGGAAAACAAATTGACCCCAAATCCCGGATAAGCCGCCCGCTCCGCGGCATTACTCCTTGACAATAAAGCGGGAGAGTGATATAATTATTGAAAACGGGCGTTAGCCTTTTGCCTTTTTGCCGGTCAGACAGAGGAGAATTTTTATGCTTGAAATATTACGGATAACGCAGTATGTCGGGATAGCGATATTGCTTGTCGAGCTGATATATACCTTTTTTCAGAAGCAGTCCAAGCTGCAGAATTATCTTCTTCTGCTGCTGATATCGCTGCTGCTGAATTATGTGGGATATTCAATGGAGCTTAAAGCGGGCAATGTATATGAGGCGCTGTCGGCTGTTAAGGTGTCATACATGGGCAAGCCGTTTATCCTGCTTTTTATGTTCCTTCTTGTGGTGGAATATTGCAGGGTGAAGCTGCCGAGATGGGCGGCGGGGGCAATGCTGTGTTTTCAGTTTTTCATAACGATCCTTGTCCATTCCTGCGAGTATCAGACGCTGTTTTACAGCGATATCGGGTTCACCGAGGAGGGCTTGTTCCCGCATATCGTTTTCGGGCACGGCGTATTATACAACATCTATATTGCGGTGATAATGCTGTATGTGGCGGCAATTGCCGTTATCTGCGTCAACGCTCTTAGAAAAGGCGGGACTAAACGGCGTAAGCTTCAGATATCGCTTTTTCTCGTGGTAGTATTTATAAATATCGCAATGCTCGGCGTATTCCTTAGCGGGGTCACACAGGGGTATGACTGCACGCTTCTGGGATATCTTGCTGCGTCGGTGGTATTTTCCCTGTCCATTTTCCGCCTTAACCTTTTCGAAACCGTCGATTTGGCAAAGGAGCAGGCGATAAGCTCCATGAGCGACGGGATCGTTGTGTTCAGCAATGAAAACGAGGTGCTTTACAGAAACAGTCGGGCGACCGTCCTGCTCCCCGACATCAGAACCAACATGGTTATAAGGCAAGACCCGAAAGAGCTGCTGGAGTTGAAGGACGGCAATTTCCTGTTTCACGAGGGAAGAGCCTACGAGTTCGACGAGCATATTATACAGAAAAACGACACCTGCTACGGTCATATGTTCGTTCTGCACGATGTGACGGACAGCTATAACTACCTTAACCGCCTTGAGCGCGAGGTAGAAAACAAGACGGAGCATATCCGCACGATACAGCGAAAGATAACGCTGGGAATGGCTGACATGATAGAAAGCAGGGACAGCAACACGGGCGGTCATGTCAAGCGTACAAGCGATGTGATAAAAATATTCGTGGAAAAGCTGAAGCTCTGCGAAAACGAGGGGCGGTATTCCGACGAGTTTTATGACAATGTTATCAATGCGGCGCCTATGCACGACCTCGGAAAGATCGCTGTCGAGGACGCCGTGCTGCGCAAACCCGGCGCATTTACTCCCGAGGAATACGCCGAGATGAAAACGCACGCCGCAAAGGGCGCGCAGATCGTCGAGCAGGTGCTTAAAGGAGTCGAGGACGAAACATTTTTGCAGACAGCGATAAACATTGCTCACTATCACCACGAAAAATGGGACGGCAGCGGTTATCCCGACGGATTAAAGGGGACGCAGATACCCTTTGAGGCGCGGATAATGGCGCTGGCAGATGTGTTCGACGCATTGGTGAGCAAGCGCTGCTACAAGGAAAAGATGTCTTACGAGAAAGCGTTTCGGATAATCGAGGACTCCCTCGACAGCCATTTTGACAACGAGCTCGGGCATCATTTCCTTGAATGCAGGGAGGAGCTTATCGCGTATTATGAGAATATTGCCGCCTCGGAAAACGAGCGGTGAACAATAAAACAGGCGCTCGTAAGGCGTGCCGCCTTTGGCAGTTCCGCCGAGCAATTACCCTCATCTATGCGAAGGTTGTTTTGCTCGGCGGGGCAAAAACTGCTTTATTGGCAGCACACTAAGGCGTGCCGCCTTTGGCAGTTCCGCCGAGCAATTACCCTCATCTATGAGAAGGCGGTTTTGCTCGGCGGGTCAAAAACTGCTTTATTGGCAGCACACCGATATCGTGCGCCTTGTTTGTCCTTTTAATACTGCGCCAGCATTTTCTGCAATTCCGCCTTATATTCCTCAACAAAGTCCTGCGGAGCCAACACCCTGACCCAGCTCCCCTGCGACAGCAGATACATCATTATGCCCGTGCCGTAGACCTCGGCTTCGATAAGTGCCTTACCGTCGTTTATGTCAAGCACGACAGCCGTAGGCAGCCTGTCCAGCACCGCCTGCAATGACGGACCGCAAAATTCAAAGCGTATTTTCCGACAAACTCCGGGGAACATGAACTGAATTTTTTTGCGGAGCTCTCCCTCGTCGAAATCCGCTCCTGCGGGGAGCGTGAATTTTGTGCGGTGCTCGACGACGGAGGTTATCCTGTCGACGCGGAAGTAAACGGGGGAGCGGCTCTCGTCCTCCGATTTGTAAGCTATGAGATAGAAATAATATTCGCTGAACATTATTGACACGGGGTGAACGGTATGCGTAACGCGGTCGCGGTTCATTTTGTAGTAGGTTATCGTAATTTCCGTGCGGGAGCGTATATCATTGGCAAGCTTCCACAGCATATCCACGACCCCCTCGGAGCAGTCGTGCTTCACCTCGCAGTAATGGTACTTTTCCTTTGCGATAAGGTTTTCGAGAAGCATTCTGTCCTTTGTCGAGGTGAATTTCCCGAGCTTTCCGATGATTCCGAGCAGCTCCTGCCTGCTGAACGCCCTGCTCCCGATAAGCACCTTTATTATTGCAAGCAGCTCGCTGTCGCGCAGGAAATCGTCAATATGTATCGTGTAGCACTTGGCGCTGCGGTCGTAAATAAGCTCAGCGTGACCCGCAAGCTCGCGGTTTTCGGCGAGGAAGCAGCGGATCTCGCCGATATCGCGCGAAATGCTCTTTGCGGACACTCCGTATTCCTCCGCAAGCTCCGATACGGTTATTTTTTCCCCGCGTATCCCGCGCAGGAATATCGCAAGGCAGCGTTCGTTTTTTTCGGCGTTCATTAAAAATTCCTCCGATTGTTTTTTGCGTTCTTAGGAAAAACAACTATATGACCGCATTTATAACACAGCTTTGTGTCCCTTGACGCAAGCCGCGCGCCGCAGTGAGGGCATTTCGCCTTTAACGGAAGCAGCTTCATTTTTACATCTCCCCTTTTTGCTGTAATATTGTCAATATTGTCATTATATCATATGATAGGGACACACCGCTGTCCGTAAAAATTTTCGCACAATAATTTATTTGATGTTATCACAGAATACTTATTTTGTCAACAAACCGATACTCCTGTTCGCAGGCGTTTTTTTGTTCAGCATAGCAATAAAAGCAGTGTTTTCGCATTTTTTATCCGCAGAAGTTTTTTTCACTCGCCGTCTGCATTAGCGGCTTGCCCTCATTCCGAATTATTTATTATCGCAGATAAGCTGTTTCTGAATATGTCTGTTATATATTTCACGGCGGTGCTTTTGTCGTATTTGATATCGCCGCGCAGCCAGTCCACCGTTATCCCCACAATTCCCTCTGTAAAAAACT
>JBJFHP010000083.1:0-15018 GCA_051893715.1 Oscillospiraceae bacterium
TGTAATAACCCGCCGCGGGCACCTCGACCTTCCATACGATGGTCTGAGTTGCCTGATCCCATGTACTCTCGCCTATGGTGTTATAGCGCTTGTTGACAGGGTGATGAGGGCTGACGGTGCAGTCCGTTCTGTCGTATGTGGGGTACAGAGTGGAGCTGGTTGTGTACTTAGGAGTTTCCGCCTCGATAAGAATAGCCTGATTGCCGGGCAGCGCGGGAGTGTTCTCAAGCTGCTCCTGCGTGGGTCTTATGCTATCGTAGGTAGGCAGAGCCTCGGAATTGAAGAACCTGATGTTCTTCATATAAATGTTGGTCTTAACGCCTGTGAGGGAGAGCTCATGCGTGCCCTCGGAAAGGTAGAAGAAATAAGGCGTGTTGATAAGTCCGTCCTTATCCTTTATCGGATAAGTGACCCAGCAGTCATACTCGACCTGCGGAGGACGCTTCTGATTTTTCTTCAGCGCGTCGTAACCGATGGAATCCGTTTCGTTGTGCCAGTAACGGTCAAGCTCTATGAGCTTTGTTTCGTCAAACGGACAGCTTCCGTCGATCTTCAGCTCGACTTCAACGGTGGTGTTCTTACCCGAAAGGGGGTAATAGAACATCTCCATGTTGTAAAGACCTGCTTTCTTGACATCGAACTTCCATGTTATGGTACCCTCGCTGTCAAGCCATGAAACGCAGTCTTTCTCGCCCTCGAAATCAACTATCTCGGTCAGCGCACCGTCCGTTGCGGTGTAATTTGTGACATCGACAGTGATCTCCTCGGACGGCATTTCAACGCCGTCGTACTTTGCTATGTAGTTCTTGTACGAATTTTTGGTGCTTGAAATCAATTCCACACCGGCTGTATTTGAGCTTGCAGGCGTTTCAGCCGCCGTTTCTGCCGAAACAACGCTGCCGACGCCCTGAACCTGAACCATTGTCGCAGCAACGACTGCCGACATCAACAATGATGATATTCTTTTCAGGCTCGATATTTGCTTGTTCGCCACAGTATGATCCACCTTTCCTAAGTAACTGTTTTGCAGCTTAATAAACCGAACTTCTCCCTGTTCGGTGATTACCCGATTTATCTTCTTGGATAAATGCTTATCTTGTCCTCCTCAAGCTCAACGCGAACCTTATCGCCGCCCTTGAGCCCGAGCTCCTCAAGATATTCCTTCGGTATCTGGAGCCTGCCTGCGCGGTCGAGAACGGAAACTTCCTCGTGCGCGGCCTCCTCCTGTTCCTCCGTCAATTCGCCAAAGGAGCGTATCGGGGAGGTCCTTCTCAGCATCTCGGTCGAGGTCTTGCCGTCCCTGATGGCAACAACTCTGTCGATCTGCTTTGAAAGCTTTGTATCATGCGTCACGATTATCACCGTAACGCCCATGACCCTGTTAAGTTCACGGAAAACATCAAGAATGAGGTTTGACGTCGCCGTGTCGACGGAGCCTGTCGGCTCGTCCGCAAGCAGGAGCTTCGGATTGTTCGAAAGGGCGATAGCGATCGCAACGCGCTGCTGCTCGCCGCCCGACATCTGATCCAGCCTGCTGTTCTTTCTGTGCGAAAGCCCCACCATGTCAAGCAGCTCGACGGCTCTCTGCGAGCGGCCGTTGTACCCCGAAAGGAGCATCGGCATTTCGACGTTCTGCTGCGCGGTAAGGTACGGGATAAGGTTACGCGCGTTGTTCTGCCACACGAACCCGACCGTTTTCCGCTTGTATTCAATAAGATCCTTTTCACCGAATTTCAGCATATCCCTGCCGTCGATGAAAAGGCTACCTGCCGAGGGCTTGTCAAGTCCGCCGAGCATATTCAGCAGCGTTGACTTGCCGCTTCCGCTCGCGCCGACGATACCCATGAGTTCACCGCGCTCCACCGTCAGGTCAAGACCCTGAAGCGCCATTACCTCAACATCGGAGGATTTGTAGATTTTTACGAGGTTATCCGCCTGCACCATAACGTTTTCGGGCGGAGCCAGCATGACCCGTTTAGGCATCGGCGTCCTCCTTTATCTCGTTTTCGGTGACATCGCTTATGACCCCGTCCTCGAGCGTGTAAACGATATCCGCGCACTCCATCATGGAGGTATCATGAGTTGTCATCACTATGGTGAGGTCGTTCTGCGTTACGAGCTCGCGGAAGAGCTTCATAACGGCGAAGCCTGTCGGGCTGTCCAATTCGGCGGTAGGCTCGTCGGCGAAGATTATCTTCGGAGCGACTGCGACAGCTCTTGCTATCGCGACGCGCTGCTGCTCGCCGCCTGACATTTCGCCGGGACGGTGGTGCATACGCTTTTCAAGCCCCACCTGCACAAGACTCTGTTTTGCGCGCTCGATCCGTTCTTTATACGGGAGCTTCGTCATGCGCAGGGCAAACTCGACGTTTTCGAAAGCCGTCATTGTAGATATAAGCGCGACCGACTGAAAAACGAACGCCATATCATATCGCCGCAGCTTATCCCTTGCGGGCTCGCCGAGCTTTGTGATATCGTTTTCTTTATCAAGGAAAAAAACCTCTCCCGAGGTCGGCTTGTCAAGGGCGCCCAGAATATTTATCAGCGTTGTCTTGCCGGAACCCGATCTTCCTCGCAGGACAGAGAGCTTACGCGGCTTTATCTCAAGGTTGATACCTTTCAGAGCATGGACCGTGCTGCCGTCGCCGATATTAAAATCACGGCAAACGTTTCTTGCTTCAATGATATTTTCCATAGCTACCTCTGTGTCATACGGACGCCTGTGTAAAAGGCTCTGCATAATTTTTACACAAACCCATAACACCGCTATCATATATACTACGATATAATTATAACAAATTTACACGCCAATGTCAATAAGATTTAGTCTTTTTAGTGATTTTAGATAAAGGAGGATTTTTCCGCATAATTTTGCCGAAACTTACGTTTCATAATTTATTTTTCCGCATTTTGTGTCAAATCGAGCCGTTGCGCGGCTTTTCAACTATATATTGTGTTTATGTTACTTAGTTAATAATTATTTTATACTTAATAAAACTTCAATATTACCACTAAACTATTTTTAGCTATTTTTAACAAACTTTTCAGTTATTTTTTATGCATTTAATCATGACATCTATTACAATGTCAAAGTGAACCGTGCACAAAAAAACCGCCCCGACGAGCGGGGCGGTCGCTTGTTAAGCTATTTGTTCCGAAGAACCGTAATCAAGCCTTGGCTTAAATTACTTTCTCTTCTTAGCAACTACAACAGCAGCGCCGGCCAGAACAGCAGGAACTACTGCGAGAGCGATACCGGAATCAGGGTTGGTCTTGTCGGGAGTTGTGCTGCCGCCGTTGCCGCCGTCGGTCTCAGAGCCTGTAGCTGTAGAGGTCTCGGTAGCTGTGTCGGTGTCAACGATACCGTTAGAATCGGACTCGGTCTCGGTGTCGGTAGCAGTCTCAGAAACTGTGTCGGAAACTGTCTCGGAATCTGTAACGGTCTCGATGTCAGTCTCGGTCTCGCCGCCGGTAACAACTGTAGTAGCAACTACCTCAGCGTTAACGCCAGCCTCGAAGCCTGCGTCGGGAGTCAGAGCAACAGTAACGTCCTCGTCAGCAACTGCGTTAACATCGAATACGAGTGTCAGCAGAACAGTGCCGTCAGCAGGAGCCTCTGTGTTTGCCCAAGCGAACTTCATGTTGTCAGGGTTGAAATCTGCGAAGCCCTTGTCTGTCTTGGTGTATTCAACCAGAGTCAGATTGTCGGAAACCGCAACGGTGAACTGTGTAGCAACGTCAGCGAAGTCGTTAGCAACAACTTCAACAACGATCTGCTCGCCCTCAACTGCTGTATCGGAAACAACAGGAGTGATTGCAGCGGAAGCAGCTACAGCTGTCAGGGACAGAACTGCAGAAGCAACGCCAAGAGATAAAATCTTCTTCATATTATTTTCCTCCATAATTTTTTGTATTTAACGGTCCCAGATGCGGGGCTCGCGCCCCGCGGGACAATTAAAGAACCGGGATAAATCAGCCTGCAACAACGTCAGCCAGGATCTTAGCAGCGTCGAGTGCGTTTACAGCACCGTCAGCGTTAACATCGCCTACAGCCTTGTCGATCTCAGTGCCGGAAACAACTGCCTTCAGGATAGCAGCAGCGTCGAGAGCGTTTACAGTGCCGTTGCCGTCAACATCGCCGAGAACAACGGTAACCTCGCCCTGCTTCTTAACCTCTGCGAGCAGAGCCTCGTAAGCAGCCTTCAGAGCCTTCTCCTGGCCGTTAGCGCCGTCAGCGGTGTACAGACGGTTTGTAGCCTGCAGAACACGGTCAGAGGAGAATGCGGGAGAATCCTCGTTGGTGTAAGTGCTGATGGTGGACAGAGCGTAAGCGGTGTCAGCCAGAGCCTTAACCAGAGCGTCGGAAGCCTCGAGCTCGCCTGCGTCTACAGCAGCAGCAACAGTGTTGATCTGATCGTGGATCTCGCCGTAGCTGTATGCGTAGTTCTTGAGCTCATCCTTCAGAGCCTTAACCTTTTCGTTAAGAGCCTCGTAGGTAGCGGTTGCATTTGTAGCAACACCGTCAACCTCAACAGCGTTGCCATCCTTGTAGAGCTTATCTGCGTTAGCAGCAGCAACCCACTTGGTAGCAGCCTGACGAGCTTCAGCGAGATTGCCGAGCAGGGTCTTGAAGGTTGCGATATCGCCGGTCTTGTCAGCGAGGTCGTAAGCTTCGTTGATCAGAGCAACAACGTCGCTCTTCTTGTATGTTGTAACTGCGTCAGCAACTGCAAATGTATCTTCCAGAGCGTACTTCAGGAATCTGTAAACGAGAGTCCACTCAGCTGCGGAACCGCTGGGCTCGCCGGTGATGGTGCCTTCGTTGATCTGCTGAATGCCTGCGTAGTTGCCCTCTGCGTACTCTTCAGCCAGCTGCATAGCGTCCTTCAGGTTGCCCCAAGCGCCGTCAGCGGATGTAACCTTGATGTACTGGAGAAGGTCGATGTTTCTGCCAACGTTGATGGTCTCTGCGCCGGCAGCGTCGTAGTACTTCTTGCCGCCCTCGGTAGTAACTGTGATGGTGGTCTTTGCGCCGTCGTTCTTCAGGGAAGCGCCGGTGATGTTGCCCCACTGGTTCTTGGAGATCCAGTTGGGAACTGTATCGGTGTTGTTAACCAGCTTGTAGAGGTCCTCAGCTGCGGTTGTCTTGAGAAGAGCAACCAGCTTGCCGTGGTACTCGTTCAGGAGAGCGGTTACCTGAGACTTGGAAGCTCTGTCGGTGTTGTCAGCCTTCCAGCTGCCCATGATCTGGATAGCTTCCTGAGCTGCGGTGTAAGCAGCGAGGATATCAGCGTCGGAAGTAGCGGAAGAGGAGAAGCCGCTGAGTCTCTCGTAAGCGTTGGTGATGTACTCACGAACGGTTGCGTCATCGTGCTTGATGATCAGAGTAGAGTTGCCCCACTGGTCAACGAGGTTACCGTCGCCGATAGCGATGTTAACGATGTTGCCGAATGTTACGGTGTTTGTAACTCTCCAGTAATCAGCGCCGGAAGCGAGTGTCAGCCAGCCGCTGGAGTTACCGCGTCTCCAGGTGTCATAGTCCTTGGACTTGCTGATCAGGTTCTCATATGTTCTCATGATGCTTCTGAATTCAGCCTTGGAAACGGTAGCGAGCTTAACGAGGCCGTTCTTAGCAGCGAGCAGCTCCTCGTAAGCGTCTGTGATGTCGCGGGACTCGCTGGAAGTAACGTATGTCTGAGCCTTGCCGTATGCTACAACGAAAGCGTCGAAGGAATCCTCTGTGAAGATAGCGTCCTGTACGCCCTCGTTCATGATGTTGTCGGAGTTGTAGGTCTTTGTGCAATCGTTGATGAGAGCCTGCAGATCGCTTGCGGAGTGGATAACGAGGTTGTTAACAACGCTCTCCAGCATTCTGTAAGCAGCTGTGGTCTGGAAATCTGTGGGCTCAGCCTCAGCCAGTACGTTCTCAGCATACTCGAAAGCGTCGAGAAGGTTTGTACCGGACTGTGTGCCGTAGTCGTAGATACCTGTTGTTCTGAGAGTGTCAAGGCTCTTTACATAAGCCTCGAGGTCTGCCTTGGTCTTAACGTTCTTTACGTCAGTAGCAGTATCGTCTGCGCTGGCTACAACTGCAACGGAAGTCAGAGCCATTACAGACGCCATAGCAGATGCAAGAATTCTTCTTCTTAACATAATAGTCCTCCTAAATTAGTGTTTTTTATAACATCTCTGAGTTATCGGGCACTCGGATGTAATAAACGGATAACCGATCCGTCATAGGGGTAGTCACGAGAATGTTCAAAAAAGTTTCGGAAAGCTCCAAACTATTTTTAGATTCCCGTTCGCACTACCGTAGTCACGGATCCCTGTAAAAAAGTTTCACCCGTTTCAAAAAAATTTTTCAAAACGGGCGAAACCCATTCAAACCGCGCTGTCAAGCGGTTCGGAATGATCAAAAACCGAAAGCTTACTTTCTCTTTCTGGAAAGAGCAACTGCGCCTGCTGCAACAACAGCGATGCCTGCAACGGCAGCAACGCCCTCAACGCCTGTTTCGGGAGAGGTCTTGTCGGGAGTTGTTGTAGTTGTTGTGCCGGTGGTGTCGCCTGCGGAAGCGGTGTTGTCATCAGCGGGAGCTGTGTTGTCGTCTGCGGGAGCGGAAGAGCCCTCGGCAGCGTTAGCGATAACGTTACCGTTAGCGTCCCAGGCAAGCAGAACGTTGCCGGAAGCGTCGCAAGCGGTCATGCCGAGAACGGTGAGGTCGGTCATGCCTGCGGACCACTCCTGGAATGCGATCTGAACGAGAGCGTAATTCTCAACAACGTTGTTGGTGTCGTCAACATTCATTGTGATGGTGTACTCAAGGTCGCCGGTCTTAACAGCCTGAAGGGGCTTGGACTCGTCGATGGTTGCGAGCTCGAGGTCCTCGTCAACTACGCCCCAGAACTCCTTGCCGTTCCAGTTGTGGGTGGAATCGTCAGCGCTCTTGCTGGAGAGAACCAGCGCGCCGCCTACTTCACCTTCCCACCACTCGGGCTCAGCGGGTGTGAAAACAACGGATACGGAAGCGATCTGTGTGCAGTCGATGCCGTAGTCGTTAACGTCCTTGGAGCTGGAGTCGAATGTACCGTCGGAGTAAACAACGGGCATCCAGGAGCCTGTGCCGCTTGCGAACTTACCGGTGGTGTCAACTGTTGTCAGGGTAGCGCTTGCGGTCGCTGCGAGAGCTGCCGCGCAAACTGCAGCTGCGGAAGCTGCGGAAAGGATCTTTGTGATCTTCATAATGATAAATCCTCCAAATGTATTTTTTTATCGTCGGAAAACGATCTGTGGACTTAAATTACTTTCTCTTTCTGGAGATAACAACTGCGCCTGCTGCAACCGCTGCAAGAGCTGCAACCGCTGCGATGCCCTCAACGCCGGTCTCGGGAGAGGTCTTGTCGGGAGTGGTTGTGGTCGTTGTGTCGTTGGTGGTGTCGCCTGCGGAAGCTGTGTTGTCATCAGCGGGAGCGGTGGTGTCATCGGTGGAAGCGCCTGCAGAGCCTACAAGGTTGCCGTCGCCGTCAAACAGAGCCATTGTTGCGCCGGACTTGTCCTTGATCTCGAAGGAAACTACCTCGATAGTGGACATATCGGAGCCCCACTCCTGGAGAGCGAACTGAACATAACCGTCCTCAACCTCGAGAACCTCGCCGTATACGCAGTTGGTGTCATCGATCGGGCAGGTCAGCTCGTAGGTGTAGTCGCCGACCTTAACGGTCTGGAGAGCAGCGGCAGCGTCATGGGTGTCGAGCTCGAGATCCTCGTCAACAACGCCCCAGAAGTTCTTGGAAGCCCAGTTGTGGTCTGCGGGAGTAACTGTGGTAGGACCGCAGGAAACAACAACAGCGCCGCCTGTCTGACCCTCGAACCACTCGGGCTCGGCAGCCTTGATGGTGAATACAACAGAGCCTGCGTTTACGAGGTCAAGACCGAGGTCGTGACCCTCAGCGGGGCAGAAGGGCTTAACCAGCCACATACCTGTGCCGGAAGACAGACCGTTAGCGGTGCTTGTGGTCGTAACCAGCTCAGCGCTTGCGGAAGCTGCGAGAGCAGCGGTGGTAGCAACAGCAGCTGCTACGGAAAGAATCTTTGCTAACTTCATAATAAAAATCCTCCTTAAGAAGTACAATATTTCCGTACACTATCTCGTACAGGAAAATTTTACCTTTGCAAAGGCAGTGAGCCCCAAAAGGCATAACTACCCTTGTATAACACTATAACATTTTTAATCGACTTTCGTCAATGTGCAATTTGTATAAATCTTTCATGATTTTTTATTGAATTTATTCAAGCGTTCGATTTACTTAAAAAATTAACGCACAAACGGCTCTGTTATGCGGTTTATTTCGTTGTTAAGTAAAATAACTTACAAGAATATCCGGGCTTCTGCGCAATTTTTTAATCTGCACATTTTCACATCTTTCTTCGTTATCGTAAATAAGGCGCAATTTGCGCGTTATTTTTTGAACAATATGCACAAAATATATTTACCCCCTTGAAAATCCCCGAAGAAAATGATATAATAACAATGTTGCAAGCCTCTTTAGTTAAATGGATATAACAGCCCCCTCCTAAGGGGCAGTTGTAGGTTCGATTCCTACAAGGGGTGCCAGAGTTTTCGCCGCGGAACGACCGCGGCGAAAACGATCCGAATTTCCCTTCGCAGTCCACAGGACTGCGATTTTTGCTTCTGCGGCTCAAATTTTCGGTCACACATAATTTTACCGCAAAAACCGGGAAATTCTCGTGTTGCTCCCCTACCCATGGGCGCATTCCCGCCGCGGAACGACCGCGGCGAAAACGATTCGAATTTCCCTTCGCAGTCCACAGGACTGCGATTTTTGCTTCTGTGGTACAAATTTATAAGCTCATAATCACCTTATTTTATCCTTTATTTCCGAGAGCACCTTTTTGATATCATTTTGTAGAAAAATCTGTATATTCTTCCTTTTAATAACCTGTCCAAAGAAAAAAGTCAGTATACACAGGAAGATTGAAGAACCACATGCACCTAACATTGATGTTTTAAGTAATTCATTGATGTCGTAGCCTATACAGATAAAAAAAGCTATCATGAACACAAATGTCAAAGCCCCAAAAATTGCACTTAAAATATACCAGCCTTTTCCGTCGCTCGGCTTAATATCATTGTATATATCACGCCGTTGCTGTAAGATAATAACACTGTCACTTTCAGAAATATTGCCTGTATTCTCATTGCTTCCGTTGCTTGTGTCCTGATACTTTTTACATTCTTTACATAATCCGTTTTCATCATCTATAGTTTTACCGCATAATAAACATCTTCCCATAGTTATTCCTCCTTTTTAATTCATTATAATTCTTTTATAGCATTTTGTCAATGCTATTTTCTCTCAAACTCTTCAAAATCCTTCTCCTCATCTTCTGCAATCTGTGCAATTGAATAATAAAAACGGCATTTCAAACGAAACGCCGTTTTCTTTTATAATAATGGATTATCAGCTCAAAGCAATTCCCGAAACATAGAACGCCGCAGCGCTGCCCGTGGAAACGGGCACTATCTTAATAGTGTGAACGCCCTCGCCGAGGTCTGTCGCGACTTCCATATACTCAACGTAGCTGCCCCAGCCGCCGCTGAAATCGGAGTCGATAGTCGCACAGAGGTTGTCGTCGACGTAAATTTCCGCCTTGCCCGCATTGGAGGTCAGCTTTCCGTAAAGAATGCCGACGTTATTGCACTCCGCATCGAAAACTATTGCCTGATCCTCGGTGAACTCGCCCTCGGTGGAACGGATCATCCATGCCTCGCTGAAGTTGCCGAACAAACCCGACTTGACCGCAAAACCGCCAAGGCTTGCGGGAGTAGTGTTTTCGGAGGTCAGCACAGAAGCGTTCTCATACTTCGTAACGGGGTCGGCGATATCGAAATTGCTCTCCTCGCCCGTGATACTGTCAACATTGTCGATAACGGACTGTAAGTAATTTGTGATAAGGTCGGTCAGCACCTGATGTCCGGGGATATTCGGGTGGATATTGTCGTCGGAAATATCCGTCCACTGTATGTAGCCCTTGTCGATAACGTCAAGTATAGCGTTCCTGTAGGATATCATCGGGATATCGTACTTCTTAACGATCTCGCCGTGATATTCCTGGAAACTGGTGCCGTCCTGCTGCGTCATTGCGATAGTAACGACAGCGGGCGCGGACGTGTAATTCCACAGCTTTCTCAGCAGGCTCTCATATGCTTCCTTATTTGTAAGCGTGCGCTCGGTCGTGTCGTTTACCGAGAAATCAATGAAAACAAGGTCGGGGTCATGCGACAGCACATCTCTGTCCGCGCGGTGAACGCCGATATATGAGCCCGTCGCGCCTATACCCGCCCTGACGTAGTTTATCTTAGCCTCGGGGAACTGCTCCTCAAGCCAGTTTGTGGTCAGCCGCGCATAGCACAGGTTGTCGCCTGCGGAGCTGCCCTGAGTTATCGAGCCGCCGAGATATGCGACGGTCACTTCCCCGCCCGCCCGAAGCTTTTTTATAACGTTCGCAAGGCGCACCTGATTGCCGACATTATAGCGGGAATTTGCGATCATCGTGGGGGTAAGCTCGCCGCCGAGCACATAGGGTATCTCCTCAATTTCTTCGGAAGAGGTATTATCGGGGGTCGCTTCGGAGGTCACGGAAACCTCGGAGGAATTGTCCGCGGAAGAAACCTCGGAGGAATTGTCAGCGGAAGATACGGAGTTGTCCGAGGTAACTGCGGAGCCGCTCTCCGTGGCGTTTGAGCAGGCAGTCACGGATACTATCATCGAGCACACGAGCGCCGCTGCGAGAAATTTTTTCATAATGTTTTCTCCTTGTCTTAATTAGCTTGTTTTACCTAAAAGTAATTAACCTAAAAGCCATAGATTAGCTAAATACCATAACAAGTATAACACCTGCCGAGCATTTTGTCAAGCTTATCCGAACGCATACTCCGAAAGATCGGGCAGCTCGTCAAGCGTCACGCAAATCTCGCTGTTGAACGCGTCGTGCAGGCTCTGCCAGTCGGTGTGCCGCTCGGACAGCGTTCCGTCGGGGTTGATGATGTTATCCCCGCTCCCTATCGCGAACCAAAGCCACATTGCATTGTCGCGGAGCATACAGTCGGGGTCGGGGAGCCTGTCGCAGGCGGTTATCGCGAGCGCCTTTGTTTCCGTGTCGGACACCCTCGCCAGCGCGGAAAATCTCCCCGCAAAGGAAGCGGAGGAGTTTTCAAATATTCCCTGCCCCACAATGTCGCAAAGACCGTCCCCCGGGAAATACTCCGAGCTGCTCCCGTTCCATACCCATATGAGATTTTTCAGCGAATGATAGGTGCAAAGCCGCGTGAACATGAACTGCCACAGCTTCTTAAAGCTGTCCGCGTCCTTTCCCCACCAGTATACACCCGCGTCCGCGTCGGGAAGCGGCTGCCATATCACGGGGATATCCTCGTCGGAAAGCGCCTTGAGAAATGCCGCCGCCTTGTCGATATCGGCGACAAGCGCCCTGAACTCCTCGGAAATATACCCGTTCTCAAGCAGCGTGTCAAGCTCCCCCGCGCCCATCAGCGCCGTTCCCGCAAGATCCTGCCCCTCGAGCGCCGCCGCGAGGTCGAATGCCCCAACGTTGACCCCGCGCGAGCCCGTCGGCGAGTACCAGTGCCATGTGCAGGACACAAGCCCGCCCTTTTTGCCCCATTCCCCGGCAAGGCGGAGCTCCCCGGCGGTCTTTTCCGCGTTTTCCTCTCCGTCAAGCGTTGCAAGGGCTATCTCCCCGCAGCGCATTGCGGGATAACGCCCCGTTTCGCTGAACACCGCGTCAAGCTCCGCGTTGGTCGCGGGGGTAACGTTCTGCCCCGTTATCACTTTATCCCCGTAACAATCGGCGAGAAATTTCATTGTCCCTATCGCGGGGACAGTGCTGTTGGGGCTTACGGGCGACTCCGCCGTGCGGAAATATTCAAGCGGCACAACGTCGGAATTATCCACAAGGATATAATCCACCGCTGCGCTGCCGCTCTCGCAGATAAAATTCATTATCGCGGGTCCGCCCGTCATATAAAGGCTGTCCACCGCAAAAAGGCTGTATTCCGCGCTGTCCGACGCGGGTATATAATATGTGCCCACGCACTCGTTCTGCATTTTAAGCGTTATTACCGCCCCGCCGTAGGAATGCGCGGCGAGCGCCACGCTGTAATGCTGCGAAGCGGGAACGTCCGCGATATGGGTAAGGCTCATTCCCTCGTCAAGGACGATATAGCCCTCCCCGTCGAACTCGCCGTCGGTGCGGATATTCGCGTCGGTAACGCCGCCCTCGGCGTTGAGCTTTATGGCAGCCTCTGTCCTGTCCACGATAAATTCCTGCGGAGGTATCTCCTCGTATTCGGCGGGAGTTGTCTGCGCGTTGTCCGCCGTTTCCGTTTCGGGGGCAATTTCCTCCCGCCGCGCGGGAATATCCGAGCAGCCGCACAGCGTTGCCGCCGCAGTAAGAAGCGCAGCAGCCTTAAGGATCTTTTTCATGCTTCCTCCGTTATGCTCATTCAATGACAATGACATCGCCGCTGTGTATCTCCTCGTCAAGCCGTGCAACTTTCCCGTTCAGGGTTATCACCGCCGCGCGGGAAAGCAGCGAGGTCGGGTCGTCGGAAAACGCCGCCGCAACGTCGAGGAATATCGGCGCGCGCCCGTCCGCCCTTGTCGGGAACGGCGCTGTTATGCCGTTTACGGTTATCGTTACCTTTTCGGGGTCAATTTCCGTGCTTTCTTCGGCGGTTATCTCGTCCCCCTCGGACAGCGCGGTATCAGAAGCCGCCTTTTCTCCGCCCAGCAATACCGCGCCGCTTATTCCCTCCGATTTAAGCAGCGCGCCGAGCGTTCCCGTTTCGCAAAGCGAGATCACATCGCCGTTTTCGATCTCGCGGTCAGCCGTGACAGCCTGTCCGTTGACGCTTATGTAAACGCCCGCCGTCTTTTCCTCGCCGAAAAGGTTGACCTTAAACGCCGAAAGGCTGTCCGTATCGAAATAATCCGAAAGATACGCCGCAGCGTTCTCCCCGTCGACCGCAGTCTTTACCGTCACCTCGTCGCCCTTGCGGACAACAGAGTTCAGCGCGGCGGGTCTGCCGTTCACGATTATTTCGGCAGGGACTGCGGGAGTACCGCGCAGCGTTGTCCGCGCGCCGTTAAGCGTGAACGTAAGCGGGCTGCCCGCTTTTCCGATAAGCTGCTCGGGCTTTATCCCGCTGAAATTAAGCAGCTCGAAAACGGTGAGCCTGTTGGTGTCAAGCGCGCGCACTTTCCTGCCGTTAAGCGTTATCGTTGTGAAGTCGTAGGATATCCCCCGCCCCGCCGTCATTGCTATGCCGAGCGGCGTGGTGTGTTCCGCGCCTATTTCCATGCCCGAGGGCGCTTCTATGCCGCGCATAAGCTCCCGCCTGCCGGTTATTACCCGCGCCTCGTCAATGCCGAGCCCCTTTGCGACAAGCGCCGAAAGCCCGTGCAGCCTGCTCCCGCCGCCGACAAGGAACACCGCCTGCGGCGGCTCTGCGTTCGCGGCGAGAATTTCCTCCGAAATTACCCCCGCAAGCTGCTCCGCAGCGGGCTTTACAAGCTCAAGCACCCTCTCGGGAGTTACCGTGCATTCCCTCAATAAAATATCCGTGTAATGAATTTCCGGCTCGACCGAGGTTTTAATGCGCTCCGCCGTCGGGAAATCCACGAGCAGCTGCCGCATAAGCTCCTCTGTAACCTCGTCGCCCGCCACGGTAGCCATTCCGTAGGCAACAACGCTCCCCCCGCGCGACACCGCCACGTCGGACGTGCCCGCGCCGATATCGCACAGCGCGATATTGATAAGCCGAAGCTCCGGAGGAACTACCGCGTTCATTGCCGCGATAGGCTCCAGCGTAAGCCCCGCAACGTCAAGCCCCGCGATATCCACCGCCGCGCAAAGGCTCTCCACCACATACGCGGGCAGGAACGCGGCGATAAGCTCCGTTTCAAGCACGGAGCCGCGGTGTCCCTCGGGCTTCGCGGTCCTGTAGCCGTCCAGCGACAGCGAGATAACGCTGTGACCTACGCAGTAGAACGCCGATGTTTCAAACTGCTCGGAGAACTGCTCCTCCGTCTTTCGCACGGCTTCAAGCTCGGCGGCTTTAAGCTCCTCGGCGGTTATCGCCTTGTTCGGGGAGAGCGGGTATTCCCACTTCGCGCGCATGGTTTTAAGAGCGCGTCCCGCCGCCGCAATGCAGACGTGCGACAGCCTTATCGAGCGGCGCTTTTCCAGCGCGGCGCGGACTTTCTTTATTACCTCCGCGACCGCCTCGATGTCCTCGATCTGCCCGTCCGTCATGGAGCGCTTTTCGTGCGCGGCGGTTTCCATGTCGAGTATTTTGTAGCCGCTGTCCGTTTTCTCCGCAAGTACGCCGACAACCGTCCGCGTGCCGATGTCCAGCGCGAAAATCGTGCTCCCCTGGCGGCGCTTGGTGTGAGTTGTGCGGGCTGTTTTCGCAGCCGCTTTTCTGCCGCGTGCGGGCGCTTTCCTGCCCGTTTTCTTTTCGGTATTTTCTTCTGCCATTCTGCCGCCTGCTTTCATTATGTAAAATTTGTTGTTTTTGGTGTCAATCCTTTATTTTAAGCGCCTTGCGCAGTTCCTTTTCCTCGGAGTTAAGCATAACCACAAGGATAATGTCCCCGCTGCATATCGTTGTGTGACCGCGCGGGATTATCGTTTTGCCGCCGCGGTTTATGCAGGCGAGGTTGCAGTTCGGGGGCAGCTCCAGCTCGTGCAGCGTTATTCCCTCCAGCGCGTAATTCTTCGGAACGGTTATCTCCATAAGGGAGGCTTCGTTGCTGTTAAGCTTTATCAGCCGCTTCATCGCGCTTAGATCAACCTCATGCTCGAGAAGCTGAATGATGTTGTCCGTCGCGGATATTACGATATCAACGCCTAAGCTTTTCAGCGCGTCGGCGTTTTTGGGGTTATTCACCTTCGCAATGGTTTTCGGAACGCCGAAC
>JBJFHP010000084.1:0-14841 GCA_051893715.1 Oscillospiraceae bacterium
AGGTGCTTGAAATCCCCGAGGACAGACTTTGGGTAACCATCTACGAGCAGGACGAGGAAGCAGGCGACATCTGGGCAAACGAGGTGGGCGTTCCCCGCGAGAGAATCATCAAGCTCGGCAAGAAGGACAACTTCTGGGAGCACGGAAGCGGTCCCTGCGGTCCCTGCTCGGAGATTCACTTCGACCGCGGCGAAAAGTACGGCAAGTTCGACCACATCGGTCAGGACAACTTCGAGGAAGTCGGCGACGCCGACAGAATCATCGAAATCTGGAACAACGTTTTCACCCAGTTCGACAACGACGGCAAGGGCAACTACACCCAGCTTGCCACCAAGAACATCGACACGGGCATGGGTCTTGAAAGACTTGCCTGCGTAATGCAGGACGTTGACAACCTTTTCGAGGTAGACACCGTTCAGAATATCATGAAGAAGATCTGCTCCATCGTAGGCGTGAACTACAAGGAGGACGAGCAGAAGGACATCTCTATACGCGTTATCACCGACCATATCAGAAGCACGACATTCATGGTAGGCGACGGCGTTCTCCCCTCCAACGAGGGCAGAGGCTACGTTCTGCGCAGACTTCTCCGCCGCGCGGCAAGACACGGCAGAATGCTCGGCTGCAAGCGCCCGTTCCTGCATGAGGTCTGCGACACCGTTATTGACGAAAACCTCTCCGCATATCCCGAGCTCGGCGAAAAGCGCGCATACATCAAGAAGGTCATCAAGACGGAGGAAGAAAGCTTCGCAAAGACTGTCGACAAGGGCAGCGAGATACTGAACGAGATGATCGGCGCGCTCATAGCAAAGGGCGAAAAGACGCTTGACGGCGCGGACGTATTCAAGCTTCACGACACCTACGGCTTCCCGCTCGACCTCACTAAGGAGATCCTCTGCGAAAAGGGTCTTGAGGCGGACGAGGAGGGCTTCAGAAAGTATATGCAGGAGCAGAAGAACACCGCCCGTGCCAACAAGAAGCTCGGCGGCGGCTGGGACAACGCGAAGAACTCCGAGCTCGACGCATATTCCACGAATTTCGTCGGATATGATACTCTCGAAAGCAGGACAAAGCTGCTCGCTATCGTAAAGGACGGCGCTGTTTCCGAGCTCTGCGAGGAGGGCGACGACGTTTCCGTTATTATTGAGAACACGCCTTTCTATGCGGAAATGGGCGGTCAGGTAGGCGACTGCGGCACTATCTCGAACGGCGACAACGTTATTGAGATAACAAATACTCAGAAGCTCACCAACGGCGCATTCATCAGCAACGGTAAGGTCGTAAGCGGCGGCTTTGCCGCAGGCGAGGAAGTGCTTTCCAAGGTAGACGCGGAAAAGCGCGCGGCTACCGAGCGCAACCACACCTGCGCGCATATTCTTCAGGCGGCGCTGCGCAGCGTGCTCGGCGATCATGTTCATCAGGCGGGCTCTTATGTAGACCCGTATCAGTGCCGATTTGACTTCAGCCATTTCAGCGCAATGACCCCCGATGAAATTCAGCAGGTCGAGAATTATGTAAACCGCGTTATCATGGCGGCTGTCCCCGTGACGACAGAGGTGCTGCCGATAGAGGAAGCTAAGAAGAAGGGCGCAATGGCGCTGTTCGGCGAGAAGTACGGCGATGTTGTACGCGTTGTTTCCGTCGGCGATTATTCGACGGAGTTCTGCGGCGGTACTCACCTTTCCAATTCCTCTCAGGCGGGACTGTTCAAGATAGTATTCGAAACCTCGGTGGCAAGCGGCGTAAGACGTATTCAGGCAGTGACGGGAATGGCTGTCATGTCCATGCTTTACGATTATAAGGACACGCTTGAAAAGGCGTGCGCTGCGCTCAAGGCGCCCAATTTTGACGAGCTTCCTCACCGCGCGGAGAGCGTTATGGCAGAGCTCCGCGACAAGAGCAGGAAGATCGAGAGCATGGAGCAGGCTGCGGCTAACGCAAAGCTCGGCGATCTCGGCGGCAATGTTCCCGAAATTGCGGGCGTTAAGATAATCACCGCCGTGCTGGACGGAACGGGCGCGGACGGTCTGCGCAAGATAGGCGACAGCCTTGCGGATAAGTACGCCGATTTCGTTGCGGTTCTTGCGGGAACTGCCGACGGAAAGAGCAGCATTCTCTGCAAGTGCTCCAAGAGCGCCGTTGCAAAGGGCGCGAACGCGGGCACACTCGTTCGCGAGATCGCGGCAGTCGCAGGCGGAAAGGGCGGCGGAAAGCCCGATCAGGCTATGGCGGGCGTTCCCGACGCTTCCAAGCTCGGCGAGGCACTCGCGGCGGCTGAGGGCATTGCGGCGAAGTATATCCACTAAGATATTGACGTTTTAACGGCAATTTAACGGGTATTTATGATAAAATTAGCGCGGGAGCGCGGGTTTACGCCGTTTCCGCGCTTGTTGATTATTTGATGATATTGACAATGGAGGTTAAATATGGAAAACTGCTTATTCTGCAAAATAATCGCGGGGGAGATCCCCTCAACAAAGGTCTACGAGGACGACAAGATACTTGCGTTCCGTGACATTGCGCCGATGGCGCCGACGCATATCCTCGTTATCCCGAAGGAGCATATCGGCGGCGTTGACGAAATAACCCCCGAAAACAGCGCGGTCGTTTCTTACATCTTTGAGAAGATCGCCGAGATAGCGCGCGCCGAGGGGCTTTCCGACGGCTACCGCGTTGTTTCCAATATCGGCGAGAACGGCGGTCAGACCGTACGCCACCTGCATTTCCATATCCTCGGCGGGAAGAAGCTCAGAAACGAGATGGCGTAATGGCGGTCATAGAAGAACCGCGCCTGCGCGCCGATCTCAAGGCGGGAAAGCTCGCGAGGGTGTATTTCCTCTGGGGCGAGGAGGATTTCCTCATAAGAATGTATTCAAAGCGGATAATCGAAGCCGCCGTGCCCGCCGAAGCGCAGGACATGAATTTCGTGAAATATTCCGACCCGCCGTCGTCGGACGAGCTTTCGGACGTTGTGGACAATCTCCCGTTTTTTTCGGAGAGAAAGTGCGTGCTTATCGAGGACCTTGACCCCGACGCACTGGACGCGGCGGAAAACAAGGCTTACCTCGGAATAATCGAGAATGTCCCCGATACAACGGTGTTAATTATCGCGCAGGCGCACCTTGTCATTGACCCGAAAAAGCCCAAGGCTAAGATGAAAAAGCTCATGGAAGCCGCCGCGAAAGCGGGCTGCTCCTGCGAGATGAAATTCATGTCCGCGGCGCAGATCTCCGCTATGGCGGAGAAAAGGGCGGCGCGGAACGGCTGCGCGCTGTCCCGCGAGGACGGGGCGTATCTTGCGGAGCTGTGCGGGCGCAGTCTTACCGCCGTGTCAAGCGAGGTGGACAAGCTTTGCGCTTACAAAAACGGCTCGGCGATAACCCGCGCGGATATCGACGCGCTCTGCCCGAAGCCTGCCGACGCGAGCATTTACGCGCTTGCAGACGAGCTTATCGCGGGGCACACCGAAAGGGCGTTTTCGGTGCTGGACGATCTTTTCGTTCGCCGCGAGGAGCCGATAATGATACTTGCGGCGCTGTCGGGGTATTTTACAGATCTTTACCGCGCGAAAATAGGCGCTGCGGCGCGGAAAAGCTACACCGACACCGCGGCGGCGTTCAGATACCCGCCGAACAGGTCGTTCGTGATGAGAAAGGCATACGGCACCGTTCAGCGGTTGTCCGAGAGTTTCCTTGAGCAATGCATCGAAATATTGTTCCGCACAAACGTCAGCCTTAACTCGTCATCTGCGGACGCGCGGACGCTTATAGAAGAGGCGCTGACCGAGATATCCGTTCTGACGGCATGATTTTTTTGTAATGATTAAAATAAAACAGGCAATAATAGTTGAGGGCAGGTATGACAAGATAAAGCTCTCGTCGCTTGTCGACGCGCTGATAATCCCGACAAACGGCTTCGCGCTGTACAAGGATAAGGAAACCACCGAGCTTATAAAAATGCTCGCGAAAAAGACGGGCATAATTATCCTCACCGACAGCGACAGCGCGGGGTTTCAGATACGCTCCCGCCTGCGCAGCGTTGTTGCCGAGGGCGAGGTCATCAACGTCTATATCCCCGACATATTCGGAAAGGAGCGCCGCAAGCGCGCCCCGTCAAAGCAGGGCAAGCTGGGCGTCGAGGGAATGAGCGCAGAGGTGCTGCTGGAGGCGTTCCGAAAGGCGGGCGTTATTTCCGGGGAGGAAGCGCCCAAGGGCGAGCCGATAACCAAAGCCGACCTTGTAGACCTCGGGCTTTCCGGCGGGGTTAATTCCTCGGAGCGGCGGAAGGCGCTTCAGAAGCGGCTCGGGCTGCCGGAGCTCCTTTCCGCGAACCTGCTGCTTGAAATACTTAACGTAAACTATACAAGGGAGCAATTCCTTTCAATGATAAATCAGCCGTAACAGCTGCGGAGGTTTTATGGTTTTTTCCAGTCTGACTTTTCTTTTCGCGTTTCTGCCGATAACGCTGATAATTTATTATCTTGTGCCTTTTAAGGCAAAGAATGTCGTTATCCTTGTGAGCGGGCTTATCTTCTATGCGTGGGGCGAGCCGATATATGTTTTCGCGATGATACTGTCGACATTCATCGACTACACCGCGGGGCGGCTTATCGACAAGTACGACGATGACCCCAAAATGAGGAAAATATGCCTCATTGTTTCGCTTGTTATGAATCTGGGGCTGCTCGCGACGTTCAAGTATCTCGGCTTCCTCATTGACAGCGCGAACGCGTGGTTCGGGCTGTCGATACCCAATCCGAACCTGCCGCTTCCTATCGGCATTAGCTTCTTCACATTCCAGTCGATGTCCTACACCATCGACCTCTACCGCAGGAATATAAAGGTGCAGAAAAGCGCGGTCAATTTCATGGCGTTCGTGACGCTGTTCCCGCAGATCGTCGCGGGACCTATCGTGCGTTATGAGGACGTTCAGAATGAGCTTGACCACCGCACCATATCTGAAAAAATGCTCGGCGACGGCATAAGCCGCTTTATAACGGGACTTGGCAAGAAAGTCCTCATAGCGAACAATATCGGCGCGCTGTGGACGTCGGTCAAGGCGATGGAATACACGGAGCTTTCCGCTGCGACGGCGTGGCTTGGAATACTTGCGTTCACATTTCAGATCTACTTTGATTTCAGCGGCTACTCCGATATGGCGATAGGGCTGGGCAAGATGATGGGCTTCAATTTCCCCGAAAACTTCAACTATCCCTATATGTCGCACAGCATTTCGGAGTTCTGGCGCAGATGGCACATCACGCTCGGCGCGTGGTTCAGAAGCTACGTCTATATCCCGCTCGGCGGCAACCGAAAGGGTCTGCCGAGGACTATACTCAACCTTTTTATCGTCTGGGCAATAACCGGCATATGGCACGGCGCAAGCTGGAATTTCATGCTGTGGGGCGTGTATTTCGGCGTGCTTATCATACTTGAAAGGCTGTTCCTCGGGAAATGGCTGGAGAAGCTGCCGTCGTTTATTAGCTGGCTGTACACCTTCGTGCTTGTCGTTTTCGGGTGGATAATGTTCGACGGAGTTAAAGCCAATACCGTCAACATCGGCGATATGTTCTCGCAGGTGTTCACCTATATCGGCGCGATGTTCGGTGCGAACGGCGTTTTCGCCGACAATTTCGCGACAAACGCATTGGTGAATTACGGGCTGATTTTCGCGGTGTGCATTTTCGGATCCTCGGATATTATGAAGAATATCGCGGACAAGATACGCGAGAAAAAGCTGCTGGTGCTTCAGTATGCGATGCCCTTCGCGCAGACGGCGGTAATGATTGCGAGCATTGCGTATATCACCACCTCGACCTACAACCCGTTCCTGTATTTTAACTTTTAAGGAGGAAAGCGCAGATGAATTTCAAAATGACTCCTTATAAGCTTATGATATCGCTGTTTGCGATAGTGCTGTTAGCGGTGCCGATAGCGACGGCGGTGCTGCCCAAGCGGGAAATGAGCGAAAACGAGAATCGTGCGCTTAAATCCTTCCCAAAGATAATCAACGAAAAAAAGGCGGAAAAGGCGGAGAACATCGGCGATTATATCGGCGCGGTGCGCTGGGATTATATAACGACCCGCGACGATGACAGCTGGATGGACGACTTTGAAACCTATTTTTCCGACCACCTTGCGGGCAGGGAGAGCTGGGTCAAGCTTTCGAACGGCATGACAGCGCTAAGCGGCAAAAAAGAGATAAACGGCGTATACACGCTTGACGACTGCATGGTGCAGGTGTTCAGGGAATACGACCCGGACGTTGTGGACGCTTCGCTGGCGGCGATAGACGCGTTCGCGCAGAAATTCCCCGATGTGCCGATGTATTTCATGCTCGACCCGACCGCGCAGGAGATATTAAGCTCGCAGATACCGTCATACGCGGGATATCTCAGCGAAAAGAGCTTTATTGACGACTGCTACGGAAAGGTCAAGAATGTTTCGGTGATAGACTGCCTTAGCAATCTTTCCGTTCACAACAGCGAGTATATATTCTACCGCACCGACCACCACTGGACGAGCCTTGGCGCGTATTATGCGTATGCGGCGGCTGCGAAGTCGCTTGGCTACACGGCTTACGGTCAGAGCGCGTTCAACATCGAAACGGCGAGCAGCTCCTTCCGCGGGACGCTTTATTCCAAAACGCTTGACGACAGCATTACTCCCGACACGATAAGCTATTACCACCTCGCGCACGGCGAGCCTGCCGTAAAAATGACCTCGTTCGACGGAGAAACCGAAACGGTTTACGACAGCCTTTATGTCCGCAGCTTCCTTGACCAGAAGAGCAAATACGACTCCTTTACGGGCAGCAACGCGCCGCTTGTCACGATAGAAACCGACGTTGACAACGGCAAGAGCCTGCTCCTGATAAAGGACAGCTACGCGCACAGCCTTGTGCCGTTCCTGTCGAAGCATTACAGCAAGATAACCATGGTCGATATGCGCTATATCAATTTCGGGCTGGACAGATACCTTGATGTGAACGATTATTCACAGGTGCTTTTCACGTTCAATGTTATCTCATTCTCCTCCGACCGCGAGCTTGTAAAGATCGGGCTTACGAAATGAGCAGGGAATTGACGCTTATCGTGGGGGCAAGCGACGACGGACGGACGGCGCAGGATATGCTGCGCTCGCAAGGGTTTTCCCGCCGAATGCTGATAAAGCTCAAGCAGATGGGCGGGCTGACGCGCGGCGGCGAGATACTGCGCTCGACAGACAGGGTTAGCGCGGGGGAAAGCATACGCGTTGTCATGAGCGACAGCGCCGATATCCCGCCCGACCCCGATATCCCCGCGCCCGTTGTGTACGAGGACGAGGATATCGTTGTGTTTGACAAGCCGCCGTTTCTTCCCGTTCATCAGTCGATAGGGCATTACCGCGGGACGCTTGCCAACCTGTTCGCGGCGCTTCACCCCGACCTGCCGTTCCGCCCGATAAACCGCCTTGACAAGAACACCTCGGGGCTGTGCGTCTGCGCGAAAAACAGGTTCGCCGCGGCGTCTGTTTCGGGGAATATCGCCAAGGTTTATTTTGCGGCGGTGGACGGGGATATCGCGCGCGGCGGGGTCATTGACCTCCCGATAGACAGGGAGAGCGGCAGCATAATCAGGCGGTGCGTTTGCCCGACGGGAAAGCGCGCAGTGACGCATTATGAGCCCGTGCTGCGCGAAAACGGCAGGACGCTGCTGCGGATAACGCTCGAAACGGGGCGGACGCATCAGATACGGGTGCATTTTTCGCATATCGGTTACCCGCTGTGCGGCGATGATATGTACGGCGGGGACTGCTCCCGGATAAACAGGCAGGCGCTCCACTGCGGCGAGGTAAGCTTTGACCGCCCGTTCACGGGAGAAAGGATAACGGCTGGCTCGGAGCTGCCCGATGATATTCGCTCGCTCTTTAACGGCAAAGGATGAATGTTTATGAGAAAGATGATGATAGCTGCGGCGGCGGGAGTGCTGCTGCTGTGCGGCTGCTCCGCGGGGAGCGGCGCGGTGATCGACGACAACGGGACAGTGCGCATCGAAAGCGCGGGGATAGGCGTTGAACTGCCCGACGGCTGGACGGCTTATGTCGGGGAGGAAGTGTACGAGCAGGTTTTCGAGAGCTATTCGTTTAAGTATTCCGATGTTAACGAGATGAAAAAGGCGTTCGACGCGGAGGGGCAGAAGTACATAGCATACGCTCTGTCCGATGACGATCGATCATTGGTGGTCGTGTCGGCGCAGGATATCACGACCGACACCGACGGCGAGAAGCTTGACGAGCCCGTTTCCACCGCCGACTACGCACGCTCCGTCCATGACAACACGATATTCGAGTACCGCGCAAGCGGCTACATGACCGAGAACAGCAGCTTTTCCGAGGTGACCTTCGGCGGGAAAAGCGGCTGGCTCTCCTCCTTTGACGTGACCCAAAACGACGAGGAGTACGAGTATTTGTTCGGATTGTCGGATTTCATGTTCCGCGAAGGGGACTATGTTTATTGCGTTGAGCTTGTCTACTCCGACGATACGGGTAAGCAGCAGGCTGCCGAGATATTGGACGGTATCTCGCAATTGTGAGAAATTGTTCCCACCGAAAAACGGAATGCGCGCTTCGGCGAAAATTAACCTAATAAGGCAAGAAAAGCGTAGTAATTCACCCGAAAGCGCGCGGTATTGTTATGTTACCCAAAAAATCTTAAAAAATCTGTTATTTTTTTAGAATTATTGTATTTCCTCTTGATTTTATCGACTGAATAATGTATAATGTTAATATAACTATTATGCCCTATATTGCTTGCTTTGCGGTGGAGCATTGTGGCATTGGTTTCGGTGCGCCCCGCAGAACGAGGCTGCCCGACTTTATTTGAACAAAAGGGTTTGATGCGTTTGTTATTCAGTAGTAAGATAGTAAAAATTGACATACTGGACAAAAACGGCACGGTGATAATGACTGCGGAGAGGAATTTCACCTTTCCCAAAAACCTTGGTTCTGACGAAGAAAGCATTCTTATCATAAAAGGTTCCTCGCTGCGCGAGCTTGAACACAATACCTCTGTCGGCGTCATCACGACAACAAAGGCGGGCGAACGCGTAAGATACGCGGGAAGCGTTTCGATGTCAATGGAAAAGCAGCTCAACATCAAGCTTTTCAAGAACGACGGTTCGGAGGTGCTTCAGGAACGGCGGCGATATTTCAAGATAAAAACGCAGGAAAAAGGCCGCGCGCTGTTCTTTATGCGCGGGGAGGAGTCGGTCAGATTTGAGGTCCCCGAGCCGATAGAAATTCTTGACATAAACATCGGCGGCATTTTCATGAAATGCGCCGGCTGTACGTTCGAGAGCGAGGATCTTGTATGTGTGGAAATAGACCTGTTCGTCGACTACAAGCTCAACGCCGTCGTTAAGGTGCTGCGCGTTCAGCCCGACGGGGACGGCGGGATAAAGGGCTACGGCTGCGAGTTTCAGGGGCTGACCGCAGGACAGGAGGACTACATCGGAAAGTACATATACAAGGTGCAGTCCGAGCAGCGCCAGAAAGAGATCGCACAGGAAATGAAATTCTAACGTGCCGAAAGGCAGTTTCATTATTTTAACAAATTTAATAAAATCAACCTAGGGGGAGAATCCATGAACAACGCAAAGCTAAAAGTCGTCCTGACGGGTATACTGCTTATTTTTGCAATACTGCCCGCGCTTATTCTCGGCGCAGTCGGGACGTTTTCGCTGGCAGGCTATGAAAAAAATGCAAAGTCGGACACCTTGCAGACCGTATCGCTTTCAAAATCCGCGGCGGTGGATCAGGTGTTCTCGGGCTATATCGCCGATGTGAACGTTATGGCGAAGCTCGACGCGGTGATAAGCACGGCTGACAGCGGCTCGTCGTCCGCCGACAGCGTTATCAAGGCGTATGCGGGCAACGACGCCGATATCCTTGATATACTCATCATCAGCGACAACGGCTCGATAATTTCCTCCGCAAAGGGCACGACCGGAAGCTTTGAGCACTTCAACAGCGAGGGTATGCCTGCGGTATCCACCGTTATGGCGTGGGAAAAATATCAGACCGACGCTATCTTCTTCTCCAAGGAGATATATGCCGATCCCGACAACAAGACGGGCGGCAAGCTCGGCTATGTCTGCATGGTGGTTTCCCTCGGCGCAGACAGCAGCATTTGCAGCGCGATAAACGGTACATACCTTTCCGACGCGCATCTTGTCCTTGTTGACAACGCCGGAAATGCGATAAATTTCGACGGTACAGGCTCCGTTATGAAGAACGGTCAGCTGGATAGCGCCTTTGCGGCGGCTGTTCCCGAGTTCTTCGCGGCAGCGTCCAATGTTTCCGGCTTGAATAACTCCGAAAACATGGTCACCGGCAGCGCCGGCAAATACGCTTACGCCTGCGGTATAATCCCGAATGTGACCACATGGAGATGGGTAGGAATAGCGGATTCGGGCACGTTCGGCACCTTCTCTATGCCCACCAACCTCATGGGCTGGGGCGTAATTCTTGTTGTATGCGCGCTGGCTTCCGTTATTGCGATCGTCATTATAACGAAATTCGTCGGCAGTATGCATGAAATGCTGTCTACCATGGAAGAGATCGGCAAGGAGGAAGGCAGCAGCGAGGTCCGCTTCAAGGTCAAGAACCGCAAGAGCGAGCTCGGCGAGATACAGACCTCCTTCAACGAGCTTCTCGACGAGGTATATTTAAGCGAGGAACGCCACCGCACTATCGCAGAGCTGTCCGATAATATGCTGTTCGAGTGGGATTTCCACAAGGAGCGTATGTATGTTTCCCCGAATGCTCTGGCAAAGTTCGAGCTTGATCCCTCGATATCCACCCTGTCTAACGGTAAGTTCATAGACTCCCTCATGAGCGCGGAGGACGCAGAAAAGTACAAGCGCGACATCAACACGCTGCTCAAGAACAAGAACGGCTACAGCGCCGAATATCAGCTCAAGACAAAGAGCGGAGCGGTCATCTGGGTATCCCTTAGAGCCGTTTGTATTACCGACCGCCTCGGCGAGCCGCTGAGAGTTGTCGGGGTCATCACCGATATCGATAACGATAAGAAGATGGAGCTTCAGCTCTCCGAGCGCGCAAGCTACGACTTCCTCTCGCAGCTTTACAACAGAAATACCTTCATCAGAACGCTCACAAGCGAGATCGACCGCCGCGGTCAGAACAAGATCGGCATTATGTTCATAGATGTCGACGACTTCAAGTTCATCAACGACAGATACGGTCACACCGTCGGCGACGAGGTAATCAGATACGTTGCGGATTCCATCAGGAAGAAGGTTGACGAGAAGGGCGGCTTCGCGGGTCGTTTCGGCGGCGACGAGTTCGTGCTCTGCTACACCGATCAGGAGGACATTGAAAACCTCGAGAACATTGCGATGAACATAATCGACGAGCTCTATGTCGGTTACACGACAGCAGACGGCACGATCATCAACGTCCGCGTTTCGATCGGTATCACATACTGCCCCGAGCATTCCGACAATGTAAACGACCTTATATCCTATGCGGATACGGCTATGTACTTCGTAAAGAAGAACGGCAAGACGAACTATCATGTTTATATGCCCGAGGACAGCGCGTCCGGCGAATACATTGACCCCGAGGGATATTGATCGGCAGCTGCCGGCTCCCCGCTTCGGCAAAGTCAATAAATAACAGGGCGGGCAAGAAATTTTGCCCGCCTTTGTAATATTTTGGAGGAATGATTTTGGCAAAGGTTATTGCTGTTACAAATCAGAAAGGCGGCGTCGGCAAGACTACCACTTGCAGCGCGCTTTGCGGCGGACTTTCGCTGCGCGGAAAGAAAGTGCTTGCTGTCGACCTTGACCCGCAGAGCAACCTGAGCTTTTCTCTCGGGATCGAATCTGACGAAAACTACACGATATATGATGTGCTCAAGGGCAACTGCGAGCTTGGGGACGCGATACAGCACGGCGCGATATGCGACGTTGTTCCGTCGAATATACTGCTTTCGGGTCTTGAGCTCGAAATGACGGGCGTCGGGCGCGAGTATGTCCTGCGCGAGCAGATAAGCGACGCAAAGGACGACTATGACTACATAATCGTTGACACCCCGCCTGCGCTGTCGGTGCTGACGATAAACGCCTACACCGCCTCGGACGAGCTTATAATCCCGATGATGTGCGAGATACTTTCGCTTCAGGGTATCGCGCAGCTAAAGCAGACGATATTCGCTGTTCAGAAATATTACAACAAGTCGCTTTTCGTCCGCGGCATTCTTCTCAACAAATACAACCCGCGTCTTACCCTGACAAAGGAAGTAGAGGAGCTGTCACAGATGATAGCGAAGCAGCTTGACACCGTGATACTTAAAACAAAGATAAGCGCCGGCGTATGTATCGCCGAAGCGCCTGCCCACGGTGAGAGCGTGCTGACCTACGCGCCGAAATCGAAATCCGCGCGCGAGTTTAATGCGCTCATTGACGAGCTGACAGCAGATGATGGAAAGAACGGAGATAAATGAGCGGAAAAAATAAAGCGAAAACCCCGCCCGACGAGCGCCCGTCAGTCAGCAGCAAGACCCCGCAGGTCATGAAGCTTGTAAGCTCCGACCCGCCCGTCAACCCTGTTGTGATCGCGGGGAAAAGCCGTATCCCGAAGCAGCTGCGCGGAATAGAGCCTCTTTCCAAGGTCATGCGCCGCGACGCCGAGGCGATGCTTGCGCCCGACGAGGAAGAACTGACCGTTTCCGTAGACCTCACACAGGCGGCTATAAAGGAGAACGTTGTCGAAACGCTCCGCAGATTCAACGCGTGCAGCTGTGAAAAGTGCGCGGCGGCGCTTTCGGAGATGGTTTCCGGTGAAGTTCCCGCGCGTTTCGCGGACGTGCCGCAAAGCTGCGCAGAGGATCCCTCGGGGAGCATTCCGGAGGTTTACGAGCCGATAAAGCGCGAGGTCCTTTCAAAGATGATACGGATACTCATGGGTAATAAAAAAAGGAGCTTCCATTAAGGGAGCTCCTTTTGCCATTTCCGCTTCGCTGACACTTCATCTAATTCGCAGATGATTTGCTCGGCGGGCAATGCTGTTTTGTAATATTTGCTCAAATAATACAGAACGTAATATAACGAAATATGCCGTAATATGTCAGACTGTAATATTTCTCCTCATTATTACAGCATCGTCATCGCTATAATACCCCCTGCGGACGGAGATCTGCTCAAATCCGTTCGATTTGTATAGTGCGATCGCGGGAGCGTTGCGGCTGCGCACTTCAAGAAAGCACACTGCCGCGCCGCGCGCTTTCATGCTGTCAAGAAATCTCCCGAGCAGTTCGGCGGCAATTCCGCGCCTGCGGAAGTCGGGGTGGACGCATATCTGATAAAGCTCCGCTTCGTCGGCGGCAAGCTTCCCGAGCGCAAACGCGCATATTTCACCCTCACAGGCTGTCACCTCAAGGCAGCAAAGCGGGCTTTCAAGCTCACGCAGGAACGTTTCGCGCGTCCAGTCGCCGCCGAAGCAGATCTGCTCCAGCGCGAAAAGGCGGTCTGTATCTTTTTGGCTTAAAATCATGTTTACCCCCGAAAAAAACTCCCGGTCAACAGCCGGGAGCATTTTTTTAGAAATCAATATCGTTTACCGCAGAATTAGCAAGCTGAAGCTCCTTCTTGGGAATGCGCTTGAGCGGCGAATAAACGAATTTCTTGCAGGAATCATATGTTTTAACATCGCCGAATTTTGAGCATTTTATAATATCGCCCTCGCCGGGTTTACCGAGCTCGCAGTACTTGCAGGACGGCTTTATATTATTTCCGAAAAGCTTTTTCTTAGCCATAGCATTACCCTCCGATCTATCTTTTAAGCGGCACCGGATGCTGCTCCTAATTGCATTATATCACATATGCGCGCAAAAGTCTACACTGTTGCGGGAAAATTGATAGAAAATCTTGCCTTGTGTTTTTGGTGAGATTGCATATAATTCATGCCTTATAGATCGGCATGACGTTTTCGGTTGCGGTCTTTCCGAGAGCTTCGTCCAGCGCGACAATGCTAAGCGGCATATTGGAAAGATACGGCTTTGCGGCTTCGCCGAGCGCAGAGAAAACGCGCTGCCGCTCGCCCTTGAAATCAACCACCGCAAGGTAGCTCTTTTCGCCGTTCAGCGTCATTCCGCGGAACCACAGCGTCTTTACCGCGGGGTCATTCTTTGCGGCGGTGCTGAGCGCAACGGAAAGCTCCAGGTTGAACGGATCGGGCGCGCCTACCTTAACATCGCTGTCGGTGCTGATGATATGCTCCGCGTGACCCGTGGTGCGGTACTGCTTCTTTTCGCGCCAATGTGCGAGAAGCTTTTTGTCAAGGATAAGATTGTCGCTGAACGGGTTAATTACCAGACCCTCGGCGGCATTTTTCGCGACTATCATGTTGGCGTAGTCGTCGAACCCGAGGGCAAGCGTTACCGGCTTCTGCTCTGCCATTGACTGCCATTTAAGCATTTCGTTGATGTCGGTGAACGCGGGGTAATATTTCTTCCCGTCGGGCGAACCGATGAGCGCAAAGGAAATCTGCGTGTTTTCGCCGACTGTGCCTGTGCCGTCCTTGTTGAGCCTTGGGGGAGAGGACAGCCGTGCGGGTGCGAGGAACTGCGCGTTCATAACTATTTCCTCGGCGATTTCATTCATCAGCGCCGCCATGTCGTTTTCGTCCTTTATCTCGCTGCGGCGGTCAAAAAGTCCGCGCAGGACAGTATTGTTTACGGAGCTTGTGATTTCCATTATGTATCCTTTCAGGGCTTGCGCCCGATAAATTGCGTTGGTTGAGATTTCCTGTTTTTCGGGGTCAATGCGCGGAGCGTTAG
>JBJFHP010000085.1:0-14727 GCA_051893715.1 Oscillospiraceae bacterium
AAGGCTTTTCGTTTCATAAAGTTACCCCCTCAGCCAAGCACCGACATAATATTCATCAGCGGTATCATGACCGTAAGCAGTATCGCGCCGATAACCGCCGTGAGAATGACTATTATCAGCGGCTCGACAAAGGCAATTACCCCCGATACCGACTGCAAAGCCGCCGCGCCGCTCCTGTCGGCAAGCTTTTTCCATGCGCGCTCGAACGAGCCCGAGGTGTAGGCAAGCTTCAGCGAATGCGAATATATCGCGGGGAAAATTTCCGCGCGGGCAATAGCCTCGGCGAAATTCGCGCCCTCAAGGAGCTCCCTTCGGCACTGCTCCAGCCTTGCGCGCAGCTTCCCGCCCTCGACAAGCTCAATTGCGTTTTCCACCGCCTCCTCGGGCGATATCCCCGCGCTTATCATCATGCTTAACGCGGAGGACACCTTTGAAACGCCGAGCTTCCATGCAATGCCCGCCGTTGGGGGGAATACCGCCGCGAAACGGCTCAGCGCCTCGCGCGCGGACGGAATGCCCGACATTACCGCCACCGCCGTCATCACCGCAATGACCCCGAGCAATACGCCGAGTATCACCCTGCCCATTCCGTAGGCAAGCTCCGTCGTGCCGCGCACCGCGTCGTTTACCGTGCCGTCAAACTGCGAGAAAATATCCCCGAACATCGGTATTACCAGCACCATCAGCACGATTATCACCGCCGTCATCATGGCAAGCAGCACGAGCGGGTGCAGCACCGCCGTCCTTACCGAGCGGGTGAGCTCCGCGCGCTCCTCGTAGTAGTCGGAAAGCCCGTTAAGAACGCTCTCCAGCCGCCCCGAAAGGCTGCCTATCCTCACCATTTTAACGGCGTATTCGGGGAATACTCCCGTGCTTTTCATAACCTCGTCAAGCGTGCTCCCGCCGTTTAACCCGCGCGAAAGCTCCCCGCAGACGGCTTTCAGCCTGTCGTCGGCGATATCCTCACCGAGGATTTCAAGCCCGTTCCCGAGGTGCATTCCCGAGGCAAGCATGATAGCGAGCTGTTCGCAGAAATACGCCGTTTCATCGGGGGTAAGTCTTTTAAGCTTCATTTATGTTCAGACCCTCCGTTATCAATAGTTATCAATAGTTATCAATAGTTATCAATAATAGAATATCGCGGAATAATTCCCGCCGTCGGAAATGTACGCCGATATCGCGGACTTATCCGACGAGCCCGCGTAGAATGTCGCGTCGACTATGTTGTAGCCCTTTGAGGCAAGCAGCAGCTCGGGCGTTATCCAGCCCGTTTCGGGGGTGTAGACCTCGTTCCACGCATGGTAGATGTCGGGAGAGGCATAGCCGACGACAAGCCTTGACGGAATGTCCTGCGAGCGCAGCATTGCCGAAACGAGCGACGCGTAATCAAAGCATATCCCCTTTTTCCGCGACAATACCGTGTCGGGGTCGGGGACATAGCCGCTCTGCACCGTTGCGGCAAGGTCGTAGTCGTAGGTTATATTTTTCGTCACCCACTCAAAGACCGCCGCTATTTTTTCTATGACATCGGTCTTTCCCGCGCATACCTCCGCCGCTTTTTTAACGCAGGCGGACTTCTTCCCGAACATCACATAATCGTTCGGATATAGGAATATCCCCACCTCGTCGGCGACGGCGGCGGTAAATTCCGTTTCTGCCGCGCGCGCGTATTTCGTCCCCTCGAGCTGCTCGTAAAGTATCACGGAATAGCTCCCGCTGCCGCAGGAGAGCGGGAAATACTGCGCCGTGCCGTCGGTTTTGAGGTCAAAATCGTAGGTCGAATCCCCGCATTTTATGCGCAGCTTTGCACGCTTGCTTGACCCAGTATAGGCGGCAGAGATATAGCCGAGCGACTTGTTCGAAAGGTCTATCCAGCCGCTGTCGGCTGTCACCGCGTCGGTTTTCGGCGAGGACACCGTCCTTACGTCGGGAATGACCACCTCAACGGGCGGCGCGGGAGGCGCTGTCGTCTGCGTTGTTGCCGCAGTCGTTGCAGGGGTGGTCGCGGTTGTCTGTGTTACTTCGGGCTGCGGCTCTGCCGTTTGTCCGGAAGAAACGGCGCTTTCCGTTTCGCCGGTCGTTTCGGCAATTTGGGCAGTATCAACCGTTTCGGAAATTGCAGCCGCCGATGTTTCAGCCGTTAAATCGGATAAATCGGACGATACCTCGGTTTCCTCGGGGTCAATGTCCCCCGATATCGTTTCGGGGGGAAGCTCCTCCGCAGAGGAAACGGCTTGCGAGGTCGTGCTCTGTCCGCTTGTTACGGCTGACGGCAGTGAGGGACTGTCGGCGGACGTACAGCCCGAAACAGCCGATATGACGAGCAGCGCCGCCAAAGCCGCCGCTTTTTTTATTCTGTTCTTTTCGGGCATGGTCGTTGTCCTTTCGGGAAAATGGAATGTGTTCAGTCCTCACGCTGAATGCGGAGATTGCGCAGCAGCAGGTAATTATCGTCGACTGTGCTGAACACCCTGCGCTGAGTGCCCTGCATTATCTCGCCGATGTACTCCCCCGCCTGACGGTAAAATTCCTCTTCATAATGCACGATATGCGCGCCGCCGAGCGGGAAGCTGTCCGAAGCATAGAAGTGCTTTGAAATGTCAATGACGTAGCACCCCGTTACCCCCGCAAAGCGTTCCTCGCACAGCGAGATGAACTTCCGCTTTATCTCAAACATACCGTCGTCGACAAGCGGCAGCCTGCGGTTGTCAAGCGTTATATAGGCGTCCTTCGGTTCTGCTTTTATAAGGATAATGTTGGTGCCGTATTTTTCGGAGATCTTCGCCGCAAAGCGCGTTATCGCGTCAAAGCAGCACCTCATGTCCCGCTTCTCGAATATGTAGCATTCCTTCGGGCGCGGCTCAAGGCTCCTGTAAAATTCCGTCCTGCACAGGAAGTCGTCCGTGCCGAAGAGGTTGCCGAGATAATCGGCGGCGCTGCAAATCAGGTCGTAGAAGTCAACGACTATCCAGCGCGCCTCGCTGTCGGCTATGGCGTCAAGTCCGCTTCTCATCAGCGAATCGCGGAAGTTTTTCCTGCGCCAGCCGCTCCCGCAGAACAATGCGTCGTCCTCGGGGATATCCAGCCCGACTGGCGGCTCGGTCGCGAGTATCTGCGGCTGCTTGAAGATGAATTTGCCGATAAACGCGCCGCGGCAGCTGTTCACCGATTCGCGCGAAATACTGCTGCCCCATATGTCGACTGTGTTATGCTTCAGCGCGGCGGTGTAGCGCTTCATCTGCGTTGTTCCCCTTAACAGGAAAACGAGCTCGGCGCTGTTTTCGTTGACGGATATCCCCGTTTCCTCCGAAAGCAGCCGCACCATTGTCCTTATTATCGCGAATTTGCCCTTGAACGCGGGCAGGAAAAACTCATACGGCTTGTTGATATCCCCCGCGAGCAGCGCGCTTATTATTTCCGCCGCGCGGACGAGCTCCTCCGCGCCGCTGTCGCCGTCAAAGAAATCCGCCACTCGGGAAAGGTCGGACTTCCCCGCTTTTTTGAGGGCAATAATGCGCCCCGAATTTCTCGCGGCAAATTCCGCCGAGGTATATGCGACAAGCATATCCGCCGCGTTATTCATATCAAGTATGCGGCTCTGATAAGACCGCGCGGTCATGCTGCCGTAATATTTCATCGCACGGGAGAACCAAAGCTCCGCAGCGGGCTGCGATATGCAGCTTCTCCCCGAGCCCGACATTATCTCCGAGGCGGCGTTGTAAGCGTCGGTGTAATATTCCCGCTCGAACGCGGAAAGCTCCTTTCCCTCGCCGAAATAATGCCGCGAAAGGTCGACAACGGCGGGGTCGGCAAGCGATATGAAATAATCCTCCATATCGCGAATCTGCCTGTTAAGCCTGTCCTGCGCGGGTACTGTGCGAAGCTCGCTGTCCATCGCGCGGCAGGTTCCGAAGCTGCACCTGAAAAGCACGATCCTGTCATGCGGCAGCGCCGAAAGCAGCGCGGCGGCATATTTCTCCACCAGCGGCTTCCATATCCGCTCGCCGAACGGCGGACGGATCCTCACGAGCTCCGCGCGGTGACTGCGGAAAAACGCCGAGCTTCTGAACCGCTTTGTATTGGTGTAAAAGCAGGGGTCGCCGCCCGGAACGCCTGTCGTTTTGTAGCAGGAGAATGCCGCGGGTATATAAAAATCCACCGCCGCATAATCGGGCGCAGTCCGCTTTATGTACCCCGAAAGGTCCTTTCCTATGTCGAGGGCAAGCCTTGCGTCCTCGTTTTCCGCGGGGTCAAATTCCTTTGCGGAGCAAAGCGACAGCGGCGAAAGCAGCAGCGCCGTCTTGTCGCAGCGGAAGCCGCCGCCCGCCGAGAATATCCTCCCGAGTATCGCCGAACCGCTCAGGAAAACGCGCGGGCGGTACCCGCAAAGGCTCACGCCCTTTCCGAGCGTTGCTTTCAGCCGTTCGAGCGAGCGCTTTCCCTCCTCGCTGAACGGGCGGGAATTTTCCGTGCAGACCGTCCCGCGCGCGCCGTCCTCCTGAAACACGGGAACGCAGGAAACGCGCGCCGAAACGCCGTTTTCCGTTCGGGAAAGCTCCGCGCGGAGTATTATCCCGTCGCGGTTCTCGTTCAGCCCGCGCATTCCCGAAAGCAGGTTGCCGAGGGAATACGCGCAGGGAACGAGCCTGCCGTCCTTCGTTTTTATTGTGACAAATTTCTGAACAACATGAGGGTGCGCGCCGATGATGATATCCGCGCCCGCGTCCGCGATGAACTGCGCCTCCTCCGACTGACTTTTCCGTACCTGAAGCGAATTGCCCTTGCCCCAGTACATACACGCGGCGACGTATTCCGCGCCCTTTGCGCGCGCCCTGCTGACAAGCTCCACAAATTCATCACGGTAATATTTGCCGCTGCCCTCGCCGCCGCTGCCGACGGTCGTGCGGGCAATGACCGCAACGCGAAAGCCCCTTATATCAAAAATAACGCAGTCGTTGCCGAGAGTGCCTATATTGCGCATTCCCTGCTTCTTTATCAGCCCGACGGTGCTTTTTAGCGCCTCGCCGCCGTAAATATTCGCGGTGACAAGCGCGCCGAAGCCCGCGCCCGATACTGCCGAAAGCATGGTCGAGGGCGCGTTAAGGTTAGGCTTTCCGTCGGGGAGCGTCTGCCGCTCGCTTTCGTACGCCGCGGTATCGTCCGCCGAGGCGGAATAAAACCCGACCGCAAGATCCGCCGCCGAAAGGACGCTCCTTATCCCCGAAAACGAGTCATGGAAATCATAGGAAAACTGCGCCGCGGCGCGCTGCTGTGCCGCCGTGCACATGATATCGCCGCCGAACATCAGCACCGCCCTGTTCACGCCGAACCCGAGCGAGCGCCCAACGGTGACCCCGACGCGCAGCGTCTGCCCGTCGGCGGCGGTGAGCTTTATGAACGTTCTGCCCGCCGCTTTCGCGGTGATAACGCCGCTTTCCGAAACGGAAGCTATGCGGGCGTCCTCCGATTTATAGGAAACGGTAACGCTCCCGTCGGGGCATTCGGGGCGAAGCTGCTCGCTGCCGCCCACTTTAAGGCAGACGTTTTCGGGCGCGGAAAGCCGCTGTGCGCGCGGCGTGAACGAAAGCTTCTCCGTCCGCGCGCCGGGTATCTCCCTGCCCTTTTCATATGCGAACGCGCAGACCTCCGCGAGGTATTCGCAGCCGTTCTCCAGCCCCGAAACGAGCTTTTTTGTCTTTTGGGAATATCTGGTCTTAACGCACTTTTCAGGATCGTCCGCGCGGTAGAAGAAAAGGCGGTAGCCGTCCGCGCCGCTTACCGCTTTCCATGAAAGCAGCGCCGCCCTGTCGCGCGGCTCCGCCCTGAATTTTTCGGGAGCAATCGGTTTCTGCGCCATTGAAAAGTTCCTTTCGTTACTGTCCGTTATTGCCGCTGCCGTCGGCGTTCATCTCCGCCGCTTCGCGCATTTCCTCCAGCCGCGCGTAGTTCCTGTAAAAGGAATAATAAGCGCCGCAGAAATGCTGTATGTCGTCTATTCTTATACGGTAGCCGTCATGCCTTACGAAAAACGCGCCCAGCGCAACGTAAGGGTGCCTGAAATACATCACATACTCGGGGTAGCCGTAGCCGTTGAGCATATGCTCCGCGCGGTGGTATATCGTCTTTACGAAGTACGCCTCGTCGAATTTGTCAAGGTAGCTGCATTTCAAGCCCTCGTCAAGTATCCTCCTGTACAGCTCAAACGTTACGCACAGCAGCTCGAGATATGTATGGTAGGAGGTCGCGCGGCGGTAAATTCTGCGGAGGTTGACCTGCGCGTTTTTCAGCCCGAAGCTCAGGTATTTGTCCTCGGGGCAGTATTTCGTCAGCTCGTTCATCGCATAAGCGACCCAGTGGTCGGCGTACTGCGTGTAATCGGCGGAAATAAACCTGTCGGTTGCTTTTTTCGCGGCGTTAAGCCAGCGCTCGTCCTTTGTCAGACCGTAAAGCCGACACAGCGCGAAAACCGTTTCCCCGTCGTAATACACCGTCCTGAATTTGTCCTTCGGGGACAATGACGGGTAATTCAGCACATGGAAAAACGACCCGTCCCGCTCGTCGAACAGCTCCAGTATTCCGTTCCCGAACTCGCGGCAGAGCTTCGTATATTTGTCCGAGCCCGTCGCGTCCATGTATTCCGTCAGCATTATCACCGCAACGGCGTTGCCGCCTATCTTGACCTCGGAAAGCGTTTTGTCCGCAAGGTACAGCGTATTGTCGCCGCCGCGCTGCGGGTACTTGTAGAAGGAATTTTTTATCATGTATCCGATAGCGCTCTCCGCCTGTCGGAGCGTGAATTTGTCGCCCGTTATACGGTAGGAGCAGATAAGGCTCCATATCGACGAGGAATGCCGCAGGATATTGTAGCCCGGTATTTCCTTGTGGAATATCGGGTAGTAGCCGTAGTCGAATTTCCCGTCCAGCCCGACCTGCATCGACAGATACTCCGACGAGGTGGAAATGACCTCCAGCGCGGTCTTGTCCGTAAAGCGCTCAAGCACGCGCCTGCCGCAGTTCAGCCCCTCTCCGTAAAGCGTGAACACGTTCCCGTCGCCGTCGCAGAACGCGCTCTCGCAGTCGAAAAGCACCACCGTTTCGGGCAGCGCGGAAAGCGTCCGCAGCCCCTGTGCGGCGAGATATTTATTTACCCGCGCAAGCTCTATCGTCTTTTCCTTGTAGGAAATAACGCGGTTACCGTTCATCTCCGCCTCGATGAGCGCCGTTTCCATATTTTCATCAAAGGATATCCCCCTGCGGAAAAACTCGTGGAACCCCTTTGCTATCTCGGAAATCACATCGGAAAGAGCCGCAGCGCCGCTCCTGCGGAGAATATCCGCCTTTACCCATACGGGGTCAATATCGGAAACGGCAACCGTTTTCGCGGCGCGGGCGCAGACCGCCTCCCATGCCTCGCGGAGAGTATCGCCCGCCGCGCGGAACACCTTAGCCCTGTCGCGCGTATCGCACACCGAAAGGAACGCCGCATATCTCCCGCAGATATCCGCCGAGGTATCCTTTTCGTATTGCTCAAAGCTGCGCCCCGAAAGGATCTTTTCGCGCAGGGCGTCAAGCTTTTCCGCAAAAACCGCGTTAAATTTGTTCATACGCCGCTCCTTTAACGGTCATTCCGCGCCCCTGAAATACAGTCCGCGCGTAAGGCTGCCCGAAGGCTTCTTATTGTTAAGGTACATATCAAGCACGGGCGCAAGCTCGGTTTCCGTCGTGAATTTCAGCACCGCGAAATCGAACGCCGAAAGCGCGCTCTGCCTGTCGCTCATGATAAGCGTGTCGGGGTTGAGCAGCTCGACGCTGTTCCCGCCGCAGAGTATCGGCATATTGTTACCGCGGCGGTCGGTCAGGCTGCCGCCGCAGGGCGTTCCCTCCCCGAAGGGCGATACCCGCCCGCAGGGTTTCCCGTCCGCTATGGGACAGCGCCGCATGGTCATCAGCGGAAGCCTTCCGTAAGCGACGATCCCTTTCGGAATGCCGCAGCGTATCTCCGAAAGCTTCGCAGCCGTGCCCTCGAACGAAAGCGTTATATCCGCGAAGCCAAGCTCCCCGCATACCCCTGCCGAAAGGCTGTTCAGAATATTCATTCGGTATCCCCCGCGCACCGCAAAGCCGCATTCCCTAAGCAGCCGCGCGTGTCCGAGCGTATGCGCCAGCCCCGACGAAAACCCGAATTTCCTCAACACGTCAAGGCGGCGCGCCGTTTCCTCCTCGCAGTCCGCAAGATAAAGCGGCGGTATCACGCACACTCTGTCCTTGTCGGGGGTATTTTCGTCAACAATACCCATCGGCGCGTACACTATTTCAAACGGCAGCGAAAGCGCCTGCCGCAGCTGCTCCGCCGTGCTTACCTCCGCGCGAAATCTCGTTTTCGGGAATAATTTCTTCGCGGGGGCAGCGCTCGCCCCGACATCGCGCAGCGCGTAATGCGGGGTATTCGCCGCGAGCACCGCATTGTCAAGCCTTTCGCAGATATCGCGCCGCAGCGCGTTTAATTCCGACGCGGGAATATAAAGCCCCTCGCCTACGCGCGCCGTTATTTCCCCCGCGAAAAACTGCGTCCCGCCAAGCTTTGACATACGCGCACAGACCGATTCCTCCGTTGCGGGAGCGCTCTGCGCCTGCTGCGGGACTGCTCCCCGAGCGGTCACGGTGATACCGCACGCGCTTGCCGAAGCGCTTATCGGCTCGCCCTGCTGCGCCGTTACCGTAATATCCGTGCGAATGCGCGGGTACTCGTCCTTATATATGGCTTTAATTCCCGACAAAGCCTTTGCGGAGGCCTCTACATCGTCCCTGCCGCGAATGCCCTGCATACCGCGCATTTCACCCGTGAAATACCCGTCGGTCAGCCCGCCGCGCGAGAAAATGCCCTCCAGCCTTTCGCGGTCGTATTCCTCTCCGTCAAGGCTTTTCCGGCAAGCGTCAACGGCGCAGGCGACATATTCGGGGCGCTTCATTCTGCCCTCTATCTTAAAAGAAGTTATCCCCAGCTCCGCAAGCGCGGGCAAATGCTCCGCAAGCGAGCTGTCCTTTAACGAAATGACATTGTGCCGTCCTCCGCAGGAAAAATCAAGGCGGCAGGGCTGTGCGCAAAGCCCCCTGTTGCCGCTCCTGCCGCCGAAAAGACTGCTCATATAGCACTGCCCGCTGACGCACACGCAAAGCGCGCCGTGGACAAATATTTCTATCTCCGCGTCGGTATTTTCCTTTATGCGCTTTATCTGTTCAAGCGACAATTCACGCCCGATTACAACGCGCGAAAAGCCCATTTCCTCCGCCGCCTTTACGCCGTTAACGCTGTTAAGGGTAAGCTGCGTTGAGGCGTGGCGCTCCATTGTCGGAGCAATCTCTCTTGCTAACCGAGCCGTTCCTATATCCTGTATTATGAGCCCGTCCGCGCCGCATTTTGCCGCCGTTTTTATGCACTGCGCCACCGCCTCCGCCTCGTCGTCGTACATCAGCGTATTCAGCGCGACATACAGCTTTACTCCCCGCCTGTGACATTCCGTGCAGGCGGCTGCAAGCTCCCCGTCGGTGAAATTCTCGGCGTTTTTCCGCGCGGAAAAGCTCTTCATTCCGACATATACCGCGTCCGCGCCCGCGTTCAGCGCCGCGGAAAGGCTCTCCATACCTCCGCAGGGTGCAAGGATCTCACTCATAATGTAAGCTGTCCGTCCTCAAGCATTTCCTTTATCTGCTTGTCAAGGGAGTTGTTGGTGCGCTTCAGCGACTTTATCTCCTTAGCCTGCTCCGCGTTTTTGAGGACAAGCTCCTCGACCTGCTTGTTCAGCCTGTCGAGCTGCGAATGAAGCTCCTCGTCCGCCTGCTCCGCCTGCTTGAGCGCTGCGTTCTCGCTCTCAACCTGCGAAAATCTCACCATAAGCTCCTCATACTGCCCCGAGCGCTTTTCAAGCTCGGCTACCCGCTCCGCTTCGGCGGCAAGCTTTTCAACCGCCGAGGTGTTCTCCGCTTCAAGCTTCTTCGCCCGCGCGGAAAGCTCCGCGTTCTCCTTTTCGAGCAGGTCGGCGCGCTCTGCCGCTCCGCTGCGCGCGGATTCAAAGGCGGCAAGCTTCGCGGCGGTCTTTTCCGCTTCCTCGCGGACAGCGTTAAGCGCCGCCTCTGCGGCTGCCTTTTCCCCTGCGAGCTCGCTGCCCTTTTTGCCTAACTCCTCGTTGGACTTTTCAAGCTGTTCGTTAAGCTTTTCAAGCTCGGAATAGGACTTTTTAAGCTCCGCGTTCTCCTTTTCGGCAGCTTTGAGCCTGTTCATTTCCTCGTCGGAGGGCTTTTCGCCCGCCGCCTTTTCAAGCTCGCCGTTCTTCGCGGAAAGCTCCGATACGGACTTCTCGAGCGCTTCCTTATCCTTTTTCAGCGCGTCAATATCCTTTTCGGCGGTAGCTGCGCGCTTTTCCTCGCGGCGGAATGCCTCCTCGAAATTCTGCGCCTTTTCAAGCTTTTCGGAAAGCCGCTTGTTCTCCTGCGTGACCGTCGCCGCGCGCTCCGCTTCCTTCTTCAGCCCGCTTATCTGCTTTTCAAGCTCGGCGATACGCTTCGACTGACCGTCTATCTTGTCCGCGCTCTCCTTTGCCGCGGCGGAAAGCTGTGTATTCTTCTTTTCAAGGCTTTCGGAAATTTTCATCGCTTCCTCGAGGTCGGCGCTTACCCCCGCAAGCTCCGCCGCCTTTTCGTTGGCGGTCTTTATCGTTTCAACAAGCTGCGCGTTTTTCCCCTCAAGCTCGGCGAAGCGCTCGTTAAGTTTCGCGAGTTCCTCGCTGTCCTTTTTCAGCGCCTTGTTTTCCGATTTCAGCGCGGTGTTTTCCTCAATAGCCGCCTTTGCGCGCTCCTCCGTCTTTTTCGCGGCGTCAAGCTCCGACTGCACCGCCGAAAGCCGCGCCTCAAGCTCGCGCACTCTTCCCGCAAAATCAAGCGCGGTGAACACAGCCGCGTCGGATTTCTCGAAATCCTTGAGCGCATCGCAGTATTCCGTTATGCACATCTCGACCTCTGCCGCCGTGTCATTCAGCTGTCGGGAATTGTCCGTCCTTAGCGTGTAGGTTCTGCCGCAAATGGTGATAGTAGTCTTTTCGTTGAGCATGATACAACTTCCCTTCCGTTATTTTTGGTCAAAGCCGCATTGCTTCGGCATAAAATTTCTCACTTTATATTATATATCAATTCTCCTGTGATTTCAAGTGTTTTATCAAAAAAGATTTAACCCCACAAAAAAACGAAGCGGCATCGAAATGCCGCCCCGTGATATCAAGGAGGATACAAATATTGTCAGAGAATAATGCAGATAAGCCCGCCGCAGCCGTCGTTAACAATACGCTGTATCGTTTCCTGAAGCTTCATTCGCGCGTCGGTGGGCATACGGCAGAGCTTGTTGTTGAGCCCCTCGTTCACAAGGTCGTGGAGCGACTTTCCGAAGATGTTGCTGTTCCATATACCCGTGGGGTTCTCCTCGAAATCGTTGAGCAGGTAGGCGATAAGCTCCTCCGACTGCTTTTCGCTGCCGACTATAGGATTTATCTCGGTGGTAATATTCGCGGACATCATGTGTATGGACGGCGCGCTCGCGCGGAGCCTTACCCCGTACTTTCCGCCCTGACGTATTATCTGCGGCTCTTCAAGGGTGAGCTCCTCCTGCGTCGGCAGCACTATCCCGTACCCCGTCGCTTCAACCTCCTCCAGCGCATTGCGCACCCGCTCGTACTTCTTCTTTATCATCGCGAGCTCCGCCATGCAGGGCATAAGGTCGCTCTCGTCATGCAGCTCTATTCCCGTCGCCTCGCCGAGTATCTTGTAGAAAAGCTCGTCGCACAGCGCAATGTCGACAGTTCCCGAGCCCGTTCCGAGGTCAAGCTCCGACGCCGTGCAGCTTTTCACATACTCGCAGCCGCCTATCCTTGCGGCACAAGCCGCAATGTCGTTTATCCCGTGAACATCGGCGGCGGCTTCCTTAACGCTGTCGAAAAGCGCCTTGCGGAGCGGGTGGCTGCTGTCAAGCGAGCGCACCCATTTCGGCATCTTCACCCGCAGCTCGCACACGGGGAATTTCAGCAGCAGCTCCCCCATGATCTCGTTTATTTTCTCCTCGTCAAGGTCAACGCAGTTCAGCGGCATGACCCTGACGCCGTATTTTTCGGTCAGCTCCTCCGCAAGCTTTACGCTTTCCGCGCTCTTCGGCTCGCGGCAGTTAAGCAGCACGACGAACGGCTTGTTTATCTCGTTCAGCTCGGCGATAATACGCTCCTCGGCTGCCTCGTACTCGCTGCGCGGTATCCCCGTGATACTCCCGTCGGTCGTAACAACAACGCCTATGGTGGAATGGTCGGTGATGACCTTTCGGGTACCTACCTCCGCCGCCATGTTGAACGGAATTTCCTCCTCGAACCAAGGAGTTTTCACCATGCGCGGCGCTTCGTTTTCGATATACCCGACTGCGCCCGGGATAATGTAGCCAACGCAGTCGATAAGCCGCACGTTCATTCTTACGCCGCCGTCAAGCTCTATCGCCGCCGCTTCCTCGGGGACAAATTTCGGCTCGGTCGTCATTATCGTCTTTCCCGCGGAGGACTGCGGGAGCTCGTCTTTCGCACGCTCGCGGCGGTATTCGTCGGAGATGTTCGGAATGACGAGGGCGTTCATAAAGCGGTTGATAAAGGTGGATTTGCCCGAACGGACGGGCCCGACTATCCCTATGTAGATATTCCCGCCCGTTCTTTTTGAAATGTCCGAATAAATGGAATTGTTCATGGTCTGATAACACGCTCCTTTATATTGTGGGAATAACTATCATGCCCGAAAGCGCGGTCTGCTCGTTGTCTACGCCGTTTTCACGCATGAGGGCTTCGGTGGTGGTGTTGTATTTCTTGGCAATACTCCAGCAGTCGGAGGGCTCGCCGCCGACGTAGCAAATTCTCAGCGCATAGTCGGACGCCCTGTTCTTCGGCTTGTCGTCAAGTATCGTGACAGCTGTGACCGCCTCGGCTGCGGCAGGCTCGCGCAGCTGCGCGCCGAACGTGATATGCACGGTGAGCCCGAGCGTCCCGTCGGAGCGTATTGAAAACTCCGTGTCGGCAGCGTCCGCCGTTACCTCCGCCGCCGTTTCAGGGGTAACTCCATCAGAGGCAATGTCCTGCGCGAATGGCTCCTGTTTCTCGGTGAAAAACGGCTTCCCGTCCTCCGTAAGCCCCATTGCACGGCTGAAAAGCTGCCCCGTGAGCGAAAGCACCCCGTCGCCGCAGCGGCAGGAAATCTCCCCGAGCTCCGCGCGGGCGTCCCACACGGCGGATATCGCGCCGTCGGAGCAGGAAAGCTCGCTGCGCGCGGAAAGGCTCTCGGAAACGGAGCGCGGGCGGGTGCTTATGCGAAGCGGCGCGGTCGTGAGCTCCGTTTCATAGTCAAGGGAATATGCGTCGACGGCGATCAACGCTTCCTCCTCCTTATCCGCGCGGAGGGCGCATTCCATCAGCAGCTCGCAGGAAATAATGCCGCTGTCCGTTTTCGGGGTGAGCTCGCAGTTCATGACGGTTATGCGCGGGACGGTGAGATATTCGTCGTTTATTCCCGCCGCGTCAAGTATAACGCTTATCGGTATATCCGCCGTCATTTTCTCAATATCGCCGCAGCCGCTGCTGTCGGGCTCGTATATCCCATAAAGCGCGTTGACCGTGACCGCGCCCTTTACCACCGCTTTATCGGCGATAACGCGCAGGTCGGTAAGCTTTGGCACTGCCGAGCTGTCAAGGATAAACCCTATCCCCGAAGCGCCCGTGTCTATCTCCTCGCGGACGGTGAACTGCCTTACGGCGGTTATTGTCCCTCCGCAGCAGCGAATCGTCCTTTTCCTGACCTCAAGCCCGTCGGGAAGCGCCGGCAGCTCGGTCGTGAGCGGCGCGGATATCCGTATGCGAACGCTTACCGCGCCGCGTATGTCGATACGCCTGCTGCTGACCGCGCGGCAGTTGCAGTAATCCGACGACGGGCGGAGCGTTACTATAACGCCCTCGGGCGGGAGATTTTTCCTGCCTGTGTCAATGGTTTTGGAAAACGAGCTGCGCTGATCGGAGCAATACACCTCGTTTGAATTTTCCGCGAGGTACAGCACCTTTATGTACGCTGCGCCGTCTATCGTGAGCCGTCCGTCGCCCGAAACGCTGTAGGATGAAATGCGCGGCGTGATACTGCATTTCAGTATCCTGAAGATATCGGGGCAGTAATCGGGGAGGACGAACTCAAGCTCGATACCCTGCTCGGTCTGTCCGTTGTACACCAGCTCCTCGGTATGCACAGCCGTCCGCTCGCTGCTGTGATTTCTTGTTTCTTCCATAAGTATCCTCCTTGTTTGTAAGCGGCGCGCAATTCATCGCCCGACCGCAGCGCCGCCCTGAAAATGCCTGTTTCAAGGGTAGTGTATGCTTGTTTCGGGTCAAGTATTACAGCGAGTACATTTTTTCAAGGGAGTATTTCGGGAAAGAATGCCGCAATTGCGGCTTAATTAGCATCATTGTGACAACGGGTGATTTCCGGAATAAAAAAGCGCCCCGAACGCATACACGCCCGAGGCACTTACAATGTATTCCATAAAAGCAAAATCTCCGACTTTCGTCGGAGAAGTAAAATTCGGATCGTTTTGCCGCGCTTGTTCGCGCGGCAAAACTCTGGTGCTGCTGACCGGACTTGAACCGGTACGGTGTTTCCACCGAGGGATTTTAA
>JBJFHP010000086.1:0-3463 GCA_051893715.1 Oscillospiraceae bacterium
CTTATCACGCCGTCATAGAAATAATATTCGGGTATCGCATTATAGAAAACCATTCCCACGAGCACAAGAACTGCCGCAGTCTTGAGCGACGCTTTAACAAAAAAGCCTGTTTTTGATTCGAAAATCTTCATATCGTGACGCTGCTCCGAATTTTTTCAAGGGTCTTTTCGCCTATCCCTTTAACATTTATCAGCTCGTCGATATCGGAAAATCCGCCGTTTTCCTCGCGATAGTCGATTATTGCCTGCGCTTTCACCTCTCCGATCCCGTTCAGCGTCATCAGCTCCTCCGCAGACGCGGTGTTAACGTTTATGAGGTCGGACTGCGCCTGTTCTGTCGGTTCGGTCGGTTCGGCGGGAACGGCAGCGGTCTGCGCCCGTACTGCCGCGGGTGTTGTTTCCGTTTTTTCATGGGAGTAAGCTCCAGCGGTTTGATCAATGATTATTACAGGCTCGGTCGGGGCTGTGGACGTAACAGCGGTCGCTGCTGAGGAAGATGTGACCGCTGTGTTGTATTCGGCGGAATTAACGGTAGTGACGGACGTAACGGCGGGTGTATCGTTTTCCTTCGCCTGAACTAAAGCCTGCTTTGACCGGTCGGTCGGCTCTGCCTCCTGCGACTGTTCGGTGGTGCCGATGACGATAGTGTCGGCTGTCCTCGGAATGAAATTTTTCACGAATGTACCGACGATAGACACCACAATGATGACTTTTATGACCGTTCTGGAAATACCGATGACCTTTTCCGCGTTCAACGAAAACAGCCCCTTTACTATGATATGATTTTATTATACCACATTATTCGACATATTTCAAGGATAAACGACTGTCAACACGCAAAAAAACAGGGACAAGGTGCTCCCCTGTCCCTGCAAATTTCATCAAAGTCTTGAAAGCTCCTCAAAGCTCTTCTTCATCGCGGGGTAAAGTCTGCGGTACATACGGTAAACGCGCTCATACTCGCCGATATTCTCTGCGATAGGCTCCTGTATCTTTTCGGGCTTAATGACCGCCGAGCACGCCTCGGGAACGGATTTGTAAATTCCCGCGCCGACAGCCGCCAACAGCGCAACGCCGAGAGCGGGACCCTCCTTGTTGAGCGTTGTCTTGACGCTGCAACCGTAAAGGTCGGCGAGCATCTGACGCCACAGCGGAGATGTACCGCCGCCGCCGCACGCCATCATATCGCTTACGTTAATATTCATCTCGCGCATTACCTCAACGCAGTCGCGCAGTGAATAGGATACACCCTCCATTACGGCGCGGAGCATATCCTTTTTCTTGTGCATGGAGGACAGTCCGAAGAACACGCCTCTTGCGTTGGGGTCAAGGTGAGGCGTTCTTTCGCCGTTGAGATAAGGCATATATATCAGGCGGTTAGCGCCGATAGGAACGCTGCCCGCTTCCTTGTCCATAAGGTAATACGGGTCAACGCCCATGGACATTGCGGTTTCCATTTCAGACCACGCGAAATTGTCCCTGAACCACTTGAGCGACAGACCTGCGGACTGTGTAACGCCCATAACGTGCCAGCAGCCCGGTACTGCGCAGCAGAAGGTATGCACCCTGCCCTGCTTGTCGATGGCGATATCGGATGTGTGCGCAAAAACAACGCCCGACGAGCCTATCGTTGTGAACGCCTTTCCGTCCTCAACAACGCCCGTTCCGACAGCAGCCGCGGCATTATCGCCCGCGCCGCCCACAACGGGTGTTCCCTCTTTAAGACCGGTGAGCTCCGCTGCCTTGCGGGTTATCGTGCCTGTTATTTCGGGAGATTCGTATACCTTTGCGAGCAGCGCCTTGTCTATGCCGAGCTTTGTCAGCACCTCGTCGCTCCAGCAGCGGTTCGGGATATCAAGCAGCTGCATACCCGACGCGTCGGACACCTCGGTCGCATATTCGCCCGTCAGCATGAACCTGATGTAATCCTTCGGGAGAAGAATGTGGCGGCAGCGCTCGTAATTCTCGGGCTCGTTGTTCTTGACCCACATTATTTTAGCGGCTGTGAAGCCTGTGATAGCGGGGTTTGCGGTTATCTCAACAAGCCTGTCCCTGCCTACCTTGTCGGTTATCTCAACGACCTCGTGAGCCGTTCTCTGGTCGCACCATATGATGGATTTTCTGATAGGTTTGTTGTCGGCGTCAAGCATTACAAGCCCGTGCATTTGTCCCGAAAGACCAACGCCCTTTATCTCGTCCGCGGGGACGCCGCTCTGATCGATAACGTCCTTGATACCGTTTACCGAAGCGTTCCACCAATCAAGGGGCTCCTGCTCCGCGTAGCCGTTCTGCGGTGTGTAGAGCGGATATTCATATGTTGCCGAAGCAACGGGAGTTCCGTCCTCGGAAAAAAGAACGGTTTTCGTGCCTGATGTGCCGATGTCTACGCCTAAAATATATGCCATTGCATTTTCTCCTTAAAAATATTACAACGTTGTGTAAACGTTTTACTGCCTGCTCATTATTATGCTGCGCGGCATGACCTCGCAGCATAACGTTATTCGTCCGCGCGGATCACTCGCCGCACAGTTCCTTGTAAAGACCAATATAAAGCTTTGCGGAAGCTTCCCAGCTGAAATCCGCTTTCATTGCGCGGGTAACAAGCTTGTTCCACTCGGTCTTGTTGTCGTATACGCTCTTTGCGCGGCGCACCGCGTTGAGCATATCGTGCGCATTGTACGACTGGAACGTAAAGCCGATACCGTTGTCGCCGTAGTCGATTATGGAGTCCTTCAGACCGCCTGTCGCGCGGACGATCGGAACAGTTCCGTAACGCGCCGCGATCATCTGCGCAAGACCGCAGGGCTCGCTCTTGGACGGCATCAGGAACATATCCGCGCCTGCATACAGCTTCTTTGCGAGCTGCGGATTGTAGCCTCTGTAAAAGCCCACCTTGTCGGGATAGCGCCAGTGCATCTCCTGGAAGAAGTCCTCATACTGCTTTTCGCCCGAGCCGAGGATAACTACCTGAAGGTCAACGGAGATTATTTCATCAAAAACATACTTCACAAGGTCGAAGCCCTTATGGTCAGCGAAGCGCGATATCATCGCAAGCGTCGGGATATTGTATTCGGGCATACCGAACTCGTTGAATATCGCGGACTTGCACGCCGCCTTGCCCTTGTGGGAGCGGGCGTTAAAATTAGCCGCAATGGTGGGATCGGTCTCGGGGTTGTAAAGGTCGGTGTCGATACCGTTGAGGAAGCCGCAGGTCTTGTACTGCTTGTTCCTGAGTATTCTGTCGAGCTTGTGGGAATACCACGGGTCGAGTATCTCCTTTGCATATGTCGGCGACACGGTGGTTACCTTGTCCGCCATTTCGATAGCGCCCTTCATGAAGTTTACATCGCCGTCGTATTCAAGGATATTGACATTCTGCGGAGGAATGCCAACGATTTCCTTAACAAGGTCAAGACCGTACTGACCCTGATAACCGATGTTATGAATGGTGAAAACGTTCTTTA
>JBJFHP010000087.1:0-3457 GCA_051893715.1 Oscillospiraceae bacterium
CTAACATCGTTCCGAACTCCACCGGCGCAGCTAAGGCTATCGGTCTGGTTATCCCCGAGCTGAACGGCAAGCTGATCGGTTCTGCACAGCGTGTTCCGGTTCCCACTGGTTCCACCACTATCCTCACCGCTGTTGTTAAGAAGGCTGACGTTACTAAGGAAGGCATCAACGCTGCTATGAAGGCTGCTGCTTCCGAGTCCTTCGGCTACAACGAGGATCAGATCGTTTCCTCCGATGTAATCGGCATGAAGTACGGTTCTCTGTTCGACGCTACTCAGACAATGGTAGCTAAGATCGCTGACGATCTGTACGAGGTACAGGTAGTTTCCTGGTACGACAACGAGAACTCCTACACTTCTCAGATGGTTAGAACCATCAAGTACTTTGCTGAGCTGTAATTCATTATTGAATGACAATTTCGCGGCGCCCCCGTTTTTCGGGGGCGTTTTTGTTTTTTGGGTAATTTTTCTGCTCCAATGCGGCAAATATAGTCACTTTTCCCTATCATTATATACAATTCCGCATTGACATTGTATTAAATTTTTGATATAATTGTATATGGAATGAATTTCGCACAGGGAAAGGAGGCAGCATTTATGAACGACCGCACGGAAACAGGCTTCACGGAGAATACGGGATATTCGGCCGAAGCCGCTGCGGCAGGTATCGCGGGGATAACCGCTCCGACCGAAGCCGCTGCTGCCGGTATCGTAGGGATAACCGCTTCGCCCGAAACGGCGGCAATGCCCGATACTGCGCCGAACGCCGAGGTCAACGTCGCGACAGCCGCGCAGCCTGCCGCAGCGGACAGGCGGGAATTGCCCCCGAAAAATTTTTCGGACGAGCTTGCCGAGGCAGAGCGCGCGCAGGCTGAAATGGAGGCTCGCGACCGTGAGTTCCTCGCGTCGCTTGACAGGATACTCGAACGTCAGCCCGCCGCCCGCAGCAAGCCCCGCAGCGCAGAGCAGGCGATAAACAAATTCGCGCTCGGGGTAGTGAAAAAGGGCGCAGGCATTATTTCGCTGTCGCTGATACTTATTCTGCTCGGCGTTGTGATGACGTGCTGCCTGTTTTCCTCCGCGCCCGATTATCTGCTGCCGCTCAAGCTGTCGCCGATAGCTGCGGTGCTGCTCGGGCTGGAGCTTCTTGCGCATTATCTCACCTCGAAGTCGGATTTCCGCGTACATATCCCGAGTATCATCATTTCCGCGGCGCTTGTCGTGGGCTGCTGCATTATGTGCGTAAAGCTCAACGAAACATACAGCGAGCAGAAAACCGAGTACAGCAACCGTACCATCGCCGCCGAGATATACGACAGCAGCTATAAGGAACTGCGCTTTATCGCGGATATTTCGAGGCTTGATGTTGAGGTTGACCTCAGCGAGGGCACGGACCGTTCCGAGGGGATAAATTCGCTTTCCGCGGGCGATCATGTGACTGTCGGCATTGAGCTTGGCGGAGCGTACTCCAAGCCGTCGGAGTTCGCGCGGGAATGCAAGGAGATAATCGACAGCTACCGCATACTCGGTATCCCGATAGACGATTTTCATTTCGTAAACGAGGGCAGGCTCCATTCCTACCGTCTTGACGTCGAGGGTAAATTCGCGCAGGACAAATCGGAGAGCGAGCTTGCGGAAATTGTAAGTCATATTTATCTTGAGGATTATGACTACATTGAGGATCTGGACGATTTTACGGATACTTCGGAGGAGACATTGGAAACAACAACGTCGGAAGTATTCTGATATTATCCGTGTGAATTGTTGAAATTACAGAAAGGATAAGATGTTGACAAAAGAAGAAAAAATGTCACTCTATCGCTGCATACTGCGGCAGTTCCCCGACGCGGGTCTGTACCGCGTTTCGCGCATCAACGAGTGGCTCGTGACCAATGGGTATTCCATGGAAAAGCTCGGGTTTTCCTCCTTCAGAGAGCTTGCGGAGGCTTGCCCGGAAATATTCGGATTTCAGAATGATGACAACAATATTTTTATTGAATTGAAAACATGGCAGGCAGGTGAGAACAGTATGATGAATTTTGCGGCAGCACATCCGGCGGACAGCTTCTTTGGCTCTAAAAATATTATTCTGAACGATGACATTATCGAAATGTCACAGCAGTCGCTTTATGCGCTGACGAAAATACTCGGCAACGGGCTGAGCGTTCAGGAGATGAAGCAGGAAATATACGAGTGCTTCAACGAGGCTAAGGAGAACGGCAAGCTCAACTTTATTGCGGAGAAATATGTGTTCCCGATAGACTGCTGCGAGGACGGCTCGCTTGTAAACGGAATAATCACGAAAAACATCAGCCCGCGCGGAAAGAGCCTTTATTTCTCCTTTGAAAAGACGCAGATACGCGCGTTTGACGCTGTTCCCGAGCCGAGAAAGCGCCCCGTACATACTCAGAGCATTTCCGAGGAGGACAAGGCGTATATTTACCGTATTCTTACGGATAATTTTGAGGTAGGGAAGCAGTATCATATGGCGGCAATAAGCAAGCTGCTGACCGACCATAATATTGACAGGGCGAAATACGGCTGCTTCAAGATGAAGGAGCTGCTTGCACAGCTTGATTATCTGGAGCTTGAGGACGTTGTGCTCGGCGGAGTTCCGCAGATAATGGTGACTATACGCAGCCGCACGGGAGCCGTTGAGGAGCAGCCCGCCGCAGCTGCAAGGTCTGCCGAAACGTCATACGGCGAGGCGCCCGTTCAGGCGGAGCCCGCAAGCGCCGACGGCATTCCGCAGGGAAGGCTGGAATATTTCTGCAATATGCCGCCGAAGCCTATGGGGATATTGCAGAAATTTATCGAGGGTAACGGCATTTATTCCGATTTTCAGGAAATGCGCGGCGACCTGTCCGACGACTTTGACAAGGCGCGCTCCGAGGGCAAGATCAGATTTTACGAGCAGAAAATGATATTCCCGACAAGGTATAAAAAGGAGGACGGCTCTCCCGTCGAGCTTACGCTCAAGCCGAACAGCAGGGAAGGGAAGCCGTGGTTTCTGTACTATGTTGATACAAACGTCCGCGAGAAGAGCGCCATGCCTGTCCCCCCGGGAAAGCAGCTTGAAAACTTCGCGTTTCTCGGCAGCTGGTCAAGCTTCCTGTCCGAGCTTGCGGAAAAGGCTGTCGCGGAGGAATGGGATTTTCAGGACAGCCCACGCAGGAATTATCAGATACTGATTCAGTATATAAAGTACACTTTCAGCCGTCTTGTGCACGAAAACAAGGTCTGCATATCGTCGGACAATATGTTCGCCGCGTTCAATACGGGGCTTGTTGACAATCATTATGACGACATTTACGCCTGCTTTGTTCCCAATGACTTTGCGGACACAAAGTGGAAATTCACGGGTTTCTGCACTGCCGCGTCGGGCGGGCTGGGAAAGCAGCTAGTAAATTACTTCAACCCGCTGCCCGAGCCGCCGACATACTTCAAGAGGAGCGAGG
>JBJFHP010000088.1:0-3444 GCA_051893715.1 Oscillospiraceae bacterium
GCTACAATTACACCCCCGACGGCATGGACAGGATACTTGTTTTCGAGGGCGTTGACAGCTGCGTTTACCTCTACATAAACGGCGAGTTTGCGGGCTATTCGCAGGTGTCGCACTGCACCTCGGAATTTGACATCACGCCCTATCTTCGCGAGGGCGAAAACCATATCACCGCCGCCGTGCTGAAATGGTGCGACGGTACTTATCTTGAGGATCAGGACAAATTCCGCCTTTCGGGAATATTCCGCGACGTGTATGTGCTTTCACGTCCGAAGAACAAGCTGGAGCATTACATCATAAAGGCTGAGATTTCGCAGGATATGCAATCCGCAAAGCTGTCGTTCACGCCGTTCGGCTGCCGTGTGAGCGCAAAGCTGTTTGACCCCGACGGGGAGTTTTTCGGCGGCTTCGGCTGCAATTCCGACGAAACGATAGAACTTGACCTGCCGTCATATAAAGCATGGTCTGCGGAAGGTCCGGCGCTTTATTCCATAATAATCACAGCCGAAGATGAAGTGATAGGCGAAAAATTCGGATTTCGCAGCATTACCGCCGAAAACGGCGTTGTTAAGATAAACGGCGCGCCCGTTAAATTCAAGGGCGTAAACCGCCACGACAGCTACCCCGACACGGGCTATTACGCTTCTGTGGCACAAATGCGGCATGATTTGGAACTCATGAAGCGGCACAACATCAACGCTGTGAGAACGTCCCACTATCCCGATTCACCGCTGTTCTATCAGCTTTGCGACGAGTACGGACTTTACGTCATAGACGAGGGAGATATGGAGTCACACGGCTGCGTTGAGGTGTATAACGGCTTTGTCTGGCATAACGGCTACAACGGCATAGCCCTGCTTGCCTCGGACGAGCGCTTCAAAAAGGCGATAACCGACCGCGCCGAGGCGCTTGTTACCCGCGATATTAACCGCCCCTGCGTTGTTTTCTGGTCACTGGGCAACGAGAGCGGCTACGGCACCAATATGCTTGCGGCGGGCGAGCTTGTGAAGTCGCTTGACAACACGCGCCTGCTCCACTACGAAAGCACTCACCACCTCGACGACACGCCGAACGATATCCTTGACGTTGTGTCACAGATGTACACTTCCCCCGAGGATATGCAGAAATTCCTGCAAAACGAGCAGGAAAAGCGCCCGTTTATCCTGTGTGAATACTCCCACGCAATGGGCAACGGACCGGGCGATTTGGAGGACTACCACACCGCATTTTATTCCCACGAGCGCTTCTGCGGCGGCTTTGTGTGGGAGTGGAGCGACCATGCGTGTATTATGGGTTACACCGAGGACGGAAAGCCGAAGTACGGCTACGGCGGCGATTTCGGCGAGCGCCACAATGACGGCAACTTCTGCATGGACGCGCTGACCTACCCCGACAGAACGCCGCATACGGGGCTTTTGGAATTAAAGCAGGTATACCGTCCCGTCCGCGTGAGCAGAACGGAAAACGGCGGCTTTGTTTTCGGCAGCACGCTGGAGCACGTCAACGCGGGAGATATCCTTGACTGCCGCTATGAAATAACCGACATGAACGGGCTTGTTTCAACGGGCAGCGTTGATTTTTCCGTCGAGCCCATGGGCAGTACGGAAATATCCGTTCCCGACGCCGCAATAACCGACCGCGAGGCATATATCCGCTTTATTTTCACCGCAAAACAAAAAACGCCGTTCTGCGAAAAGGGCTATGAGGTATGCTTTGATCAGCTACGGCTGTGCGAGGGCGCGGCTGAGGTGAAAAAGCCTGTTACCGGCGAGGTACATATTAAGGACGAGCCGCTCGCCGTTACCGTTGCGGCGGGAGCAGTCGAATACCGCTTCAACAAGAGAATATCCGCGTTCGATTCGATAGCTGTGAACGGAAAGGAACTGCTTGACCGCCCGCTTTGCTTCAACTTCTTCCGCGCGCCTGTGGACAACGATGTTATGAAGGGCGACTGGTACCGCGCGCACCTCAATGATTTCACGGCGAGAAATTACGGCGTTAAAACCGAGGAAACAGAGCGCGGCGCAGAGATAACGCTGCGGCAGTCATTCGGGTGGAGCATTCACCAGCCGTTCGCTTATATGGACGTTGTTTATACCATTTCCGCTGACGGTTTGCTTGACATAAAGTGCAGCGCGGAAATGTCCAACAAGGTTACATTCCTGCCGCGATTTGGTATCAGAATGTTCCTTCCCGAGAGGTTCGGGAAAGTGGAGTATTTCGGTTACGGACCGCACGAAAGCTACATTGACAAGCATCAAGCCTCCTACATTGGCAAATTCAGCGCGGACATCGCGCAAATGCACGAGGACTACATTCGTCCGCAGGAAAACGGTTCGCATTTCGGGTGCAAATATATGACCGTTTCCGACGGTGAAACGACGGTCAGATTTACCGCGCCGGAGAGGTTTTCGTTCAGCGCTTCGCAATACACACAGGAGGAGCTTGCGGCAAAGCGGCATAATTTCGAATTGGAAAAGTGCGCAAGCAGCGTTATCTGCGTCGACAGCGCAATGGCGGGAGTAGGCTCCAACGCCTGCGGACCTGCGCTTGCGGAAAAATACAGACTGCCCCTGCCGAAGCTTTCGGCGGAGTACCGCATTGAATTTATTACAGCAACTGAAAGGTGATAATGACGATGTTAAAGAAAATTAAGTCTTTATTTATGGCGGCGGCGATGATCTTGACCTGTTGTTCCTGCAAAGGGTATGTTTCGTCAGATAAACCGATAACTGCTTCTGAAGCGGCAAAGGCAATGGGCATGGGGCTTAATCTCGGCAATACGATGGAAGCATACGAAGCCACCGACTGCGAAAAGGCGACATATGAGTGGATACCTGTTGTCGGCGAGAACCAACCGGTTGACTACGAAACCTGCTGGGGAGCAGTGGAAACCACGCAGGAGGTCATCAACGGCATAAAGGCAGAGGGCTTCGACACAGTGCGTATCCCTGTTTTCTGGGGCAATATGATGGCGAATGACGGAACGTACACGATAAATTCCGAGTACATTGCGCGAGTTAAGGAAATCGTGGATTACTGCTGCAATGCCGGTCTGTACACGGTGATAAACATTCACCATTTTGACGAGTTCATAATCCGCCGGAATACCACCGAGAAATGCTCGGAGATATTCACAAATCTCTGGACTCAGATAGCGGATTATTTCAAGGAGTACCCCTACACGGTTATGTTTGAGGGCTACAACGAGTATCTCGGCGGCAATCAGTTCAACGAACAGGGCGAGCTGGTGGAGCTGAGCGAGGCGGAGGGCTTCCGCATGACGAACACCCTCAACCAGAGCTTCGTTGACGCAGTTAGAGCCACCGGCGGCAGGAACAAGGAGCGCGTTCTCATCGTTTCAGGGTACTGGACGAATATCGACAAGACCACCTCTTCGGAGTTCGTAATGCCGACGGATACGGTGTCCGACCGGCTGATGGTGTC
>JBJFHP010000089.1:0-3402 GCA_051893715.1 Oscillospiraceae bacterium
CTATTCTCTATTCATTATTCATTAAGATAAACACTGTTTTCAGGGTTTATCGACAGTCTGTGGCGGGGACAAATGTTCCCGCCTGTTTTGTTGGGCAAAGCACTGCGGGCGGTATTGACAAAAACAAAAATGCGTGATATAATATGTTAAGACACGCTGATTAAAGCGAAGCGTAACAAAATCAGCCGCGCGGGTATGCGGGTTTGAGCGGGGCGATTTTGTTTTGATCAGCGTTTCCTTAGTAAAGCTGTGAGAAGAAACAGTAGGCGCGGGAAACCTTTCAGAGAGGCGGCGTTTGGTGCGAGCCGTCGGGGAGAACGCTGCCGAACCCGTCTTTGAGCGCGCCCCGAACTGCGGTCACCCGCGGAGTAGGCGGCGACGGCGCCCGCCGTTATCGGGAAAGCCGGTCATTTTGCCGGCGGAGTGCGGAGCTATCCGAATTCAGGTGGTACCGCGGACGATTGATCGTTCGCCCTGAGCCGTATATCGCGGCTCGGGGCTTTTTTGTTGTTCTCTGACCCGCTTAAAAGAAAGGAAGTATTTATATGAAACTCGAAAAACTTGTCGGCGACCGCTTTAAGCAGCGCCCCTCCGACTGTCAGATCGACAGCCATGCTCTCATGGTGCGCGGCGGTTACATCAAGTACGTTGCGAACGGAATTTTCTCCAACTTCATGCCGCTCAAGCGAATTACCCGCAAAATAGAGCAGATAATCCGCGAGGAAATGGACGCTATCGACGGACAGGAAGTAATGTTCCCCGTAGTAATGCCCGCTTCACTGTGGCAGGAAAGCGGCAGATATGAGTCCATCGGCAGCGAGCTCCTTCGCTTCACCGACAGAAACAAGCAGCCCATGGTGCTCGGAATGACCCACGAGGAGGCAGCGGTGCAGCTTGTCCGCGAGTACGCGAACAGCTACACGAAATACCCCTTCATGATTTATCAGATACAGACCAAGTTCCGCGACGAGGCGCGTCCGCGCGGCGGTCTTATACGCGTGCGCGAATTTACAATGAAGGACGCGTACTCCTTCCACACCTCGCAGGAGGATCTCGAGGAATATTACGACCGCTGCCACAAGGCTTACGAGCGCATTTACGCGCGCTGCGGCGTTCCCGAGGTTATTTCCGTTGCCTCCGACAGCGGCATGATGGGCGGCAGCATTTCTCACGAATTTATGCTCCTCACCCCTATCGGTGAGGACAGCATAGCTATTTGCAAGCACTGCGGCTACCGCGCTAACATGGAGGCTGCCGAAAGCATTATCACTAACACCCGCGACGAGGTTTCCGAGCGGCTGACCGAGGTCCACACCCCCGATATCCACACCATCGAGGACATCTGCGCGTTCCTCAAAACGCCTACGGAGAAGTCCTGCAAGGCGGTAGTTTACCAGCGCAACCATGACGACAGCTATGTCGTTCTGTTTATCCGCGGCGACCTTGATGTCAACGAAACAAAGCTCACAAATTACCTTGGCTGCGATATCCACCCCGCTGTCATCACCGAGGAATGCGGACTTAACGCGGGCTATATCGGGCCTGTCGGTCTTAATGTAAACGGCGGCGCGACTGTGCTTTTCGACAAGTCCCTTGAGAACACCAACAACCTCTCCTGCGGCGCAAACAAGGAGGAATACCACTTCACCGGTCTTGACATCGCGCGCGATGTCGGCGAGGTCGAATATCATGATTTCGCGAAGATAATCGAGGGCGGCGTATGCCCCGAGTGCGGCGAAAAGGCTATCACCATTTCGCGCGGCATTGAGGTCGGGAACATATTCCAGCTCGGCACAAAGTACACCAAGACAATGGGCATGACCTACCTTGACAAGGACGGAAAGGAGCAGACCCCGATAATGGGCTGCTACGGCATTGGCGTGGGCAGACTTGCGGCTTCCGTCTGCGAGGCTCATCACGATGAATACGGTCCCATCTGGCCTATGGCTATCGCTCCGTGGCAGGTTCATATATGCGCGGTACGCTCCGACGACGAGGCTGTCCGCGCAGCGGCTGACAAGCTGTATGACGAGCTCCGGGCGGCAGGCGTAGAGGTCATCTTTGACGACAGAAACGTCCGTGCGGGCGTTATGTTCAGCGACGCAGACCTGCTCGGCGTTCCGCTGAGAGTGGTAGTAAGCCCGAGAAACCTTGAGGAGGGCGTGTTCGAGCTTTCCTCCCGCGACAAGACTATCTCCGAAAAGCTTGCTCCCGAAAACGCCGTTGCAAGGCTCAAGGAGCTTATCGCGCAGATGATAAACAAGTAAGGTCATACATGAACACCCGCAGTGCATTTCGCTGCGGGTGTTTTTAATATGCTGCCGCTGAATAATTCAAAAAATAATCCTCATACTATTCCCGAATATTACTGAAAGAGGGAAAATACATGGCAGTCGTACTGATAAGAGCCACCATACTTTACATCGTGATATCATTTTCGCTGAGGTTAATGGGCAAGCGGCAGCTCGGCGAATTGCAGCCGTCCGAGCTTGTCGTCACCATTCTTATTTCCAACATCGCCGCAATACCCGTCGAGGACAGCTCCGTGCCGATGATAATGGGAATAGTGCCGATACTGACGCTGGTGTGCCTTGACGTCATCGTGTCGCAGATAATGCTGAAATCCGCGAAGTTCCGCAAGCTGATGATAGGCAGCCCGCGCGTTATCATCTCCGAGGGGAATATTATCCAAAAGGAAATGCGAAAGCTGCGCTACACGATAGACGACCTTGTAGAAGCAATGCGCGAGCAGCAGATTTTCGACATAACACAGGTGCATTACGCCATAGTTGAAACCAACGGAAAGGTACATTTCCTGCTCAAAAAGGATTTTCAGCCCGCCGAAAAACAGGACGTCGGCGCGGGCGGAACGACCGAGGATCCCCCCGCTGTCGTTATCCGCGACGGCGTTGAGGACAAGGAACAGCTGAATAATCTTGGGCTGGGTCACGGCTGGCTCACAAAGCAGCTGCGGGAGCACAATACCTCCGTGGGCGACGTGTTCCTCATGACCGCCGATAAAAACGGCTGCACCACCATAGTCAAGCGTCAGGAGGGTATGTAATGGGCAGACTTATCGTAAGCATAACGCTCCTCACAGTAATGGCGGCAGGCTGCTTCTGGTCGGTTTTCGCGGTCAACAAGCGCACCGACGAGCTTTCCGATATGGTGTCAAAAACCGAAAAGGCATATATGAACGGCGACAAGGAGGGCTGCGTTGCCGCTGCCGATGAGCTCCAAAAAATGTGGAACGATTTCGTTGAGCTCGGGATACTTGTCAACGACCTCGGTCATGCCGTTGAAATCACGTCCTCTATCGCGGAAATAGGCTCGTTCGCGCAGGAACAGGACGACGAGCTTTATGCCGCCTGTGACCGCGCACAGGCGCAGATAAAGCTGTTT
>JBJFHP010000090.1:0-14328 GCA_051893715.1 Oscillospiraceae bacterium
TCGGCGGAGCCGATACCGCTATTATTCATTCTTCTTTATTCACTATTCAATATTCATTCCTTGTCGAAAAGACTTTTTCGACAAGCTGCGGGCAGACTTGAACAGCCTGCCCGAATTTATTTATGTTATCGAATAAAGTTATCCTTGATATACCGATAAAGCTCCTCCGCCATTTCCTCCTGCTCGGTCGCGCGCGGGTGACCATTCGTGCCGCAGCCCGTCCTGCGGAACAGGAAATGCGTAACGCGCGGGTCGTTTACCTCCTGCGTTATCTCCTCGAGCGCGTTGTCCCAGGTTTTGTCGTGACCGAGAATAGTCAGAATAAGCATGAACTTCGCCGCAGGGTATTTCTCCATAAGCACGCGGAGCATTTTTATGTACTCGTCCTTCCACATACGGCGGTATTCGGGGTCATTTATGCGCTCGGGATCGGGGTTGTGGTCGTTCTGACCAATGGCAATTATTACAAAATCCGGAATGTAGCGCGAAAAATCCCACTGCTTCCTGTCGGCATAAGGGCTGTACTCTATCTTGTCAAAGCAGTTCACCATGCCCGTAAGCTTGTCGGAGCAGAAATAGCCCGTCCCATCGAGCAGCGCAATGCCGCCCTGCGCAATGTCGTGCAGCTCGGCGTTGAGCTTCTTCGCGAGCTTGTAGGGATAGCTGAACGCGGAGTTGTCCAGCTTGTTACAATGCCCCACGGGGTCGCACTGACCCTCGTAATAAAGCGCCTCGGTGACTTCCCCCGCGGAAACGCTGTCGCCGTACACCTCAAGCTTATAATCATACTTATGCCCGGGCAGCGATACCTCGGCGTTTTCGTCAACGACAATGCCCGAAAATTCAAGGTAATTGTGCGCCGCCATTGTCTTTAAAACGCGCAGCGTGTGCGGCTTGTCCTCAAGACCCTCGGCGGCAATATACAGCCTGTCCTCCCTGTCGGTCGGCAGCGTTATCTTCTTCATCACTCCGTCGACGATCACCGCGAAATGAGTGTCCTCCTGAAAATTTATATTTTTGAGGACAACCGCCGCGCTTGTCCCCGTAAAGTTAATGTCTGCGCTCGTCGCGGGCCAGACCATGACGGGGCGCTTCGGGTCGTCAAAGTCAATTCTTCCCATATAGCTGAAAAATCCGCTGTCTGCGGGAATAAATTTCTTGTTGCTTTCAATGGTGTATGACATTTTGTACTCCTTTTCTGCGGCAGTCAGTCCTCTGTCAGCAGAGCTATTATTTCGTTGGACAGCAGAAAGCCCCTCGGCGTGAGAGAAAGCCTGCCGTTTTCTATGGTGTAATAATCCCGCGGGATAAAGCGCAGCCGCTTCTCATGCGGCTTCCACAGCTCCTCGGCTATCCCCTCGGTAAGCCGCAGCCCCAGCATTATCCGCTCCTCCGTTTCGTTGGGCGCGCCGTCCGTTATCACCTCGTCCTGCACGGGGCTGTCGATGAATTTTCGGATATCGCGCGGGACGGCAAAGCGCTTTCCGTTATAAAAGGAATGCGCCGCAGCGCCGATACCGAGGTATTCCCCCCGACGCCAGTAAATAAGGTTGTGACGGCTCTCAAAGCCGCTTTTCGCAAAATTGCTTATCTCATACTGCGCAAAGCCCGCCGCCGCAAGCCCGCTCACCGCCGACAGATAAAGCGCGGCTGCCTCGTCCTCGTCGGGCATTTTTGGCGGGGAATTTCCGAACGGCGTCCCCTGCTCGATTTTCAGCAGATACGCCGAAATATGCGTCAGCGGCAGCTCCGCAAGGCGCGATATCGTCCCCGAAAGCGTTTCCCGCGTCTGCCCGGGAACGGCAAGCATTATATCCGCGCTGATGTTGTCAAAGTCCGCCGACTTCGCCGCAAGGACAGCCTGCTCCGCCTGCGCGGCGGTATGCCGCCTGCCGAGAGCGGAAAGCTCCCCGTCGTTCAGCGACTGCACCCCTATCGACAGCCTGTTCACGCCCGCCGAGCGGAGCTGCTCCAGCGTTTTCGGGATACACATACACGGGTTTGCCTCGGCGGTTATTTCCGCGCCGCTTTCAATGCGGAGGTGCTGCAATATTTCCTTTAAATAAGGGGCAAGCAGTATCGGCGTGCCGCCGCCGAAATAAACCGTGCAAAACGGCTCGTCGTAACGTTCGAGATTTCTTATAACCGCGTCAGCGTATTCCCGCGCGGTTTTATGCGAGAACGGCACGGAGTAGAAGTCGCAGTAGGGGCATTTTGTCAGGCAGAACGGGACGTGGATATACAACCCGCGCGGTTTATTCATCGTCAAGCTTCAGCACAGCCATGAAAGCCTCCTGCGGCACTTCGACGGTACCGAACGCTCTCATGCGCTTCTTGCCCTCCTTCTGCTTTTCGAGCAGCTTCTTCTTTCGTGTGATATCGCCGCCGTAGCACTTCGCGAGGACGTCCTTGCGCAGCGCCTTTATCGTTTCGCGGGCGATTATCTTCCCGCCGACAGCCGCCTGAATGGGTATCTCGAAAAGCTGCCGCGGTATATGCTCCTTGAGCTTCTCCGCCATTTTGCGGGCGCGCTCGTATGCCTTGTCCGTGTGGACGATGAAGGACAGCGCGTCGATAACGTCGCCGTTGAGCAGAATATCAAGCTTGACAAGCTTTGACGGCGCAAAGCCCATCATTTCATAGTCATAGCTTGCATAGCCGCGGGTGCGGGATTTCAGCACGTCAAAGAAGTCGTATACTATCTCGTTCAGCGGCAGCTCATAGTGCAGGTCAACGCGGGTGTTGTCGATATACTTCATATCCTTGAACACTCCGCGCCTGTTCTGGCAGAGCTCCATTATATTCCCGACATATTCCGACGGTGCGTAGACGTGCGCGTTGACCATCGGCTCGTATGCCTGCGCTATCTCGGCAGGGTCGGGGTAATTCGTCGGGTTGTCTATCATTCTGACCGTCCCGTCCGTCATTTCAAGCTTGTACACAACGGAGGGAGCGGTTGTGATAATGTCAAGGTTATATTCCCGCTCGATACGCTCCTGAATTATCTCCATATGGAGCAGCCCGAGGAAGCCGCAGCGGAAACCGAATCCGAGCGCAACGGAGCTTTCCGGCTCAAAGCTGAGCGACGCGTCGTTGAGCTGTAGCTTCTCCAGCGCCTCGCGCAGGTCGACATACTTCGCGCCGTCGGCGGGGTAGATACCGCTGAATACCATGGGGTTGACCTCGCGGTAACCGGGGAGCGCTTCTGCGGCGGGGTTATCGGAGGAGGTAACGGTGTCGCCGACCTTGGTGTCGCCTATCGACTTAATCGAGGCGGCAATGTAGCCTACCTCGCCCGCCATGAGCGTGCCGCAGGGGACAAGCTCCGTTGCGCCCATGTAGCCCGTTTCCGTTACGGTAAATTCCGCGCCGGACGCCATCATGCGTATCCTGTCGCCGACCTTAACGGTGCCCTCCTTGACGCGGACGTAAACGATAACGCCCTTGTAGCTGTCGTAGTAGCTGTCGAATATAAGCGCCTTTAGCGGGGCTTCGGGGTCGCCCGACGGCGCGGGTATAGCCTCGACTATCCGCTCCATGACCGCGTGGATATTTATTCCCATTTTAGCGGAGATCTCGGGGGCATTTTCCGCTTCAATGCCTATTACGTTTTCAATTTCCTCCTTGACCTCCTGCGGGTGCGCGGAGGGGAGGTCTATCTTGTTTATTACGGGGACGACTTCAAGGTCGTTTTCCACCGCAAGATAGGTGTTGGCAAGCGTCTGCGCCTCAATGCCCTGCGACGCGTCGACAATGAGTATCGCGCCCTCGCACGCAACGAGCGAGCGTGACACCTCGTAGTTGAAGTCAACATGACCGGGGGTGTCGATAAGGTTAAAGATATAGTCCTCGCCGTCGTCGGCATGGTATTTAAGGCGTACTGCGCGCGCCTTAATGGTTATTCCGCGCTCGCGCTCGATATCCATGTTGTCGAGCAGCTGCTCCTCCATATCGCGCAGCGCAACGGTCTGCGTCTGCTCCAGTATCCTGTCCGCAAGGGTGGATTTCCCGTGGTCGATATGCGCAATGATACAGAAATTTCTTATTTTATCTAAATATTCCAAGGATATTTCCTCCTGCTTAATCTTCGTATTCCGCGTCGAGGTACCATTCTATTTTCTCCAGCTGCGCGAGAAAATCCTCTTCGCTTTCCCATTCGGGGAGGTCAAATTCAAGGTAGCGGTCGTTTTTCAGAAGCTGCCGAACGACGTAAAGGTCGTTCTTGCGCGAGGTCGCGCTCTCCTTGTATTCGCGCAGCGGGGCGAACACGCCGTACTGCCCCTCCAGCTTATATAAAACGAACTCATCGAACTGCACGACGTAAAGGCTGTTCGTGTCGATAAGCGTTTTTATTTTCAGATTCGACAGATCGAGCGGAGTTTCGTTGAGAATGAAATAGGCTTTCGGTCTGTCCGCAAAATGCGCGTCGTCGTGTTCCCCCGCGACATTGTTGAAGTTGTCCCCGCGGTATTCATAATCGGCGCCGTACACATAATAGTGGCTGGAGGGGTTCTGGTAGCACTGCACCACCGTGAATTTCTCGCCCGAATATTCAACGGGCGTTACCGTGTCCTTGGGAGCGTAGAATATCCCTATGACGAATTTTATGAGGAACATGAAAATACCCGTTGACGTGAGAACAATAAGCATCGGCAGGCATTTCAGGAAAAGTTCTTTTGCTTTTGACATTTATTTCCTCTCTCCAATTTTTTAAATCATCTTTTTTATTATAGCATATTCTGTACGATTTGTTAAGGGGTGAGGGGGATTTTTTTGAAATTTTTTCGGTTGACAGGCTTTTTCCTGTGTGTTACAATAACAATACGAGGTGATGAGCCGATGTTTGAGGGAAGAATACTGCTCGCCGACGATGACCGCGCAATGCGCGCGCTTTTATATGAAATACTCACGGGATACGGTTTTCTGGTATTCCCCGCCACCGAAAGCGGGCTGAGAAAAGAACAGCTTTCCGCTTCGGAGGCGGACGCTGCGGTGCTGTCCGTCCATTCGGCGGACTGCCGCGCGGCGGAGTTGCTTTCCCGGGGCGAAAAGCCCGGTATTCCCGTTATAATACTGCTCCCGCAGCACGCCGAGGAAGCGCGCCCGAATTTTCTTGACCTCGGCGCGGCAGATGTGTTCACAAAGCCGTTTGACTGCGGCATACTCGCCCGCAGGCTGAAGGCGCTCATGCCCGACAGGGTGAGGGAACTGCTCGCGCCGCTGCCGCCGTATGCGGAATACGGCGGGATATCGGTGGATATCCGCTCGGGAAAAGCGTTCGCGGGGGGAAATGAAATAAAGCTCAAGCCAAAGGAGCTCAGCCTTTTGAGGGTATTTCTTGTGAACCATGACGTGATACTGCGCCGTTACGAGCTTGCCGCAGCCGCATGGGGAGGGCGCGCGGCGGACGAGCATTCGATGAACGTGCACATTTACGCCATTAAACGCGCGCTCGGCAGTCAATACGGAAGTATGCTGAAAACGCTGCGCGGCAAGGGGTATATGCTCACGGGTAAGACCGAAAAATAACCAATGCACAAACAGACGGATACAAAATTACGGCAGTCATTACGGCTGCCGCTTTTTTGTTAATTGTTATTTGTTCTCGCTTTCCATAAAGCGCTTGTAAGCCTCGCGGAGCTCCACGGAGGTAGCCTCGGGGGCGGTCGGGTTGCAGTGCGCCCATGCGCCCGTTTCGCTCGAAGCGTTGAACTTCTGCTTTTCGGCGCTCCTCATCGGCGGGTAGAACGCTATGTGGAAATGATGATGCGAAACGTCGCCGCTGTTTACGGGGGCATTGTACATACACATCATATAGGGGAAATTGTAACCGAAAAGGCTGTCGAGCGTTCCCGCCGACTTGCGGACGATATCCGCAAGATCCGCGCGCTCCTTGCCGTCAAGCTCGGAGATATACTGCACATGGCGCTTTGCCATGATATATATTCCGTATGGGTATTCGCAGAAGAACGGAAGGAACACCGTAAAGCTGTCGTTCTCGAAAATAACGCGCCTGCCGTCGGCAACCTCATGCTCCAGCATATCGCAGCACAGGCACTTTCCCTTTTCCTCCATGCTTGCGCGGTAAGCCGCGTCCTCAAGCTGAAGCTTTTTCGGGATAAAGCTGTAACCGTATATCTGCCCGTGCGGGTGAGGCATGGTAACGCCTACGACGTCGCCGCGGTTCTCAAAGATGAAAACGAATTTTATCTTCTCGTCCGCTTTCATGAGCTCAAAGCGCTCGCACCACAGGTCAACGAGCTTTTCAACGTGCGCCTGCGGCAGCTCCTTGAGCGTTTTCGTGTGCTCGGGCGAGTAAAGTATGACCTCGCACTTGCCGTAAGAGGGCGCGACCTTAAAGAAATCGTTCGCCACGTCGTCGGGCTGAGGCGGGTTCTGCGACATTGCGGGGAAATCGTTGTCGTATTCATACACCTCGTAATCGGGCACTTTTCCGCCGCTCGGGCAGAAAGGGCACCAGTCCTTGGGCATCTGCGGGCGGTTCTGCCTGTTGGAGGCGATCATCACCCAGTCGTTGATAAGCGGGTTCCATCTGAGTTCAGCCATTTCGGTTATTCCTTTCGGTCAGGCGGGGTTATTCCCCGTCTTTTTTGTCTGTGTTTTCAGGCTCTGCGGGCGCTTCCGCTGCTTCTGCGGCAGGCTCTGCGGGCTGCTCGCGGACGGGAAGCTTTGTGCCGCAGCTCGGGCAGTATGCGTTTTCGTCCTTGGTCTTCTTTCCGCAGCCGGGACAAACGACCTCGCCCTTAAGACGGTCGATGTTCTCGGATATCTCGTCGAGCTTTGCGAAGCAGTCGTCTATTTCACCCACCATTACCGCGAAAGCGTTGTCGTCCTTGGTGTCGGTCTTTGCCATATGATAAACCATTTCGCCGAGCTTCTCGTACTTGTTCTTGATGTCGTTATTGGTCTGGCTTTCCTTGATTTTCAGCTTTGAGAGCTGAACCGCCTCATCGGTCTTTTTACCCGCTGTTGCGGCAACATTTTTGGTAGTGCTGATAAGATCATCTAAAAAACCCATAATAAAGCTCCTTTCAAAATCATGCCCGAAAAGCGGGCGGTAAAATCACGGTCGGCTGCGAATGCCGGACTGCTCGGTAATATTGTAGCACAAAAAACGGAAATTTGCAAGGGATTTTTTGATGAAATACACAAAATAAACATATCGTCAGCAATGTCTATTTTGCCTGCCCGTCCTCCTGCTTATATATGAAATATGAATATGCAACCACCGCCGCAGTCGCCGCGAGCAGTATCCCCAGCATTGCGAACACCGACGGCAGCCCGCCTACGGCAAATCCGACGGCTGCCGTGGCTACCCCCGCGATACACAGCACCGTACCGCCGAAGCGGTTGCTTTTCGCCCATACGACATCGTTTTTCATGCTCCATGTCGTCCTTACGCCTATTGCAGAGTTGCGGCGGGTCTTGGGGAGAATGTTCCCGAGAACTATCTCGCCAATTCCGCAGACGACGGTCAGCACCGTTAACGTCCACATCATCGAATCGAGCGGCATTGCGTTCACATTGCAGGCGGCAAACGCAAAAATCAGCTGTATCACCGTCATTACCGCCGTCTGAAATGCGCCCGCATAAACAAGCAGCTTCGCATTCGAGCGCGCTTCCTTTTGAGCCTTCTCGTCGTTGGCGCGGCGGGCTTTGCGCTCAAATACCATCACAAACAGCTGCCAGAACGCCACAAACGCCGCCGCAAGCGCCGTCATGGTGAACATCTCATATTTCGAGCCGTAACGGTCGACAGCGCCCTGCGCGTTATAATGAAGCGCTATCTCATCGGGCAGGAAATTCATCGTCACAGCAGTCAGTATCAGGTTTACCGACAGAATTATCCATAATATTTTCGATCTCATTTCTTCTCCCTCCGAACTGCCCGAGCCACAGCACAAGCTCGTCGAAAACGCTTGTGTTGAGCTCGTAAAACACAAAATTTTTCTCCTTGTATTCCGTCACAAGCTCCGCCGCTTTAAGCAGGCGCAGGTGATAGGAAAGCGCCGCGGGCGTTATCCCGAGCCGCGCGGCGATCTCTCCCGCGTTCATCGGCGCCTCCTTGAGCATATCGAGGATATCGCGCCGCTGCCCGTCCGACATTGCCCTGAATGTTTCGGCAAGTCCCAAAATATCACCACCTAATTAAAATTTTCTTTAATTAGATTATACAACAAAGATGTCGACCTGTCAAGTATTTTCGGCGGAATATGCCGTATTTTTTTATTTTTCGGGGTCAATCCACCGAAATTGCCGCCGTTTGACCCAAAAAAATTATTTCCGCGCCGTTATATCGACAGGTAATAATTGGTAATAGTGCTATAATTTCATCACAGGGCAGCGAATGACCGATTTGCAGCAAACGTTGCAGCGGAGCGCGCTGCCCCAAGACCCGCTCACCGCGCGGGCAGTCCGCTGTCGGGAGCGGCTGTTACGTCAGGGCGGCGGGTCGCTTTTTGAAAGGAGTTTTTATGCTGAAAATATACAACGACGGAAAACGAATGACCGCCGCTATATACGGCGACATCGACCACCACGCGGCGCGTGAGCTCCGCGCGGCAATGGACGAGGCGATATCCCGCTCGCGCCCCGAGCTGCTTGTCATCGACATGGAAAACGTCGGTTTCATGGACAGCTCGGGGATAGGGCTTATCCTCGGCAGGACAAGGGCTGTCGAGGCTTACGGCGGGTCGGTCCTCATCAAAAACGCAAGACCCGATATCGCGGCTGTGATAAGCGTTTCGGGGCTGTCGGGGCTGCTTGTTAAAGGAGCAAATAACACAAAAGGGGTGAACGTATGAAAAAGGATATCATAAACGAAAGCACGATAAGCTTTCCCGCGCTTTCCCGCAACGAAAGCTTCGCGCGTTCGGCGGCAGCGGCATTCGCATCGCAGACCGATCCTACCGTCGCAGAGATAGCGGCGGTCAAAACAGCGGTGTCGGAGGCGGTGACAAATTCCATAGTACACGGCTACCGCGACTGCTCGGGCACGGTGACGCTTGTTCTGCGGCTGTATTCCGACGGCACGCTGTACATAGCGGTCAAGGACAGGGGCAGCGGCATTGCCGACATACCGCAGGCAATGCAGCCGATGTTCTCCACCGCTCCCGCCGAGGAGGAACGCTCGGGGCTCGGCTTCACCGTCATGGAGAGCTTCATGGACAGGGTGCACGTCCGCAGCACACTCGGCAAGGGCACTACCGTCGTCATGGAAAAGCGCATGAGAAGCAGGGAGAAATGCCTTGTCGGGCGGTAATTTCGGCACTGTCCCGCGCGATGAATTTATAAAGAATAACCTGCCGCTGGTGCATTCGCTCGCAAATCGTTTCAGGGGGCGCGGGATAGAGTATGAGGAGCTTTTCGCGGCAGGAAGCGTCGGGCTGGTCAAGGCTTGCGACAACTTCGACAGCGGGCGCGGGCTGTGCTTTTCGACGTATGCTGTGCCCGTTATCCTCGGGGAGATAAAGCGGCTTTTCCGCGACGGCGGAACGGTCAGGGTGAGCAGAGGGCTGAAGGAGCTTTCGCTGCGCGCCGCGCGGGTGCACGACGAGATAGCCGCCGAGGGGCGCGAGCCGCGCGTTTCGGAGATAGCGCAGCGCCTCGGAGTGACCCCGGAAGAAGCGGCGGAAGCGGTCGCGGCGGGTCAGCCGACGGTATCGCTCACCTCCTGCGAGGACGGCGGCGAATTTGACCTGCCGGAGGATTCGGGCGAAAACGAAACCATTGACCGCCTTGCGCTGCGGCAGTGCCTTTCGGAGCTGCCCGAAAAGGACATGGAGCTTATTATGCTGCGCTATTTTCGCGGAAAAACGCAGTGCGAGACCGCAGCGCTGCTCGGAATGACGCAGGTGCAGGTGTCGCGGCGGGAAAGGAAGATAATTCTGTCACTGCGCGAGCAATTGGTATAAAATCGGAAAAATTGTGCGGAAAATGCTTGATTTATCACGGAATATGCGGTATAATGAAACTGATTAAAGAAAACAGCACGGACGAGAGGAAGTCCCCCGTGACATCAATGCGGCGCTTCACCTTATCCAATCAATATACCAATTACAGAGAACCATTCCGGAAAAGGAGCATACAATGTCGGACAAGCTTAATGTCTGTTTAATGAACGATTCGTTCCCGCCCGTCATCGACGGCGTTGCGAACGCGGTAATAAATTACGCCAACGTCATTTCCTCACAGCTCGGCAGCGCGACTGTCGTAACGCCCGATTACCCCGGCGTTGAGGACGACTACCCGTTTGATGTTGTGCGGTACAAAAGCATGACCATTTCGGAAAAAATATGCGGCTACCGCGCGGGCTACCCGTTCAGCAGCAGCAAGCTGGACGCGCTCTCGGCACGCGGCTTCGACGTCATACACAGCCACTGCCCGTTTTCGTCAACGGTCATGGCGCGCGTGCTGCGCGAAAAGACGGACGTTCCGCTGATAATAACCTATCATACAAAATTTGACATCGATATCCGCCGCGCGCTCCCCAACAAGCTTATGGCGGATCAGGCGATAAAGTTCGTTGTCGGCAACATCGCCGCCTGCGACGAGGTGTGGACAGTCAGCCACGGCGCGGGCGAAAACCTCCGCAGCCTCGGCTTCGAGGGCAAGTATTACGTCATGGAAAACGGCGTTGATTTCCCCTGCGGGCGGGCGGATGCGGAGGACGCGGCGGAGCTGCGCGCGGCTTACGGGATACCGCAGGAAATGCCGCTGTTCATCTTCGTGGGCAGACTCCTCTGGTACAAGGGGATAAAGCTCATTCTTGACGCGCTGAGGCTTGCGAAAGAGGACGGGAACGACTTCCGCATGATGTTCGTCGGCGACGGCATGGACAGGCAGGAGATCGAGGATTACGCAGCGGAAACAGGGCTTTCCGACCGCTGCATATTCACCGGCGCGGTGTACGACCGCGAGGAGCTGCGCGTTTATTACACGGCGGGCGACCTCTTCCTCTTCCCCTCGGAATACGACACCAACGGTATCGTTGTCCGCGAGGCGGCTGCGTGCGGCGTCGGCTCGCTGCTTATTGACGGCAGCTGTGCCGCCGAGGGAATAACCGACGGACGGACGGGCATTCTCACCGAAGCCGACCCCGCCGCTATCGCTGGGAAGATCGAATTTGCCTGCACCCACCTTGACGAGGTACATCAGATAGGCGACCACGCGATGAACGAGGTTTACATTTCATGGGAAACATCGGTAAAGCGCGCTTATGACCGCTACGGCGCGGTGATAGAAAGATACCGCTCGGGGCAGACGCAGCGCAAGGAGAATTTTATGGCAGAGGAATTTTTCTCCCTTATGGATACCGCCACGAACAATATTCAGCGCTTCCGCAGCATTCCGCACGAAATAAGAAATTCACGGCTGAAATACAAGTTCAAGCGGCATTCAAGACGGAATAAAGATGATAAATGATATATTTGCGGGGCGCGTTCTTTAATGCGCTCCGCTATTTTATCAAAAAAGTCTTTTCGCCAAAAAATGAATATTGAATAATGAATAAAGAAGAATGAATAATAAAGGTATCGGCTTCGCCGATTGTTCTGAAAAATGTGATTATATCCCACTTTATAAAAAACGTGCCCGCAGGGCACACCATAATTATTCATTATTCACTATTCTATATTCATTATTCATTAAGATAAAGCCCTTTCGGGGTTTATCGACAGTCTGCGGGGCGCGTTCTTCAATGCGCTCCGTTTTTTTGAAAAAATTTTCTTTACCCCCTTGAAAACGATTTCATTTTATGTTATACTGTTTCTATAAGGAAATAACAGCCCCGACCTTACGGCTGAAAAACAGAAAGGAAACACTCCGATGAACGAAAAGATCTACGAGATAAAGCTCGGCGCCGCGAAGTGCGCCGTTGACCTCGGCGACGGAAGCGAGCGCGGCGAATATGTCGACCAGGATTATATCCTGCACAAGCTCGGCAGACCGCACCGCGCGATAAGCCTGATGTACTGCTACTACCCCCTCGACGAAACATGGCCCGCAAGAGCGCGCAACGCCTTTGCCGACCGCGAGGTAACATTTCAGTGGGACTACCCCTACGACGACTACTTCACCTATAAGGGCGGAATAGGCGGCACGACCGACGGCGAGCCCTTTACCTGCATGAAGGACGTCCGCCGCCACGGTCAGGACGTTATCCTCACAATGACAATCGACCCCAATCTCCCCGACGTGTTCCTCGAGCGCATTGCAAAGGAGCTTCGCACCTACGGAAGAATGCAGCTGCGCATTAACCACGAGGCGACGGGCAACTGGTTCAGCTTCACCAAGCGCGCTACATATCAGGAGATCGCGGATTTCTATGTGCGCTTCCACAACATAATCAAGCGAGAGGCTCCGAATGTTTCGACAGTGCTCTGTATCGGCGGCGTTGAGCACCCCGAAAAGGGCGGCGAGATCGAAATGGAAAAGGAGTTCGCCGAGGCTGTAAGGGCGACCGATATCTGGTCCGTCGACAAGTATATGTCGCTCCACTGGGGCTGGCCCTACGATGTCGCGGAAGTAGGCGGCACGTCGTTCAGCAGAAGCAAGGTAGCCGACACCTACAACCTCACCAAGCTCTCCGAAAAGCGTTACAGAGAGCTTTGCGGCGGCGTCAAGAAGCCGATGGTAATGAGCGAGTTCAACGCCGACGGCGACGTTACCGGCCCGTACGATCAGGCGGCAATGATAAAGGAATTTTGCGATATGCTGAAGAACGACCCCGAGCAGGGCTGGTTCAACGGCTTTACGTTCTATCAGTTCCGCGACCGCGGCAGGCTCGGGCTTGAAATTGAGGATCCCAATAACCCCAACGTCGGCATCGAGCAGCCCGCCCTTGCCACCTACAAGGAGATAATCCACGACGAGTATTTCTACCCCTCGATAGAGCAGGGCGCGGAAGTCACCCTCCCCGCAAAGCTCCGCTGGGGCGGAAGCGAGGACGCGACGGGTCTTGCGATACCGCTCCACTTTGAAAAGAACCCCGTGTTCTGCGAGGTGTATTTCGATGAGCCGCTCAACCTCATGATGGAAATAAACGGCAAGTGGTTCTACAAGAGCCCCAACGCAAAGTGCATCGACCTCATGTCCGCATTCTTTGAAAAGCCCCTTGACGGCGAAGCAGACCTTACCCTCAAAATATTCGCTCCCCCCGCAAGCGGCGAAAACGACCCCTCTCAGGGCGACGACTGGCAGACCAACTACTACACCACCATCACAAAAATGCCGAATATCCGCATAAGGTTTGCCCCCATCGTCCCCGAGGTAAAATAACGACACCATTCTGTTACCTCTATAATATACAAAGCACCGGCAGCCCGTGAAAAGGCTGCCGGCGTCTTTTTGTAATAATGCGTTAACCCGGAAAATATAATGGCAGTACAAACCGTAAGGAGCGTACTGCCATGAAAATATCCGAGCTTTTCCGAAAGAAAACCCCCGCCGCAGACAAGCGGCGCGAATTTTACGAGCGCAGCTGCTCAAGGCTCACCGAGCAGCTCGAAAATATACGAAGCAATTTCGACATGACCGAGGACGAAGCCGCGATAGACGCGCTTATCTATGAGGAAAACGCCGTCCTCTGCCGCCTTGACAGCCTGTACAGGCAGGCGCGCTCCGAGGGGATAGCCCTTGAGCCGCACGAGCGCAGGCGGTATTACTGATCAGGGTCTTGCTTATATTCGCCGCGTATCTCGGCGCGCTTTATCTTCCCGCTTATCGTCTTGGGGAGCTCGTCGCAGAACTCGACTATTCTCGGGTACTTGTACGGCGCGGTGTTATGCTTGACGTGATCCTGAATCTCCTTTGCAAGCTCGTCCGACGGAGTGTAGCCCTTCGCAAGGACAATAGTCGCCTTTACGACCTGACCTCTTATCGGGTCGGGCGCGCCCGTTACCGCGCACTCCAGCACGGCAGGGTGGGTTATAAGCACGCTCTCTATCTCGAACGGCCCTATGCGGTAGCCGCTTGATTTGATAACGTCGTCGTTGCGCCCGACATACCAGTAATAACCGTCCTCGTCGCGCCACGCGGTGTCGCCTGTGTGGTAATAGCCGTCGTGCCATGCGCTGTCTGTTACCTCTTTGTTGCGGTAATAGCCGCGGTAAAGACCGGGCGTGCGGGTGTATTCGCCCTTTACCACTATCTCGCCGACTTCGCCCGCCGCGCACATCTCGCCGTTCGCTTTCATGAGGTCTACCTCATACAGCGGCGTCGGCTTGCCCATTGACCCGGGCTTGGGCGTCATGCCGGTTATATTGCCGAGGATACAGGTGCTTTCGGTCTGCCCGAAGCCCTCCATAA
>JBJFHP010000091.1:0-3395 GCA_051893715.1 Oscillospiraceae bacterium
TCTTGTACAGCACCTCGCCGGGGATATGGTCGGGCTTGTAGCAGTAGTCGTATTTGAGGTAGTCAACGCCCCATTCCGCGAATGTCGCCGCGTCGACAAATTCGTGCTCAAAGCTTCCGGGGTGCCCACCGCAGGTATGGGTGCCCGCGCAGGAGTACATACCGAATTTCAGCCCCTTGGAGTGAACGTAGTCCGCGACAGCCTTCATGCCGTTCGGGAATTTCAGGTGGTCGGGGACAAGCCTGCCGTTTTCGTCGCGCTGCTTTTCGCTCCAGCAGTCGTCAATGACAACGTATTCGTAGCCCGCGTCTTTAAGCCCGTTTTCAACGATAGCGTCAGCCGCCTGCTTTATCAGCTCCTCGTTTATCTGCCATGTGAATGTGTTCCATGAGTTCCAGCCCATGGGAGGGGTCAGTCCGAGAAATTTATTTTCCATGATGTTCTCCTTGAATTAACGTTAATTCAGCCGAGGCTGATTTATAGTATTATACCATATAATAATGCCGATTTCAATGTGTAAACTTAATAAAAAATATATTTCTTTTTTGTGTTAAGTAACCCATTACAGATTTGTTACCTAATATTATTTAACGACAGAAATAAACCGCAGCCTGTGACCGCGGTTTTTTAAGTATGTCAATGTCGGATCAAGCGTTCTCCTCATTATAAGCCGCTCTCACCGCGAGCGCAAGCTGATCGGCGCAGGAGGTGTTTTTTCTGCCGCAGGTGTTCCCCGCGAGCGTCTGCTCGATATACTCCACCGTTTTGCCCTCAAGGAGCTTTGAGATAGCCTTGAGGTTGCCGTTGCAGCCGCCGATAAATTCAATATCGCTGACAACATTCCCGTCCAGACGGAAATGTATCTCCTGTGCGCAGACTGTTTTTGTTCTGTAAACGTGTTCCATATTTATATCTCCTTTTCAGTCGTAGTGTATCTCAAAGGTGTTCTCCACAATGTCGGTGATGGGCTGGCGGTAATTCCCGAGCAGCCTTACGCCGTAGACATACCAGTCCATATTATATATTTCGGTGGGTTTCATATAGTCGCCCTTGAGGTACTTAACATTGCCGTTTATATCCTTGAGCTCGCCGTTGAAGATGTAGGCAAGCCCGCCCGTTACCTTCGGGACGAGCGCGCCGATTATTTTCTGCGTTCCGTCCTTAGCGGCGGGGAGCGCGTCGGACACGGTAACGGCGCCGTTTGCCATTGTCCCCGTGAAGGTGTCGCCCTCCCATGTGTCCATGGTCATTTTCTTGTATTCCGAGAGGAAATAGCTGTCGCGGCGGCAGCAGAAGTACATCAGCATATTCTTGTAATCGGCGGCGTCGCCGCTGTGGTCAACGCTGTCGATGAACTTAATGCCCTTCTGCTCGCACAGCTCTGCCGCGCGGCGCGATTCGGTGTAGCAGATGATGACGTCGCAGCCGTCGTTTCTCAGCGCGTTTACGGCGGTTTCTATTTCGTCGTCGGCGGTCGCGAATGCGGTGACAAGCTCCGCGTCGGAATAAACGAGCTGCATACCGAGCGCGGCGGCGTTTATGAGGGGTATCGGGTAAAGCAGGTCGGTGTCCGCAACAACGCCTATCTTCTCGTTCTGCGAATTATACGCAGCCGCCATTCCCGCGACATACGCCCCCTGAAATATCTCCTCGGTGTATGCGGCGATGTTTGCGGAGCGGACGGTCGTGCCGTAGGCAATGAAATTGATGTTCATGTATTTTCCCGCCGTTGACGCAAGGATATTCGTATAGACGGGGCTTTGCGATATGATGTAGGTGCAGCCCGCGTCGGCAAGGGTGCTGACAGCTTTTTCGAAGTCGGATATGCTTACGTTGTCGATATACATTGTTTCGACGCTGCTGTGCGTTCCCGCAAGGATACGCTGCTCGTTCATGTCCCCCGTGAAGCCGCCGTCTGCGGCGTTTCCGTGGAATATATATCCCGCCTTGACAGGCTCGTTTTCCGTATCGGATGTTTCGGCGGTCTGACCTGTCTGGGCGGTCTCGCCCGTGCCCGCGCCGTCCGAGCCCGACGATTCGCCTCCCGAACAGCCCGCAATGCCTGCCGTCATGCACAGCGCCAGCAGCGCGGCAAGCGCCTTATGCCATTTTGAAGCCATATTTTAACCTCCCGTACTATAAATACAGCATGAAGAAGATGTCAAGTCAAGCAGTTTCAGCCTGCTTTTATTCATTATAACATATCTTACCGAAAAAATCATCACTTTTTCAGAAATATTTCATACTAATACCGAAAATTCTGTTTATTTTTTTCGGAATATGTGCTATAATTACAATGTACGGTCATGCGTCGGAATATTTCCCCCGACTGTTACAGCAATATCACAGCAAAACGAAAGGAACACAGATGAAAAGATCCCGTATATTACATACTGCCGCAGCGTTTTCGGCGGCGTGCGCCGTTATGCTGAGCGGCTGCTCGGTAAAGTTCGGAACCAACGTCAAGCCCGACGACAACGCGGTTGTCGCGCAGCCGACGAAACAGGGCGCGTCCGATGACATGAAGATAAAGTATATCGATTTCGCCAAGGAGTACAATTATTACCTAAAAACACAGTCGATACCCGACGACACGGCGGAGGGCGTTGCGGAGCAGTGCGCGACCCAGCGCGCCACAATAATCAATTATCTTATCAACGAGAAGATAATCATGGTGAAGGCGGAGGAGCTCGGCGTTTCGGCGCTCACCGACGAGGAAATGGACGCTGTTGAGGAGGAATTTGCCGAGCTGGTTGAGGAGCAGGTGGAGTATTTCGGGGAGAACGCCGACTACGGCACCGCCGCCGACAGCAGCTCGATAAGCGACGAGGAAAAGAAGAAGCGCGGCAATGAGGAGTTTGACGCGTACCTTGCGGACTGCGGGCTTGACCGCGACGACCTGCTGATGTGGCAGGTGAGCGCGAAGATAACCGAAAAGGTAAAGGCTGCGGCAACAAAGGACGTTACCACCGAGTACAGCGAGGCGCAGGAAAAATTCGATTCCTATGTGGAGAGCATAAAGCAGCTTTACGCGGACAATGTTTCGGAATATGAATCGGGGAGCTATTCCGCGTTCTGGGTACCCGAGGGAGCGCGCCGCATAAAGCATATTCTCGTTGGGTTCAGCGACACGCTGACAGATGAGATAACCGCCTGCCGCGACAACGGCGACGACGCGGGCGCGGACAGGCTGCGCAGTCAGGCGGCGGAGGACAAGCAGGCTACGGTGGACGAGATAATGGGTATGCTGGATCAGGGTGTTGCATTCGATGACCTCCTCACGCTTTACAGCGCGGATCTTACCGGTTCGTCGCTCTATCCCGACGGTTATCTGCTCGTTCCGGACGGCAAGTCGTTCATGGCGGAATTTCAGCAGGCGGCGTTCGAGATGAGCG
>JBJFHP010000092.1:0-14008 GCA_051893715.1 Oscillospiraceae bacterium
ACCACAGCATATTCTCTCTCCTCTCAGCAAGAGTCTTAACATTGATAAGGTGCTTAACGCCAACGTTCTCGGAAACGGAGTTGCCGCCCCACGAGCCGCAGCCGAGGGTAAGGGAGGGAGCGAGCTTGAAGTTGTACAGGTCGCCGATACCGCCGTGAGAAGAAGGAGTGTTGATAAGCATACGGCAGGTCTTCATTCTCTCGGAGAACTCTGCGATCTTCTCGCGCTCCGTTGTAGCGTTGATGTAAAGGGAGGAGGTGTGACCGTAGCCGCCGTCGGCGATGAGGTGCTCTGCCTTGTCGAGGGCGTCGGAGAAGTCCTTAGCCTTGTACATAGCGAGTACGGGAGAAAGCTTCTCATGAGCGAACTCCTCGGAGATGTCAACGGACTCAACCTCGCCAATGAGTATCTTTGTCGTTTCGGGGACCTCAACGCCTGCAAGAGCAGCAATCTTATATGCGGACTGACCAACGATCTTCGCGTTCAGCGCGCCGTTGATGATGATAGTCTTGCGAACCTTGTCTATCTCCTTGTCCTTGAGGAAGTAGCAGCCTCTTACCTCGAACTCCTTCTTAACCTTGTTGTAAAGCTTCTCGTGAACGATAACGGACTGCTCGGAAGCGCAGATCATACCGTTATCGAAGGTCTTGGAGTGAATGATAGAGCTTACTGCGAGCAGGATATCGGCAGACTCGTCGATGATCGCGGGGGTGTTGCCGGCGCCTACGCCGAGGGCGGGCTTGCCGCTGGAGTATGCAGCCTTTACCATTCCGGGGCCGCCTGTTGCGAGGATTATGTCAACTTCCTTCATAAGGATATTTGTCAGGTCAAGGGAGGGAACGTCGATCCATGCAATAATGCCCTCGGGAGCACCCGCCTTTACTGCCGCCTCGTAAACTACCTTTGCAGCCTCGATAGTGGACTTCTTTGCACGGGGGTGGGGGCTGATGATGATACCGTTTCTTGTTTTAAGGGAGATAAGCGTCTTGAATATCGCGGTGGAGGTGGGGTTTGTCGTGGGGATAACCGCGCCGACAACGCCGATAGGATCTGCTACCTTTGTTACTCCGAACGCTTCGTCGCGCTCGATAACGCCGCAGGTCTTGGTGTCCTTGTATGCGTTGTAGATGTACTCGGACGCATAGTTGTTCTTGATAACCTTATCTTCTACAATGCCCATGCCTGTTTCTTCAACAGCCATCTTTGCAAGCGGGATCCTCTCCTTGTTTGCAGCGGACGCAGCAGCGAGGAAGATCTTGTCGACCTGCTCCTGAGTGTAGGTCGCGAACTTCTTCTGCGCTTCTCTTACGCGTGCAAGAGCGGCTTCGAACTTCTCAACGCTGTCAACGATTTCGTAGTTAAACATAGTCATCTTCTCCTTAAATAATATATTCCGGAACTTTCGACGTTCCTTTGAACACTTGTGTACCGACAGACGGAAACCCGTTTTGTTGATTTTCCTCTGTCCTTGTTAATATTTTAACACATTATTTACGACTTGTAAAATGTATAAAATATATATCGGTCATCATTTTAAAGCATAACCGTTTTATTTAAAGCAGGCGTGCTTTGCGTTGCAGACATCGGTGATGAACTGCTTGTCCAGCTCGGATAAATGGTAGTCCTTGCGGTAGATGAGGACGTCCTTGTATATCTTGTTATTCCTTGAGCAGCGCTTTGTTACGAGGTCGTAATTGTCGAGCAGGTGCTGCGGTATCGGCGACACCCACATGAAGGTGTTCGGGACGTTGCCGAGCAGGACGAACTGCGACGCGCGCTCAAAAACGTAAATATGCTTGTCCACGTGCTCCGAGAGCTCCGCTTTTTTGACGTCGATAAGCGGCAGCGTCGGAACGTAGGGGTCCGCGTGAGTTATCTCTATATAATTGCCGAGCTCCTCCAGCGAAACATCGTCCTTTTCGGCGAGCGGGCTTTTTTTGCTGACAAGAAGGCTGTAACTGAACTCCGAAACCGTTTCGTATACAAGCTTCTTCTCCGCGAACAGCTCCTTGAAATACTTTTCAAAGCTTGACTGATAGCGCACTATGCCGAGGTCGAAATCTCCCTTGACGACATTGTTTATCGTGCGCATGGAATTTGTTTCCTTGTAGAATATCTCGGCGGGAGTGTCGAGCGCGATATGCTTCGCAAACTCTGCCATTGCCTCCGAAAAATAACTTGCCCTCGGAACGCACACGGAAAACTGCTGCTTCTTCGTTCTGCCGCTGTGATAGAGCTCCTCGACCTCCTCCACCTGCGACACGATCCTGCGGGCGCGCTGAAGGAACTCATCTCCGTCTGGAGTTGTGGTTATGCCCTTTGTTGTGCGCTTGAAGATCGTTATTCCGAGCGATTCCTCAAGCTCCTTTATCGCGCGGGAGAGGTTGGGCTGCCCCATGTACAGGTTCTCGGCAGCCTTGCTGATGGAATGGGTCTTAGCCACTTCAACGGCATATTTAAGGTGCAGTATGTTCATGCACGCCCTCCTTATAACCCGTGCAGACTGCCCGCCCTGTCGGCATGAACAACAATATATAACATTATAGCTTCACAATATTATATATTCTGCACAAATCATGTTAAATTTTTGTCAAATATTTAATCCCTTTCGAGCGCAGATATACCCGAACGAACCATTTTAACGATCCCGTAGGGCTTGAGCAGCCCGATAAAGCTGTCAAGCTTCGCGGGCTCGCCGGTGAGCTCAAGCATTACGCTGTCCGCGGCGATGTCAACAAGCTTCGCCCTGAAAAGGTTAGCTATCTCAATTATCTTCTGGCGCTCGTCGCTGCTTCTGCCCGCGCGGACAAGGACGTGCTCGCGGCACACCGCGTCCTCGAGTATCGTAACGTCGATAACGTCGTAAAGCTTCATAAGCTGGTTCTTTATCTGCTCGAGCACTCTGATATCGCCCGAAACGACGATAGTAAGGCGGGAAACATTCGGTATCTCCGTTTCCGCGGCGTTAAGGCTCTTTATATTGAAGCAGCGTCTGCTGAAAAGGCTGGAAACGCGCAGCAGTACGCCGTTATTATTCGCAACTTTTACCGATAATACATATTCCTGCATATATCACGCCTCCAGATCAATATAAGTAATCGGGTCAACAACGGGCTTTCCTGCGGGTATCATGGGCAGGACGTTGATATCGCGGTCGATCCTGACCTCGATCATGACGGGAGCGGTCTTGGATATCTCCAGCGCTTCCGCGAGCACCGGCGCGATATCCTCGTTTATCTCAATCACAAGAGTCTTAATGCCGAAGCTTTCGCCGAGCTTAACATAGTCGATATGCCTGTTGTCGAGCGTGGTCTGCGAGAAGTGCTTGTTATAGAACAGGCGCTGCCACTGGCGCACCATGCCGAGGACATTGTTGTTGATGACCATCTGGATTATGGGGATATTGTGCGCAGACGCGGTGATAAGCTCGTTGAGGTTCATCGCGAAGCTTCCGTCGCCCGCTATATTTACGACTGTCTTGTCGGGATTGCCCACCTTGGCGCCGATAGACGCGCCGAGCCCGAAGCCCATGGTGCCGAGTCCGCCCGAGGTAACAAAGCTGCGCGGCTTTCTGTAGCGGTAATACTGCGCCGCCCACATCTGATTTTGACCTACCTCGGTGGAAATTATTGCGCTGCCGCCCGTCAGCTCGTCGAGCTTTTCAATGACTGCCTCGGGAGTTACGGGCAGCTCGTCCGTTCCCTTCTGAACAGGCTCGGGGTAATCGCCGCCGAGTATCTCGTCCAGCCACTCGGGATTGCTCTTCTGCTCTATCATTGCGCACAGCCTTGTCAGCGCCGCCTTGACGTCGCCGCTCAGCGTTGCGTTGACCTCGACGTTCTTGTTGAACTCTGCGGGGTCAATGTCAATGTGAAGTATCTTCGCATTTCTGCCGAACACCTTGGGGTCGCCGATAACGCGGTCGGAAAAGCGCGTGCCTATGCCGATAAAGAGGTCGCAGGCGTTGAGCGCAGCCGCAGCCCTCACCGTGCCGTGCATACCGAGCATACCGATATAGCGGCGGTCGGTCTGGTCGTAAGCGCCCTGACCCATAAGGGAGCAGGAAACGGGCGCGTCGCACAGCTCGGCGAGCTTTTTCAGCTCGTCAGCCGCGTCGGAGGAGATAACTCCGCCGCCCGCGTATATGTATGGCTTCTTTGAAGCGGCGATAAGCTTCGCGGCGGTTTCAAGCTCGCTCTCGCTGATGTCGGTCACCGTTTCGGGGACAACGGCGGGCATGGGCGTATACTCGCACATAGCCGCAGTGATATCCTTGGGGATATCCACGAGGACGGGACCCTTTCTTCCGCTGCCCGCGATCTTGAACGCAAGGCGGATAGTGTCCGCAAGCTCGTTCACGTCCTTGACGATGAAATTATGCTTGGTTATGGGCATGGTTATACCCGTGATGTCTACCTCCTGAAAGCTGTCAAGACCAAGCAGCCCGCAGCTTACATTTCCTGTTATGGCAACAAGGGGGATAGAATCCATGTGCGCGGTGGCGATACCCGTTATGAGGTTAGTCGCGCCGGGGCCGCTTGTCGCGATAACAACGCCCGTCTTACCCGTCGAGCGCGCATATCCGTCGGCGGCATGGCAGGCGCCCTGCTCATGCGAGGTGATGATGTGTCTTATCTTATCGCTGTATTTATAAAGGCTGTCATATATATTGAGGACAGCTCCCCCCGGATATCCGAAAACGGTATCCGCACCCTGTTCCAGCAGACATTCAACAATTATATCCGAACCGGTGTACTGCATCTGATTTAGTGTTCCCTTCTAAAAAGCTTATTTTCGGCAAAAACGCCTATACTTCTATTTTACCATACTCTTTTTATGTTGTCAACGATATAACGCCTATTTTTTTAAATGATATGCGAGGTTTTTTTGGCATATTAACACATACTATGATTGACACGACACCGAGTTTGTGATATCATATATACGGAATTACCCTGTCGAAAGGAGCAAAGCCATGAAAGCAGTAATATATGAAAGCAATACGGGACACGCAGAACGCTACGCTAAAGCTCTTGCCGAAAAGCTCCGCCTGCCCTGCTATGACATAAAGGGTGCAAAAAAGGCGCTTCCGAAAGGCGAAAGCGTCATCTTTATAGGGTGGGTCTTTGCAAACCGCATTATGGGGCTGGATAAGGCTCAGAAAAGGTGGATTGTCGCCGCTGTCGGCGCTGTGGGACTGTTCCCCGCCGTTAAAGCGAACGAGGAAATACTTATTTCCGAAAACAAGCTCACCGTCCCGCTTTTCTATCTGCGCGGGGGCATTGAATTTTCAAAGCTCGGAATGCTCCAGAGGAAGCTTCTGAAAACCGTTCACGACAGCATGGCGCGCTCCGATGACCCCGAAAAAAGGCAAGCCGCCGAGCTGCTCGAAAAGGACGCGGATTTTTTCAGCGAGGACAATCTCACCGCCATCGCCGCATTCGGGCTGACGAAGATTTAAGGCATTATTTTACACTTTCTGTTTTCAAATATTAAGCCCCGCGCCTGTGCAAAATAAGCGCGGGGTGATATTTTGAAAAACTTTTTCGAGGGGACGCTGTGCGGATTTCTTAACGGATTTTTCGGCTCGGGCGGCGGCGTTATCGCCGTGCCGGTTTTTGAAAAGGAAGGCTGCGCGGTGCAGGAAGCGCACGCAAGCTCGGTCGCGTTCATTTTTATGTTAAGCCTTGTGACGGCGGTGTTTTACGGGTTCTCGGGCGCGCTCGACTTCGCCGCGGCATGGAGCTTTATCCCGTGGGGCGCTGCGGGCGCGATAACAGGCGCGCTGTTCCTGAAAAAAATCAAGGCGCAGTGGCTGCGGCGGCTTTTCGGCGCGGTCATTACCGCCGCGTCAATAAGGATGCTGCTGTCATGACGGAGGCACTGGTCGGTTTTTTCACGGGGATACTCGCTTCAATGGGGCTTGGCGGCGGGTTCATACTCATCGTATGGCTCACCATGTTCACCGAAACGGAGCAGAAAACAGCGCAGGGCGTCAATGTTCTGTTTTTTCTTCCGATAGCGCTTATCGCTTTGATAATGCACCTTAAAAACGGGCTCGTCAACAAGGCACTCGTTAAGCGCTGCGCCCTCGGCGGCATTATCGGCGCGATAATCGGAACGCTCGGCTCACAATTAGTAGCGGGCGGGCTGCTGCGAAAGCTGTTCGCGCTGTTCCTGCTGGCGTTCGGGCTGAGGGAAATGTTCTCGAAGGCAAAGTCGGGCGCGGCGAACGAGAGCGCCGGCAAAACGGAAAGAAACACCGCGCCGAATGACGGCGTTGACAAATAAACAACAAAAAATGGGACTGTCATTCGGCAGTCCCATCGTTGTAATTAAGAGAGTGAATTACTTCAGCTCGATCTTAGCGCCGGCCTCTTCGAGCTTGGTCTTGAGCCCCTCAGCCTCAGCCTTGGAAACGCCTTCCTTGATAGCCTTAGGAGCGCCCTCAACGAGCTCCTTAGCTTCCTTCAGGCCAAGACCGCAGATGTCCTTAACAGCCTTGATAACTCCCATCTTGGAATCGCCGAAGGATGCGAGGATAACGTCGAACTCAGTCTTTTCCTCAGCAGCGGCAGCAGCGCCTGCGCCTGCAGCGGGAGCAGCAGCAACAGCAGCAGCGGATACGCCGAATTCTTCCTCAAGAGCCTTTACGAGTTCGTTCAGCTCAAGAACGGACAGACCCTTAACTTCTTCAATCATAGCTAAAATCTTCTCAGAAGCCATTTTAATTTCCTCCATAAATATGTTTTAATTTCAAATCACGCCGTATGGCGAGTGTTACGCGGCGCTATGCCGCAATTGTTCCCGGGCGATCAAGCGGTAGCTTCGCCTTCGGACTGCTTCTTCTCGATCTCGCTGATAGCGATAGCAAGACGCTGAATCGGGGACTGAAGCATAAATACGAGCTGGGAGAGCAGGGTTTCCTTGGAGGGGAGCTTTGCGTAAACCTCGACCTCTTCCTTGGAGATAGCCTTGCCGTCGATAAAGCCGAGCTTGATGGCAAACTTGCCGTCGGAACTCTCAGCCTTCTTGTACAGAAGCTTGGGAGCGGTGATGATATCCTCTGCGGAAAGAGCGATTGCGGTCGTGCCGGAAAGTGCGGGCTCAAGGCCTTCAACACCTGCGATCTCTGCCGCGCGCTTGAGCAGGGTGTTCTTGACTACGAAGTAGTCGATGCCGTTCTCGCGGAGCTCCTTACGAAGCTTGGTATCCTCCTCAACGGAGATACCCTTGTAATCAACGAGAACACCGCCTGCTGCATTCTTCAGCTTTTCTGCAAGGTCAGCAACGAACTGCTGCTTCTGTGCGAGTATGCTCTGACTGGGCATTTAATTCACTCCTTTATAGAATTTTGCTGTTTCAAAAGAGTGGATATAATAAAAAATCCTCTCTGCACAAAGACAGAAAGGAACTCAGAAAACTCTGTAATATCCCATTCCTCGGCAGGCGTGAAACCACATTAAAGCCTTTCGGCAACCTGCTGTCTTTAGAACAGCATGGTTATTATACCACATCAAAATAGATTTGTCAAGTGTTTTTTAAAATATTTTTGAAAAAAGCGGCTCACACCGTAACGAACATAAAAAGCTGATATTGACCATATCTGTTTCACCCCGATTGTCAACAGCACAGGTCAAGCAGCATTGATTTTTTGTCGGGAGTTAAAAAACTACTTGACTAATCCGCCCGGGCATTATAAAATATAAGTACAGCTATTTTTAACCGGAGGTATCTATGAATATTATCGATCTGAGCGGAAAATGGGACGTGTTCCTTGACGAAAGCAGGCAGGACGCCATTCCCGCGGAATTTGACGGCGAAATAACGCTTCCCGACACCACCTCGCACGCTAGGCTCGGCAGACTTAACACCGAAAAGAATTACGGCTGCCTTACCGACCTGTATAAATTCGAGGGCTATGCGTGGTTCAGGCGCCGCTTCTCCATTTCGGAGGAACAGGCGGCGGGCGAGCTCACGCTGCTGCTGGAGCGCACGAGAAAGACCTCCGTTTACATTGACGGCAGAAATATCGGGCAGTTCTGCTCGCTCTGCGCGCCGCACCGCTACGACCTCGGCGGCATTTCTGCGGGGGAACATGAGATCATTGTCCGCGTCGACAACACCGACTACCCTACCGCGGGCGGTCACCTTACCTCCGTCGACACTCAGACCAACTGGAACGGCATAACGGGAAAGCTCGAGATACAGTGCTACCGCGCATTTCCCCGCTTCGTATCGGTTTTCCCCGATATTAAGGACAAGAAGCTCCGCGTCCGCGCGGATATCGCGGGCAGGCAGTCGGGCAGCGCCCTGTTGAAAGTGCTGGACGAAAACGGGGAGTACGGCGCCGCTTCGTTCGATTTTTCCGAGGGAAAACTTGACTGCACCATGCAGCTTTCGGGGAATGTCCCGCTCTGGAGCGAGCACTCCCCCGCCCTGCTGCGGCTTGAAATAAACATTGACGGGGACAGCCGCCGCGTGAATTTCGGTATGCGCGAGCTGCGCACCGACGGGCTCAAATTCCGCATAAACGGCGACGAAACATTCCTGCGCGGCAAGCATGACGGGCTTGTTTTCCCGCTGACGGGATTTGCTCCGACAGACACCGCAAGCTGGATCAAGGTGTTTGAAACGGCAAAGCGGTACGGCATAAACCACTACCGCTTCCACACCTGCTGCCCGCCCGAGGCAGCGTTTGAGGCGGCTGACCTTATGGGAATATATATGCAGCCAGAGCTGCCTTTCTGGGGCACTATCCCCGACGAGCTGAACAACGAGCACCGCTTCCTCCGCGAGGAGGGCTTCCGCATACTCCGCGAGTACGGCAGCCACGCGTCCTTTGTCATGATGTCAATGGGCAACGAGCTCTGGGGCAATCAGCAGCGGCTTGACGAGATACTTGCGGGCTATAAGGAAATTGCCCCCGACAAGCTTTATGTACAGGGCTCGAATAATTTCCAGTTTGTCCCCTGCATACTTGAACACGACGACTTTTTCAGCGGCGTGCGCTTTGACCGCGACAGGCTCATACGCGGCAGCTATGCCTCCTGCGACGCTCCGTTCGGGCATATTCAGACAGACGAGCCGAACAGCGCCCATAATTACGACAGCATTATTATCCCCGAAAACGCGGGCAGGGGCTCCGACGGCGGCGAGATACTCATACAGTACGGCACGGAAATGAAAAAGGTGCGCGCCGATTCCTCGGGCGCGATAATCCCGAACGTCCCCGTGGTATCCCACGAGGTCGGGCAGTATTACATCTATCCGAATTACGACGAAATTGCGAAATATACAGGCTCACTGCGCCACGACACCTACGAGGGCTACCGCGCGGCTGCAAAGGAAAAGGGGCTGCTTTCGCATTGGCGCGATTTCTTCCGCGCTTCGGGGGCACTGTCCGCCGCCTGCTACCGCGACGAGATCGAAACAGCGCTGCGCTCCGAAAAAATGGCGGGCTTTCAGCTTCTCGACCTTCAGGATTTCCCCGGACAGGGCACTGCGACCGTGGGAATACTTGACCCGTTTATGGAAAGCAAGGGGCTCATTGAGCCGAACGAATGGCGGCATTTCTGCTCAAAAACAGTCGTCCTCGCCGAGCTTCCGCGGTTCATTTACACAAGCGGAGAAAAGGTGACCTGCGGGCTGATGATATCCTCGACCGAGCCGCATTATTCCGCGTCTAAGATAAACTGGACATTGACTGTCGGCGGAAAGACCGTTGCCGACGGCGCTTCCTCGGTGGGAACACCGAACGGCAGGATATTCCGCTGCGCGCCCGCCGTGTTCACGCCCGAAACCGACGCACCCTGCACCGCCGTGCTTTCGCTGCGCGTTGACGGAACAAATATCACCAATTCCTACACACTGTACATTTACCCCGAAACAGACGTTGAGATCACCGAAACATATATAAAGTACGACGGGAAAACGCTCCCCATAGTAAACGACATCAGCGCCGCGAACGAAAAAACGCTTTGTATCCCCAAAGCGGGCGAAAACGACCTGCGCGGCGAATACTGCACCGACTTCTGGTGCTACGGAATGTTCAGAAGCATTTCCGAGAGCATGGGAAAGCCTGTCCCGACAGGCACGCTCGGGCTGTTCATCAACAAGGACAGCGCGCTTCTCGGCGGCTTCCCCTGCGAGGAGCACACCACCCCGCAGTGGTACGGGCTGGTCACTCACAGTCACTGCGCAAACCTTGACGGAACGGACATCGAGCCCGATGTCTGGGTGATCGACAACCCGCAGCGCGCTTCAAGGCTCGCGCTGCTTTACCGCGACAACGGGCGCACGGTGTGCACCTCCCGCCTGTGGGAGATAGCCGACAGGGTTGAGGTAAGACACTTTGCGGCAAGCCTTGTGAAGGCTGTTCTGGGATAAGGGGCGCGCTGTGTTCGGTTTTTCAAAAAGCTCACCCGCATTGTACAGCGGCAGCCTTTCGCCCGAGGAGCTCCCCGGGGTAAAGAAAAAGTCGTTCCCGCTGTACTTCGGCGGCGGCGAGATATGGTTCGAGCACCTCGACGGAATGTATCAGTTTTCGGGGCTTGTTCTCGAAAAGCTGCGCGGGGACAGCAAGACCTTTCTCAAACCGTCGGGTCCCTCCGCGATAGGATTTGTCCTTAACGAAACGATCGTTACCGATGAGATATCGCAGGAAATAGCCCGGCTGCTTTGCAGCGGAAAAAAGGTGTTCACCCGCGTCTGCTTCATCGGCGCGGACAAGGATACAAAACGCCGACTGACCGCCCTGCTGAAATACAGAAAACGCTTTGCGGTAAACTTCATTTATGATTTTGAAAAGGCAAAGGAATGGCTCGTTTCCGAGGAAATGTGAAATATGGGAGAGAAAAGAAACATTTTCGGGGTGACCCGCGCCGCGCTTGAGGAATACTTCATTCGGGGCGGCGAAAACCCCGCAAAGGCGGGAATAGTCTTTGACGGGATATACCGCCGCGGGATAAGGTCGTTCGACGCGCTCGGTTTATCGCAGCGCGTATGCGGCGCGCTTTCGCGGGATTTTGAGATATCCCTACCCGAAACGGCGGAGGCGCTCGAAAGCGAGGACGCGGCAAAGCTGCTGCTGAGGCTGCGCGACGGCGAATATGTCGAAACGGTGCTCATGCGGCAGAAATTCGGTAACTGCGTCTGCGTTTCAACGCAGGTCGGCTGCTCGATGGGCTGCGCGTTCTGTAAGAGCGGGCAGCTGAAGAAACGGCGCAGCCTTTCCCCCGAGGAAATAACGGGGCAGGTCATCGCCGTGTCGGAGCGCTTCGGCGTTAAGATAAGCGGCGTTTCCGTCATGGGTATCGGCGAGCCGTTCGACAATTTCGGCGCGGTTCGGGACTTCTGCGAAATAATGTGCGAGCCGAAAGGCTTTGCGCTCGGCGAAAAGCACGTCACCGTTTCCACCTGCGGCATTGTCCCGAGGATATACGACTACGCGGCGCTTCCGCACCCCTGTAACCTCGCAATAAGCCTGCACGCGCCGAACAACGCGCTGCGCGACAAGCTGATGCCGATAAACCGCGCTTATCCGCTGGAGGAGCTTATCGCCGCGGCGGAATATTTCTCCAAAAAAGCGAACCGCCGCGTTACGCTTGAATATGTCATGCTTAACGGCGTGAACGATACCCCCGAACACGCAGAGCAGCTCTGCGGGCTTATCGGCGGGCGTGATTTCTATGTTAATATTATCCCGTACAACGCCGCCGATTCGGGCTTTGAAAAAAGCCCGCGCGACAGGATAATGCGGTTTTACGACGTGCTGAAAAAACACGGCGTCGGCGTTACCATGCGCAGGGAATTCGGCGCGGAGCTGAAAGCGGCGTGCGGTCAGCTGCGGGCTGACTATGAAAAATGAACGACAAAACGACCCGAGAGGAAATTTCTCCCGGGTCATTTTTATTGTTAGAAGCCCCAATCCTTTTGAGTGAGGAAGTTCTCATAATACCGCACGGTGGAGGCAGTCGCGGCGTGGAAAGCGTTGTTCGCGAAAAGCACGTCCGTAACCCCGTTTTCGGTCAGATAATCAATGACGTTATGCGTGAAATAGCGCATATCTATAACGTATATCTCCTCGAATGACCCCATAAGGAACGGCGGGAGCGCGTTTCCGAAGCTGTCCTTGAATATGGCGAGCTTACGCCCGTTGCCGGCGTCGGTGGATACCTTGACGATCTTCGCGTCACCGCCCATGAATGTGCAGTAAGCCATGCCGTTGCCGTCGCTGTATTTCATGAAGAAATTGCCCTGATACGGCTCGTAAGCGCCGACGATATCGCCGTCCTCAAGGATATAATCATAATATGTCGTGGTGTATTCGACATTTTTCGGGACGTAATAGAAGAAATCCTCGCGGTTGTTTTTCAGCACGATATCGCCCGAGTAGCCGTACATTGTCCCGACGTAATCATGGACAACGCGCTGCTCGTATTCCGATATATCCATGAAGGGAACGCCCGCCGCTGCCGCAAATTCCTTTGCCGCGTAATACGCGCCCAGCGACGCCCAGTGGTGATCCGTCCTCATGTAAATATCCTCGTCCTTGTGCGACGCAAGCGTCGTGTAGACATCGACAGCCTTAACATCGTCGCGGAGGTTGTCGATGACATGGTTGATGTTGTCCAGCTCGCTGCCGCAGTACGCCGCAACGGAGGGCGGGCTGTAAAACTCGCAGGACGTCGGGATTATCATGCTGTAAACATTCACGTCGTCGCCCAGCGCTTCCTTGTATTTGTTGATAACGCCCGCGTAGCTTTCGCCCACGGTGAAGCTTCCGCCGTAAAGCATGAGAGCGCGCGTTCCGACTACAGCTATGCCGTTGTTGGTGATATTTACCGCGTCGTCCTCGTTTACCTCCTGCTCAACAGGGTCTATTTCATGATTGCCCTGCTGCTCGGAAGCGGTGGTCGACTCTGCGGGCGCAGTTTCGGAGGATACCGTTTCTGTGACATCGGGCTCGCTTTCGTCGGGCTTCGGCGTTGTGGCGGGAGTTGTCGCGGAAGTGGTGACAGCAGGCTTGCTTTCGGGCTGACTTGTCCCCACATTATGCAGGCGTATCCCGTCCTGCCTGAATCCGCGCAGCTCACGCAGAGCGGTGGACATATTTGTGAGGTCGTCGCGGAACGGAACGGTGTCGCTGAACCACTCGGCAATGTCCGCGGTGTACTTTCCGCTCACATAATCCTCGGCGGTAAATTCGGGAAATTCTTTAAGCTCGCGCTTTTCGGTTATGCTTTCGGTGCTCCGCGGGAATACCACAAGCGACAGACCGACAGTTTCAAACGCCAGAGTAAGCGTTACAAGATATGCTATGTTTGCCGCGCGGCGGCGCTTTGTCGCGCGGGGCTCTTTGTATTTCTTTTCGTATTTCGGTTTCATTGTTTCACCTTAAAATCTGAGATAGAGGAAGGGATTAGTGGTGCTGCCGATAAGCAGCAGCGTGCTGACAATAAGTATCGCGACCGCGCTCACTGTTTTCATGACGGTAAGCGCTGCCTCCGCGCCCGCGTTATCCATGCCCGCGGACTTGTCGTATGCGCTGCGGATAAGCTTTCCGACGGGCAGGCAGCAAATTATCGCCGCGACAAGCAGCCAGAGGTTGCCGAAAAGCTCGTTCTGCGTTACGAGATCCCAGCCTCCCGCCTTTCCGCCGCCGAACAATACCGCAATGAAATCCTTGAGCCGCGTGAAGTCGTCGAAATAGAAGATGACCCAGCCGAATATTATCAGGAACAGGCTGTATATATGCAGCAGACCCGACCAGATATGCTCGCGGACTTTAAGTATCGTGTATTTTTCGATAACAATTATCAGCCCGAAATACATACCCCATATAACGAAGTTCCAGCTTGCGCCGTGCCAGAGCCCCGTGAGGAACCATACGATAATAATATTTATCATCTGGTGCCTGCGGTTGCCGCCGAGGGGAATGTAGACGTAATCACGGAAGAAGCTGCCGAGGGAGATGTGCCAGCGTCTCCAAAACTCAGTTAAAGTG
>JBJFHP010000093.1:0-13980 GCA_051893715.1 Oscillospiraceae bacterium
GCGCGGGCAAGACTGCGGCTAAGGCGATGGACGAGTATATAAAGAGCCTTTGATAAACTCTGAAATATTTTTCGGGACAGTCCGGTCGGGCTGTCCTTTTTTGTAAGTGTTATTGCAGCTTTTTGGGAAAGGCTCTGCCTTAAAATTTCTCCCGCAGGAGCGGTAATGTTGAGAATTATATTGACAACGCCAAAAAAAAATGGTATAATATACGGTAGTGTTTGTATAATAGTTTCCGGAATAACGGATGATATTATGTGAATCAGCCATTGCGGCTTTATGAAAGGGTTGAATAAAGTGTTTTTAGAAAATGAGTACCGCACGCAATACTGCAACGCGGTAAGCGAAAAGGATATCGGCAGGAAGGTAAGGGCTGCCGGCTGGGTAGAGAATATCCGCGACCACGGCGGAATTATGTTCATCGACCTGCGCGACCATTACGGCATAGTTCAGGTCGTGTTCCACAACGAAGCGCTCCTTGAGGGTATCCATAAGGAATGCGCGGTTTCCATAACCGGCACGGTGATCAAGCGTGACGAGAGCACATACAACGACAAGATCGAAACGGGCACTGTCGAGATCGAAGCCGAGGAAGTAAGGATCCTTGGCAAGGTCACGGAAAATCTGCCTTTTGAAATAGCTCTCTCAAAGGATACAAAGGAGGATCTCCGCCTTAAATACCGCTATCTTGACCTGCGCAACAAGAAGATGCACGACAACATCGTTCTGCGCTCGAAGATCATTTCTTTCCTGCGCAATAAGATGCAGGAAATGGGCTTCCTTGAGCTCCAGACCCCCATTCTGTCCACATCTTCCCCCGAGGGCGCGCGCGACTACCTTATCCCCAGCCGCAAGCACCACGGTAAATTCTACGCACTGCCGCAGGCACCGCAGATTTTCAAGCAGATCTACATGGTGTCCGGATTTGATAAATATTTCCAGATTGCTCCCTGCTTCCGTGACGAGGACGCAAGAGCAGACCGCTCTCCCGGAGAGTTCTATCAGCTCGATTTCGAGATGTCCTTTGCAACGCAGGAAGATGTTTTCGCCGTTGCCGAGGAGGTGCTTTCCGCTGTATTTGCCGAGTTCTCGGATAAAAAGGTTAGCTCCGCTCCGTTCAGACGCATTCCTTACGAGGAGGCAATGCTGACCTACGGCTCCGATAAGCCCGATCTGAGAAACCCGCTCGTTATAAAGGAGCTGTCCGATCTCTTTGTGGACAGCGATTTCAAGCCGTTCTGCAACAAGGTAGTCCGCGGTATCCGCGTCCCCGGTATGGCAAGCCAGTCCAAGAGCTTCTTCAAGAGCATGGAGGACTTCGCAACGAACGAGGTCGGCATGAAGGGTCTTGGCTACTTCAAGGTCGAAGAGGGCGAAAACGGCGGCTTCAAGTACAACGGACCTATCGACAAGTTCCTTGACGACGCGCAGAGAGCAGAGCTTGCAAAGCGCTGCGAGCTTCAGGTAGGAGATGTTCTGTACTTCATCGCCGACAGCAAGAAGAATGCGCCCAAGTTTGCGGGTCAGATACGCACCGAGGTCGCAAAGCGCATGAACCTTATCAATGAGAGCCGCTTTGAGCTGTGCTTTATCGTTGACTTCCCGATGTACGAGCTTGACGAGGAAACAGGCAAGATCATATTCACACACAACCCGTTCTCCATGCCGCAGGGCGGTCTTGACGCGCTTCTGAACAAAAATCCGCTCGACATACTCGCTTATCAGTATGATATCGTATGCAACGGCGTTGAGCTTTCTTCCGGCGCGGTAAGAAACCACGACCTCGACATCATGATCAAGGCATTTGAGATAGCAGGCTACACCGAGGAGGACGTTGCGTCCAAGTTCGGCGCGCTGTACAACGCGTTCAAGTTCGGCGCTCCTCCCCACGCAGGCATGGCACCCGGCGTTGACCGCATGATCATGCTTCTCACAGGCGAGGACAGCATTCGCGAGGTCATCGCGTTCCCGCTCAACTCCAACGCGCAGGATCTCCTCCTCGGCGCACCGACAGAAGTCACCGAGCAGCAGCTCCGCGAGGTTCACATCAAGGTCAGAAAGCAGATGTAATAAATTCAGCCCGAGGGAAGCTCCTCGGGCTGTTTTATGTTATAAATGCTGAATGTAGCCTGTCTTTTCGGTTCGGTCGTAACCCGCGTTTTCGTAGAATTTCAGCGTGCTTTCAAGCTTGGAGCCCGTCATCAGCACAAGGCGGTAGCAGTTTTCACTTTGCGCGATCTCCTTTGCGCGGTCAAGGCACTTTGTTGCAAGACCCTTTCCGCGATAATCGGCGTGTGTAACGACGTTTTCTACCCATGCATACGGGCGCGGACCGTGCGTAAGATTGGGAATAATAATGCAGGTGCAGCTTGACACGATCATGCCGTCCTCCTCCGCAACGATTATGTGATAGCTGCTGTCGGAGAGGATATGCTCCCACACCTCTTTCGCCCGTTCAAACGGCGGCACCTCCGTTTCGTGCAGATGAAGATACAGCGACATCAGCCCCTCGTAATCCTCTGGTGTAATTTCTCTTATCATAACTTCCTCCTTAAACAATGCCCGTCCTGCTTTAACAAAGCCCGCCTTGATTTGCAAGACGGGCAATTGTGTTTACTTGTTCTTGGCAGTTTCTTCTGCTGCGCCGCCCTTGAGAAGGTCGCGTATCTCTGTGAGCAGCTCCTCTTCCTTTGTGGGCTTCGGAGGCTCGGCAGGCTTGGGCTCTTCCTTCTTCTTTCCGATATCCATGAGCTTGTTCATTCCCTTAATGAGCAGGAACAGGATAAACGCCATGATAAGGAAATTTACCACCGCGGAAAGGAATGCTCCGTAATTGAAAACAACGCCGTTGATCTCAAACTGTCCGCCGATGACAACGCCCTCGCCGCTGTTACCGCCAGTAATGAGCGCGATAAGAGGGTTGATGAAATTGTCTGTAAGGGAAGTGACGATACTCTGGAATGCAGCACCGATAATAACGCCGACCGCCATGCTCATGACGTTTCCCTTGAGGGCGAATGCCTTAAATTCTTCTAAAAACTTCTTCATTTTGTCATTTTCCTTTCTCAATGCCGAGGCATTTGATATACAATAAAACTATACCACAAAATACGGCTTTTGTCAACATTTTTTTACAGGAAAAGCTTATAAAAGGCGTTTGAGGTATTCGCCGGTGTAGGACTGAGGGCATTCGGCTATCTGCTCGGGAGTTCCCGCCGCAACGATAGTTCCGCCCTTATCGCCGCCCTCGGGACCGATGTCTATGATATAATCGGCGGTCTTTATCACATCAAGGTTATGCTCTATCACAAGCACCGTATTCCCGCCGTCGGCAAGTCTGTGCAGTATCTCGATAAGACGGTGCACATCGGCGGAGTGCAGACCCGTCGTCGGCTCGTCGAGAATATAGATCGTTTTACCCGTGGAACGCTTTGAAAGCTCTGTCGCAAGCTTTATCCGCTGCGCCTCGCCGCCCGAAAGCGTGGTAGACGACTGCCCGATTTTGATATATCCGAGCCCTACGTCGTAAAGCGTCTTGAGCTTGTTGTATATTTTGGGGATATTCGCGAAAAACTCCACGCCCTCCGCGACAGTCATGTCAAGAACATCAAATATGTTTTTTCCCTTATAATGCACCTCAAGCGTTTCGCGGTTATATCTGTGACCCTTGCAGACCTCGCACGGGACGAAAATGTCGGGCAGGAAGTGCATTTCAATCTTGAGGATACCGTCGCCCTCGCACGCCTCGCAGCGGCCGCCCTTTGTGTTAAAGGAAAATCTCCCCGCGGTATATCCGCGCATTTTCGCGTCGTTTGTCTGCGCGAAAAGCTCGCGTATATCGGTGAATACCCCCGTATATGTGGCAGGATTGGAGCGCGGCGTTCTTCCTATCGGCGACTGGTCTATCATGATCACCTTATCGAGGTACTCCACACCCTTCATATCCGCGAATTTACCCGCACGGACGCGCGCTCTGTTCAGCTTTGCGACAAGGTGCTTATAAATTATCTCGTTGACAAGCGAGCTTTTGCCGCTTCCCGACACGCCCGTTACACAGGTGAAAACCCCGAGGGGAATGTCCACGTCGATATTTTTGAGGTTATTTTCCTGCGCGCCGATGACCTTCAGCCATCTGTCGGACAATTGTCTGCGCTTTTCGGGGACAGGGATACGCTTCTTTCCGCTCAGATACTGACCGGTTACAGACTCCTTGCATTTCAGCAGCCCCTTTACATCGCCGCTGTAAATGACCTTTCCGCCGTTAACGCCCGCCTCGGGTCCTATGTCAACAATGTAATCTGCGGAGCGCATGGTGTCCTCGTCATGCTCTACGACGATAAGCGTGTTTCCGAGGTCGCGCAGCCTTTTCAGGGTGGCGATGAGCTTGTCATTGTCGCGCTGGTGAAGCCCTATGCTCGGCTCGTCGAGAATATACAGCACGCCGACGAGGGAGCTGCCTATCTGCGTCGCAAGACGAATGCGCTGGCTCTCGCCGCCCGAAAGCGTCCCCGCCGCTCTCGAAAGGGTAAGATACCCGAGCCCAACGCTCTGAAGAAATCCGAGCCGCGACTTTATTTCCTTGAGTATCTGCGCCGCGATCATCATATCCCGCTCGGAAAGCTTTAACCCGTTCACAAAATCAAGCGCCGCAACGACCGACATCTTGCAGAAATCGCTTATATTTTTCCCGCCGACAGTCACAGAAAGCGCCGCGGGATTAAGCCTTTCCCCGTGACATTCGGGGCACTCCACGTCGCTCATATATTCCTCAAGCGTATCGCGGGAATACTGGCTTGCCGTTTCCTTATACCTGCGCTCAATATTGTTGGCGATACCCTCAAAATCCGTATAAAACTGCCCGCCGCCCTGCGATTTCGGGCGCTTAATGAGTATCTTATCGCCTTTAGTACCGTAAAGTATTTCATCTATCGCCTTTTCGGGAAGCTCGCCTATCGGCTGATCTACCGAAAAGCCGTGCCGCTCGGCGAGCGCGTCGATATACATTGCGGCGATCGTTCCCTCGGCGTAATTCCAGCCCGACGCCTTGATTGCGCCGCTGCTTATGGAAAGGTTCATATTCGGCATTATCAGCGCGGGGTCAACTCTGCGGTAGCAGCCTAAACCCGTACATTTCGGGCAGGCTCCGTAGGGGTTGTTGAACGAGAACATACGCGGAACGAGCTCCTCAATGCTTACGCCGTGCTCGGGGCAGGCGTAGCTCTGCGAGAAATGCAGCTCCTCGCCGTCAATGACGTCGATATATACAAGTCCGCCTGTCAGCGAGCCCGCCGTTTCAATGCTTTCGGTAAGGCGTGTCTTTATTCCGTCCTTAATTACAAGACGGTCTACAATTATCTCGATAGAATGCTTCTTGTTCTTTTCAAGGCTTATCTTTTCCGAAAGGTCATAGGTCAGCCCGTCGACGCGAACGCGCGAAAATCCCGATTTCCTTGCGGCGTCAAATTCCTTTTGATGCTCGCCCTTTCTTCCTCTTACGACGGGGGCAAGCACCTGAAACTTAGTCTTTTCGGGCAGCTCAAGCACCCTGTCAACTATCTCGTCAACGGTCTGCTGCTTTATCTCCCTGCCGCATACGGGGCAGTGCGGAACGCCTATACGCGCATACATAAGGCGCAGGTAGTCGTAAATTTCGGTGACTGTGCCCACGGTCGAGCGGGGGTTTTTCGATGTTGTTTTCTGGTCAATGGAGATAGCGGGGGAGAGCCCCTCAATGCTGTCTACATCGGGCTTTTCCATCTGACCGAGGAACATTCTCGCATAGGACGAAAGGCTCTCCATGTATCTTCTCTGACCGTCGGCGAATATCGTATCAAAAGCGAGCGAGCTTTTTCCCGAGCCGGAAACGCCCGTGAATACTATCAGCTTGTCGCGCGGGATAGTAAGGTCAATATTCTGCAAATTGTGTTCCCGAGCGCCCTTTATGATTATCTTATCGTTTGCCAAGGACTATCTTCCTTTCTTTTGTGCGGCTTTGTCAGCGTTACATTGCCTGCAATTCCTTTATTTTATCTCTGAGGTAAGCCGCGTGCTCGAAGTCAAGCAGCTTTGCCGCTTTCTTCATTTCCGAGGTGTACTGCGCAATAAGCTTTTCGCGCTCCGCGCGCGGAAGCCACTTCGCATTCTTTTCCTTGCCCTTTTTCCCGCGGGAGGAGCTTCCGTCGGCGCGCTTTGATATCTCGAGCACATCGCGGACTTCCTTGATTATCGTTTTGGGAACAATGCCGTGTTCCTCGTTGTACTTCATCTGTATCTCGCGGCGGCGGAGCGTTTCGGTTATCGCAAGCTCCATCGAGCGGGTCACGCTGTCGGCGTACATTATAACGGTGCCCTCGGCGTTTCGCGCCGCTCTGCCTATTGTCTGAACAAGCGAGGTCTCGCTTCGCAGAAATCCCTCCTTGTCCGCGTCAAGTATCGCGACGAGCGACACCTCCGGGATATCAAGACCCTCTCTGAGCAGGTTTATTCCCACCAGAACATCAAACTCGCCCGAGCGCAGATCGCGGATTATCTCCATGCGCTCCATGGTGTCAATGTCATGGTGCATATAACGCACCTTTATCCCCGCCTTTTCAAGATATGCGGTCAGATCCTCCGCCATTTTCTTGGTGAGCGTCGTGACAAGCACGCGCTGACCCTTTGCGGTTCGTGTGTTTATTTCGGAGATAAGGTCCTCGATCTGTCCCTCGGTGGGCTTGACGATGACCTCGGGGTCAAGCAGACCTGTCGGGCGAATGACCTGCTCGACTATCTGCGTGGAACGCTCCCGCTCAAACTCACCGGGTGTAGCCGAAACGAAAACGACTTGGTTAACCTTGTCGTAAAACTCATCGAAATTCATGGGTCGGTTGTCGTATGCACAGGGCAGACGGAAGCCGTAATCCACAAGATTTTTCTTGCGCGCAAGGTCGCCGCCGTACATTCCGCGCACCTGCGGCAGCGTTACATGGCTTTCGTCGACCAGCATAAGGAAATCGTCGGGGAAGTGGTCGAGAAGCGTAATGGGTATGCTCCCTTTCGGGCGTCGCGCGAGAACGCGTGAATAGTTCTCGACGCCCTTGCAGGTGCCGATTTCCATCAGCATTTCCATGTCGTATCTCGTGCGCTGTTCAATGCGCTGCGCTTCGATGAGCTTGTTGTTGTCGGTGAAGAATTTCACCCGTTCTTCAAGCTCACGCTCGATCTCGTCAAGCGCCTCCGCCATTTTATCCCTGCCGATAATATAATGCGAAGCGGGGAATATCATGCAGTGGAGCAGCGTTCTGCGGACATTTCCCGTGACAACCTCGAACTCGCTAATGCGGTCGATCTCGTCCCCGAAAAATTCAATGCGCACCGCTGTTTCGTTGGTGCTGCCCGCGGGGAACACCTCGAGCGTATCGCCCTTAACGCGGAACTTGTTTCTGACAAAATTGAGCTCGTTGCGCTCGTACTGCATATTTACAAGCGTTTGGATCACTTCCTCGCGGGATATCTCCTGTCCCTGACGTATCGAAAGGGTATTTGAGCGGTAATCCTCGGGGCTGCCGAGGGAATAAATGCAGGAAACGCTTGACACTATGATGACATCGCGCCGCTCCGCAAGCGCCGCCGTCGCGGAGTGCCGCAGGCGGTCGATCTCGTCGTTTATCGAGCTGTCCTTTTCAATATAGGCGTCGGTCGAGGGGATATACGCCTCGGGCTGATAATAGTCGTAATAGCTGACAAAAAACTCAACTGCGTTGTTCGGGAAGAACTCGCGAAATTCCGCGCAGAGCTGAGCGGCGAGCGTTTTGTTGTGCGCAAGCACTAGCGTCGGCTTGTTCACGTTAGCGATAATGTTCGCCATGGTGAAGGTCTTGCCCGAGCCCGTTACGCCGAGCAGCGTCTGTTCCTTGTCGCCGCGAAGGACGCCCTCGCTGAGCTTTGCTATCGCCTCGGGCTGATCGCCGGTCGGTTTATATTCCGAATGCAGTTCAAACTTGTCCATACTACTCCTTTGCATTCAACTTTAGATATTGTTCACTTCTATATTATACACATGAACAATTAAAATGTCAAGCATTTTTTCATATCCAAATGTCAGCAAGAACATTTGCGCAGCGCATGGAATAGCTGCTTTCATTGTTGACGATAATATGGTCAACAAGATTTATCCCTATGTTATGCAGAGCCTGCGCCACGCGCCTTGTCGCGGCAATATCCGCCGAGGAGGGAAGAAGTATCCCGTCAGGGTGGCAGTGCGCAAGCGCAACGTTCGAGCACTGCGTTCTTATCGCGCGCATGACAATCAGCCGCAGGTCAAATTCCACCGAATCATGCCCGCCGCGCGCTATTTCGGTTTCGCCGATAAGGTTGAGCGACTTGTCGAGGAAGAGAACGTGAGCTTCCTCGTTGCGCTTTCCTTTCATGAGGTTATAGCAGAAATCCCGCAGCGACTCCGACGAATCAAGCTTTATTGCGCTGTATTCCTCATGTGCATACCGTGCCGAGAAATCCTTCATGAAGCTTATCAGCGCGGCGGCGGTAACTCCCACGTCGTCCACCTCGCGCAGCTCGTCGAACCCCGCGGAAAGAACTCCCTGCACGGAGCCGAACTTGTCTATAAGCTTATGGCTGATATCGTTGGTATTTCTCCGAGAATAAGCCGTGAATAGGAATATTTCAAGTATTTCATGCTCCTCAAGGCTGTCTATGCCGTGGTCGAGATACCTTTTCAGAAGTCTTTGACGGTGTCCTTTGTGGATATTCTGCTCGTCTGCCATTGTTTCACGCTCCTTTATACATACAAATTTATTATATTGCTTTTCTGCTCGTTTTGTCAAGCGTTTTGCGGATTTTATCACTTATTTAATAAATAAGGGCGTTATTTCTTAAAAATATCAAAAAGCACTTGATTTTTTTGTGAAAATGTGCGAAAATATACTTGTATATCTATGTACAAATATGTCGGTATACCGACCGTAATAAAGGAAGTTTAACAATGGCTCAGTTTTTCAATTTCAAACAGGATCACTACGGACTGACCGAAAGCGAGGTTGAAAAGAACATCGCGCTTTACGGTTTTAATACATATACAAAAAGCAGCAAAAAAGCAGCACGCTTTTCTCCCATAAAGGTGTTGCTGTCGCCGTCGTTCATATTGATGTTTATAGCGGGAGTGCTGTGCTTTTTCGGAATGGGTATCGGCACAGGTATCGCCGTTCTGCTTATCGACGCGGCATATGCGGCGTGCAGCATTTATTTCGGGTTAAAGTCGGACGAAAAGCTGTCGGAAATAGCGGAAACGACTGCGATGAAATTCCGCGTTATCCGCGGCGGAAAGCCCGAGCTTATCGAAAAGGAATTTATCGTCCCCGAGGATACTATCGTTGTTCAGGCGGGCGAGCGCGTCCCTGCGGACGCATTCATACTCGAATCGCGCGATCTTACCGTTGACGAGAGCGTTTTCACAGGCTCGAACAAGCCCGTTCCAAAATTCCCCGGCGCTATTGCCAAGACAGAGCTGAAGCCCTCCTTTGTTTACAGCGGCACGACCGTCCTCACGGGAATTGCCATTTGCCGCGTAAGCGCAACGGGAGTTGACACCAAGTATTATCAGAAGATCGGCGAACAGCCCGATACACACGCATACTATACCAAGCTTGAGGAAACCGTGCACCGTATCATTCCGCTGTGCAGCGCTGTCGCAGCGGTCATTGCGCTGCTGACGACAGTTATCGGCATAGTTTCGAGCGAGGAAAACGACCTTATAATAAAGGCGGTCAATTCCGCGCTGCGCGGAATAACGCTCGGTCTGTGCTTTATCCCCACGGGCATTTCATCGATTATCAGGCTTTACTACACCCGCGGCATATCCAAGCTTATCAAGTCGGGAGCGGTCGTTAAATCGCTCAGCGACATTGAAAAGCTGAACAGCCTGACTGTTCTCTGCGTTGAAAAAGAAGGCGCTATCTCAAAGAACCGCCTTGAGGTGCGCGGGTTTTATGCGCGCAGCGAGGAGCTCCTTTATAAAGTCGCCGCGCTTTCCTTTGACCCGAACACTTCCGACCCTGCCGAAAAGGCGCTTATGGTGAAAGCGTCGTTCTTCGACGAAAATATAACCGATATCTACAAGGAAAACAAGCTCATCGAAAAGCTCCCGAGCAGCGAGGTAATGAGCGGCGCACTGTGGAACGTCGGCGGCGACCCGCTTTACTGCATAAAAGGCACGCCCGAGCAGATACTCCCGCTCTGCCGTCTTAACGGCGACGCGCTTTATGCCGCTCAGAAGAAATATCACTATTATTATTCGCAGGGGTGCAGCGTTATGGCGTTCGCCTGCGCAGACGCCTCGCAGGGCGATATGGACGCAACGGCAGGCTTTTGCTATACCTTTGTAGGATTTGCCGCGTTTGCCGCTCCGCTGAGGGAATCCGTTTCCGCCGCTGTCAAGACCTGCCGCCGAGCAGGCGTCAAGGTCGTAATGCTGACCGAGGAAAATCCCGGCACCGCCGAATCGACCGGCAAGATGATAGGTCTTTCGGGAAAGAAAGCCGTCACCGGAAAGCAGATATCCGAGTCGGTGAAATACGGCACCGCTCTTGACCTCGACGCGGATATATTCGCGAAGCTCACGCCCGAGCAGAAGCTTTACATTATAAGCAGGCTCAAGGAAAAGGGCGAGGTAGTTGCCATGACGGGAACGCGCCCGACCGACGCCGACGCGCTTGATCTTGCCGACGTGGGAATAACCATTTCACAGCATTCCTGCGGCAGCACCTACGAGGCGGCTGACATAATAATGAACGACGATAATTTCTCGTCGATAGCGGACACCATTGCCGCCGCACGGCAGATACACCGCAACATAAAGCGTGCCGCCTCGCTGATAATTTCCGGCTTCACCGGACTTATCATCATGAATATCCTTAACCTGTTCGGCGGCTCGGAGCTCATGCTGAACCCTGCGCTGCTCGCGCTTATCTCGATGATAATAATGCCGTTTGCGGCGATAGGTTACCTTGGCTGCACAAGCGATATGAAGAACGTAATGCCACCGTCCGATTTTGTCACATACAACAAGATTAACCTGCGCTTTGTCGGCGGCGCGGCGCTATTCGGCGCGCTTTCGGGCGCTGTTTCGATAGCTTCCTATCTCATCATGTACAACGGCACTAACAACGGCTACGCCCGCAGCTGCGCGCTTATCTCGTTCGCGTTCTGCACGGCAGCTTTCTTCCTGCTCCGTATGTCGGATACAAACCCGTTCAAGGAGTTCGCGTCCTCGGGCAAAGCGGCGTACATCGGTCTTGCGGTGACAATAATCCTGCCGATACTGATGGTTTATATTCCGTTCGTTAATTCCGCTTTCGGATTGATGATGATAGATCCGCTGGCGTTCATTATATGCCTCATTACCGGCTGTTTCCCCGGCATAGCATATTATTTCATTCGTCATTTCATCAAGTTCAAATAACAGCCGGAGGTTTCAATGAAAAAGTTTCTTGAATATATTAAAGCGTTCCTGAGCGGGCTTGCTTTCGGTATCGCGAACGTTATCCCCGGAGTGAGCGGCGGTACCATGCTCGTAATTTTCGGCGTGTTCGACAGGTTGATGGAGTCTATTTCGGGGATCAAGGCTATCTTTAAGAATATCCTGTTTCTTCTGTCGTTCGGTCTGGGCGCAGGCAGCGGCATAATTATGTCGGCGTTTGTGATATCCTCGCTTTTCGAGAGCTTCGGGATACAGACGAATATGTTCTTTATCGGGCTTATTCTGGGAAGCGTTCCGCTTATCGTCAAGATCGGCACCGAGGAACAGAAAGCAAGACCTGCCTGCATTATTCCGTTTGTTATCGCTCTTGCGGCAGTAGTCGGGCTTTCTGTTCTGGAACAGATGGACGTTTTCCAAATCGCGCCCGATGTTGTTGAGGGCTTTGATATCATCGCCTCCGTAAAGCTTGTCGTATGCGCCGCAATTGCAGCGCTGACAATGATAATCCCCGGCGTGAGCGGCTCGTTCGTAATGATGCTCCTCGGTGTGTATGAAACGATAATCAACGCGATCAAAACCTTAAACCTGTTCGTTATCATTCCGTTCGCTATCGGCGCGGTGATAGGCATTATCGGCGGCGCAAAGCTTATTTCCACGTTTATCAAAAAGAAGAAACTCATGACATACAGCGCGGTTTTAGGGCTGGTCATCGGCTCGGTGTATGCGATAATACCTGCGGGCTTCGGGTTCAATCTTTCGACAGGCTACGGCTTTGTTTGCCTGCTTTTCGGCATTCTTGCCGCTGTTCTTATCGACAAGCTGGGCTCGCTCGGCGGTGACAACAGCGCAAAATGACCGCGCTTTCAAGGAATTTATTACCGGAATAACAGGACCACTTTCTGACAATAATACTTGTACATTCAAGTATGAGTCAGGGGTGGTCTTTTGTATTATAACAAGGTCGAGATAAGCGGCGTCAATACTTCAAAGCTCAAGGTGCTGAAGGAAAGCGAGAAAATGGAGCTCCTCAAGCGTGTGAAGCAGGGAGATATGGCAGCGCGCGAGGAACTTATCAGAGGCAACCTGCGGCTCGTTCTGAGCGTTATACAGCGGTTTTCGGGGCGCGGCGAAAGTGCGGACGACCTGTTTCAGGTGGGCTGTATCGGGCTTATCAAGGCGATAGATAATTTTGATATTACACAGCCGGTGCGGTTCAGCACGTATGCTGTACCTATGATAATGGGCGAATTAAGGAGATACCTTCGCGACAACGCGCCCGTCCGCGTCAGCCGCTCGGTGCGCGACCTTGCGTACAGAGCAATGCAGGCAAAGGAAAAGCTCACCTCCGAAAAAGGACGTGAGCCGAAAATAGAAGAAATAGCCCGGGAGATCGGCGCGCCGCGTCAGGACGTAGTTATTGCCCTTGAAGCGATAAGCGAGCCTATCTCGCTTTACGAGCCGGTGTTCTCCGAGTCGGGCGACACGATATATGTGCTTGACCAGATAGGCGACCATAACGACGACATGAACTGGCTCAACGAAATCTCCCTCAAGGAAGCGATAAAGCAGCTCGGCAAGCGCGAGAAGCGCATACTGAACCTGCGGTTTTTCCGCGGTAAAACACAGGTGGAAGTCGCCAGAGAGATAGGAATAAGTCAGGCGCAGGTGTCGCGGCTTGAAAAGGGCGCGCTTAACAAAATAAAGAGCAGGATCTGATCTTAGTTGCAGACCTTTTCAAGGTCGTCGCGCAGCTGCTTGATTATTCTTTTTTCCAGCCTTGAGATGTAGCTTTGGGATATACCAATCTCGTCGGCGACCTCCTTCTGCGTCTTTTCCTTGCAGCCGTTAAGACCGAAGCGCATTTCCATTATCCGCTTCTCACGCGCGCCCAGCCTGTTCACCGCGTCATGGAGCAGCTGCTTTTCCACCTCGTCCTCGATATGAGCGTCAACGCTGTCGTTTTCCGTCCCAAGGACATCGGAAAGCAGAAGCTCGTTTCCGTCCCAGTCGACATTCAGCGGCTCGTCTATTGAGATATCATAGCGGTATTGGCTGTATTTTCTCAGATACATGAGTATCTCGTTTTCAATGCACCTTGAAGCGTATGTCGCGAGCTTGATGTTTTTATTGACGCTGAACGTGTTGACCGCTTTGATAAGTCCGACGGTGCCAATTGACACCAGATCCTCCAGCCAGATACCCGTGTTCTCGAATTTCTTCGCAATATACACGACGAGCCGCAGATTGTGTACTATCAGCATATCGCGCGCCTTTTCAAAATCCGTTTCCATGAGCCTGAACGCCTCGTCCTCCTGTTCACGCGTCAGGGGAGGGGGCAGCGAATCGGTGCCGTTTACATAATGCACGGGCGCGTCTTCTACGAAGGCGTATTTAAGAAAGGCGCGCAGTCCCTCTTTCAGCAGCTGTTTAAGAAATCCGAACATGATAGTTTCCTTGTATGATATAGTTAAGCCCCATATCATATCCTTTCACAAGATTTACGCTCA
>JBJFHP010000094.1:0-3279 GCA_051893715.1 Oscillospiraceae bacterium
TTCTTGCTGAAGTTCGTAAAAGAGAGCATTACGAAAAGCCTTCGGTAAAACGTAAGAAGAAGTCCGAAGCTGCTCGCAAGCGCAAGTTCTGATTCGGAACCGATCTGATTTGGAGTTTGCCTTGTGCTACTTAAAATCGACGATTGAGGCGGGCAGATAATGCCCGCTTTAATTGTATGTGAGGATATGAGGTGGCTATGCTGTTTAAGCCGACATTCTGGCTGAAAAGCGTTTTGCAGATAAACGCGGATTTCCTTGAAAAAAACCATGTCAGGGCGCTCGTCCTCGACATGGACAACACCCTCTCCATGCACGGCAATCCCGCCGCGGAGGAGGGAGTTACCGAGTGGCTCGACGAAATGCGCGCGCTCGGGATAAAAATGCGCGTTGTTTCCAACAACACGAACAAGCGCGTGGCTCCGCTCGCGGCGAAGCTCGGGCTTGAATATACGGCGAACGGCGCCAAGCCGCTGACGTTCGGGATAACCCGCGCGATGGATGCAATGGCTGTCGGCAGGGAGGAAACTCTCGTTGTCGGCGACCAGATATTCACCGATATAATGGCGGGTAACCTGAAAGGCGTGCGGACGGTGCTTGTGGAGCCGTTCCACCTTGAGAAAACGTGGACGTTCCGCCTGAAGCGCAGGCTTGAGAGCGTGGTGTTCCACAGGGATTATTCAAAACTGGAGATGAAGTAATGGCTATATCATTCGGACCGGGCGGCAATTCGATAAGCTGGGGCAAGCGCAGGTTCCCGCAGGATCTCCCCGAATACCTCGCTTCCATGGGACTGAACGGATACGAGATCGAATGCGGCAGGGGGGTGCGCATTAGCGCGGCGGCGGAGCAGCTGCTGCCCTCGCTTGCAAGGGAGCACGGCATAACCGTGACGCTTCATGCCCCCTATTTCATCTCGCTGTCGTCCGTGGTTGAGGAAACGCGCCTTAAAAGCGTGGATTATATTCTGCAGTCCGCGCGCGCGGCAAAATCTGTCGGTGCAGGAAAGATCGTTGTCCATTCGGGAAGCTGCTCAAAAATGACCCGCGAGGAAGCGACCGCGCTCGCCGCCGATACATTAAGGCGCTCGCAGGCGGCGCTGGACGAGGCGGGGCTGTCGGACATCATAATCTGCCCCGAAACGATGGGCAAGATAAATCAGCTCGGCACGCTCGAGGAGGTGCTGGAGCTGTGCGGGGTGGACGAGAGATTTCTCCCGACGGTGGATTTCGGACACCTTAACGCGCGGACGCTCGGCGGGATAAAGTCGCGGGAGGATTACGCGGCAATGCTCGACCTTATCGAGAATAAGCTCGGCTTCGAGCGGCTGAAGAATATGCACATACATTTCAGCAAAATAGAGTACACAACGGGCGGCGAGAAGCGACATTTGACCTTTGACGATTTTGTCTACGGTCCGGATTTCGAGCCTCTTATGGAGGAGATACACAGGCGCGGTATGCAGCCGTCGATAATCTGCGAATCGGACGGGACGCAGGCGGAGGACGCTGCGGCAATGAAGCGCTATTTTGAGCAGCTTTGACAGGCGGAGGGTGATCATATGAAAATACTTGTTCTGAACGGCCCCAATCTTAATCTTCTCGGCGAGCGCGAGCCCGCGATATACGGCGGGGATACGCTCAAGTCGATAAACGACGAGATACTCGACAGGGCAATGGAGCTCGGCATCGAAACGACATTTTATCAGAGCAATTCCGAGGGCGGGCTTATCGACAGGCTGCATGAAGCGCGGCTCGACTGCGACGGAGTTATCCTCAACGCGGGCGCATACACGCATTACAGCTACGCTATCCGCGACGCTATCGCGGCAATAAAGATACCCGTTGTCGAGGTTCACCTTTCCAATGTGAACAGCCGCGACGAGTTCCGCAAAAACAGCGTTATCGCGCCCGTTTGCAGGGGCACTATCGCGGGCTTCGGAAAGCATAGCTATATGCTCGCGCTGTACGCTCTGCACAATATGCTCGGTGGCTCCGATGAGCGTTCGTGACAGGATAGCCGAGCTTGCGGGGGTACTCCCCGACGAGCACACCGCCGCGCTCATCACCTCGCCCGTAAACAGGCGGTATCTTTGCGGCTACGGCTGCGAGGACGGCGTGGTGCTGCTTACGAGGTCGGAGTGCCTTTACATAGTCGGCAGCCTTTATTATGAGCAGGCGCGCGCACTTGCGCAGGGCTGCACCGTGGTGCTGATGGACGACCCCGCGGCGGAGCTGCTCGACCTGCTTTTCGGGCATGACATCAGGTGTATTGCCGCCGAAGCGCAGGATATCACCGAGGAAAAGCTCTCGGCGCTGCGCCGTGCGCTGAATTACACCGATGTGCGCGCGTCGGACGCGCTGTCGGAAACGCTCGCTTCCATGAGAATGATAAAGTCGCGCGAGGAGGCGGAGCTTATCGCCGCCGCGCAGAATATCGCGGACAGGGCGTTTGAAAGGCTGCTCGGCAGGCTTCGCAAGGGAATGACGGAGCGGCGCATTGCCGCAATGCTGTCCTGCTCCCTGCTTGAGTGCGGCGCGGAGGATACGGCGGGGCGCGTTATTGCTGCCTCGGGGAAAAATTCCGCCTGCCCCTGCGCTTTCCCGACGGACAGGGAGATAACCGACGGCGACTTCCTTGTGCTTGATTTCGGGGCAAAATTCGGCGGTTACTGCGCGCGCATGGCGCGGACGCTTGCCGTGGGGCGCATTTCCCACGCGCAGGAGGAGGCGTACAACGCGGTTTTCTGCGCGGGACACGACGCCCTCGGGGCTATCCGCGCGGGCGTTAACGCGAAGGTCGCCGACAGCGTTGCGCGAAGCACGCTCAACGCATGGGGCGCGGACAAGTATTTCACTCACGGGCTCGGCAGCGGTATCGGCATGGAGCCGTGCGAGAAGCCCGTGCTCTCAAAAAAGAGCGGCGCAATGCTGCGCGCGGGAATGGTCGTTTCGGTAGGACCTGCGGTTTATCTGCCCGAGATGTACGGAGTGCGCATTAAAAACATGGCAGAGGTCACCGAAAACGGCTGTAATATACTGACAAATACGACATCTAACCTTATTCGGATATAAAATTTTGTTTTTTTTATAAAAAGGGCTTGAAAAAATACCGTAAATAGGGTAAAATAAAGATGACGGTCTATATTCCGACGGAAAATGCGCAGATTTGCATTTCCCGTAAAAGAAAGTAATCAATAAAAATAAATTGGAGGTCCTACTATGGTAACAGCAGGAGATTTCAGAAACGGCATGACATTTGAGGAAGACGGCAACGTAATGC
>JBJFHP010000095.1:0-3242 GCA_051893715.1 Oscillospiraceae bacterium
TTCTGGCAGAAGCTGCTACGGCTGTTTGGGTTGTACTGAACACAAAATCACATATTAAAATCCGCCGCTTTCCTTTGAAAACGGCGGTTTTGCATATTTGATAAAGGGCGCTCACTCCCACGGCGGCTTCAAGGCTGCCGCCGCACATTTTGAATTTGAATAAAGCCATAATGATATACTCCGTTGAGCTTCGCTGCCGATTTTACTCTTGAAATACCAATGCTGGTCGAGTCAGGATACAAAGCAAAGTACTGACAAAATGTCACCTCTAACAGCCTTGGGCAACGCGATGCTGCAAAGTTAATGCCCAAAGCGCGGAAGAAATATTCCCACCCGACACGGAACGAACGCGCGCCGCCGAACGCGATCGGGACATCGTTAAAGCATTTTCCCAAAAAACATATTGACAAATCTCCATCTATAGTGTATAATAACATATAGAAATAATTCAATGTGAGGTGAGAGCATGGGCTTTGACGTTAAAAAGACCGCTGTTATATTCAAGGCGTTCTGTGACGAAAACCGCGTTCGTATTCTGGGGCTGCTTCTCGACGGGGAGAAATGCGCCTGTAAGCTCCTCGAAGAAATGAACATAACGCAGCCCACGCTTTCCCACCACATGAAGATACTCTGCGACAGCGGCATTGTCACCGCCCGAAAAGAGGGCAAGTGGATACACTATTCGCTTTCGGACGAGGGGATAGAACGGGCTCGGGAATATCTTCGCTTCCTGCTGAACAGAGGAAAGGATATCTCAAATAAATAAATGCGGCAGAGCGCCCCGGCTCTGAAATACTTTGATCAAGCCGTGTAATGCGCGGCTTAGTTTATACAAATTATATAGATATATTCCTATGTTTGAATATATATTAAAGAAAGGAGCTGTTTTTACGGAAACTTTAAGATCGGTATGGGACTTCATTCAGAATGAAATACTCGGAATGGCCTGGCTTAACAGGCTTATCGGTAGCCTGCTGAATACGCTCGGCCTTGACACAACGGAAAAGCTCGGCGGCAGCGTGTTGTTTTTCATATATGATATGATAAAAATTATGGTGCTGCTGGGTATACTTATTTTCATCATCTCGTATATTCAGAGCTATTTCCCGCCCGAAAGGACAAAGAAAATTCTCGGCAGATTTCACGGAATATGGGCGAATATCCTTGCCGCCCTGCTGGGCACGGTGACGCCGTTCTGCTCCTGCTCATCGATACCGCTTTTCATCGGTTTTACAAGCGCGGGTCTGCCGCTTGGGGTCACTTTCTCGTTTCTGATATCTTCCCCGATGGTCGACCTCGGCTCGCTTGTGCTGCTGATGAGCGTTTTCGGCTGGAAGGTCGCGGTTGTTTATGTGGTCATTGGTCTTGTCATTGCCGTTGCGGGCGGTACTCTTATCGAAAAGCTGCATCTCGAGGATCAGGTGGAGGAGTTTATCCGAAACGGCAGGGCTATTGATGTCCCGCAGGCGGAGCTGCACATAAAAGACCGCCTCAGATTCGCCCTTGAACAGGTCTGCGGGACAGCGAAAAAGGTATTCCCCTACGTTATAATAGGCGTGGGTATCGGCGCGGTTATCCACAACTGGATACCCGAGGAATTTATTGTCGGCGCACTCGGCGATAACAACCCGTTCGGGGTCGTCCTAGCAGCGATCGCGGGCGTCCCGATGTATGCCGATATATTCGGCACTATTCCGATCGCGGAGGCGCTGCTCGGGAAAGGCGCGCTGCTTGGCGTGGTGCTTTCGTTCATGATGGCGGTAACTACCCTGTCGCTGCCGTCAATGATAATGCTGCGGAAAGCCGTTAAGCCTAAGCTGCTCGGCATTTTCACCGCCGTCTGCACGGTCGGAATAATTATTGTCGGCTATGCGTTCAACGCATTACAATATATCTTAATATAAGGCAACACCGCACAATTACCGGCTACGCCTTTGCCGTCCGCTTGCTTGCATCTTTTCCGTCATATTGCACAATTCGTCCTAGCAAGGCGTCAGCCTTGCGTCGTCCTCATTGTACAAACTGCCAGTTTGGTGCAAAATGTATGTTTCTGCTTCATGTGAAAAGCTATGTGTTGCACCAAACTGAAAATCTGCGGCGCAATCGAACGACAATAATTATGCGGTATTGCCTTAACAGGAGGAACAAAAAATGTCATTATTCGGTTTCGGAAAGAAAGAGGAAAAAAAGGAGCAGGCTTGTTCCTGCAAGTGCGACTGTACGGCGGAGGATATTGCCGGAATGGACATAAACAGCTGCTGCGGGGCTGCCGTAAACGGGATCTGCTGTATCAGGGTGCTCGGCGCGGGCTGCAAGTCCTGCCATGAGCTGTATGAAAATGTTAAGAAAGCGGTTCGTGAAATGGGGCTTTCGGTCGAGGTCGAGTATATCACCGATATGGAAAGAGTGATGTCCTACGGCGTTATGAGTATGCCCGCTGTTGTGGTGAATGAAAAGGTCGTTTCGATGGGCAGGGTGCTTAAACCCGACGAAGTAAAAAAGCTGCTCGGCTCGGAAAGCGTGTGATATGAAAAGGATCGCATTTTTCTGTGTACACAACTCCTGCCGAAGCCAGATTGCCGAGGCTCTCGGCAGGCATTTTCGGGGCGGTGACTTCGAGTTTTATTCGGCGGGAACCGAGATAAAGCCCCGGATAAACAAGGACGCGGTGCGGCTTATGAAGAAGCTCTACGGTATAGATATGGAACAGTCGCAGTTCTGCAAAACATTCGATAAGATACCCCCGCCCGATATCGCTGTGTCAATGGGCTGTGATGTGGGCTGCCCTTATATCGGCAGAGAGTTTGACGACAACTGGGGCTTGCCCGACCCTACGGGAGAAAGCGACGAGGTGTTCATCGGGGTCATAAGGGCTATTGAGGAACATATCCTGCGGCTCAGTGCCGACGACTGACATTCTCCGAATGAATATCACAGCAATGCAAAATCCGGAATTGACCGCGGGGGCACCCCGCATTTTTGAATAAAACGGCGCATTTCAACCCCGCCGCTTCGTTTCTTTTGTTAAATAATTCTTTGCCAAAAGGCGGAATTGACCGCGGGGGCAGCCCGCATTTTTGAATAAAACAGCGCATTTCAACCCCGCCGTTTCGTTTCTTTTGTTAAATAATTCTTTGTCAAAAGGCGGAATTGACCGCGGGGGTACCCCGTAATTTTAATTTAAATGGCGCATTTCAACCCCGCCGTTTCGTTTCTTTTGTTAAATGATCCTCTGCCAAAAG
>JBJFHP010000096.1:0-13433 GCA_051893715.1 Oscillospiraceae bacterium
CCTCCTTATTCCTTAACGTCAGAGATGTAGCCTGTCAGAGCGCTTGCCGCAGCGATAGCGGGGCTCGCAAGATATATCTCGGAAGTAACGTCGCCCATTCTGCCGACAAAGTTTCTGTTTGTGGTGGAAACCGCTCTCTCGCCGGGGGCAAGTATTCCCATGTGACCGCCGAGGCAAGGTCCGCAGGTAGGCGCGGAAACGACCATTCCCGCCTCAACAAAGGTTTCAAGCAGCCCGTTCTTCAGCGCGTCAAGGTATATCTGCTGAGTTGCGGGGATAACGATAGCGCGAACGCCCTTGGCTACCTTCTTGCCCTTAACGACCTTAGCCGCGATCTCGAGATCGCTGTATCTGCCGTTGGTGCAGGAGCCGATAACGACCTGATCTATCTTTATCTCGCCGACCTCGTCGATCGTCTTTGTATTTTCGGGCAGGTGCGGGAACGCAACGGTGGGTCTAATCGCGGAAAGGTCAATGTCGATAACGCGGTTGTAGTGCGCGTCGGGGTCAGCCTTGAACACCTCGAACTGCCTGTCCGTTCTTCCCTTTACATAATCGAGCGTTACGTCGTCGACCTCGAAAATACCGTTCTTCGCGCCCGCTTCGATAGCCATGTTAGCCATGCAGAGCCTGTCGTCCATGGAGAGCGAATGCAGACCCTCGCCCGTGAACTCCATTGACTGATAAAGCGCGCCGTCAACGCCTATCATACCGATTATATGAAGGATAACGTCCTTGCCGCTTACCCACTTGCCGAGCTTGCCGGTAAGGTTGAACTTTATCGCGCCGGGGACCTTGAACCATGCCTCGCCGGTAGCCATTCCTGCCGCCATATCGGTAGAGCCTACGCCCGTGGAAAACGCTCCGAGAGCGCCGTAGGTGCAGGTGTGGCTGTCCGCGCCGATAACCGCGTCGCCGGGGATAACAAGACCCTTTTCGGGCAGGAGCGCGTGCTCAACGCCTACCTCGCCGACGTCGTAATAATTCGTGATGTCATACTTCCCCGCAAACTCGCGGCACTGCTGACACTGCTTCGCAGCCTTGATGTCCTTGTTCGGGGTGAAGTGATCCATTACAAGGGATATCTTATCCTTGTCAAACACGCTGTCGAAGCCGATTTTATTGAACTCATTGATAGCAACGGGGCTTGTGATATCGTTTCCGAGCACCATATCGAGCTTCGCTCGGATAAGCTGTCCCTCGGTAACACTGTCAAGTCCCGCGTGCTTCGCGAGAATTTTCTGGGTCATTGTCATTCCCATAGTTGTTTCCTCCGTCATATTTTATTGAGAACATAAACATTCACTTTATCATTATATCACGATTTTTCCTTTATGTAAAGAGGATTTAATGATTTTTTTCAAAAAGAAAGGAGCCGCGAACGGCTCCCTCGTTGTATTCAGTTATGCACAGTCGCGCCATATTCCTTAACGACATCAAGGATATTGTAGATCAGTATTGCCGCAAGAAGGACATTGAATGCGTTTGCAATACCGATATATGTGAGGCGGGTACGGCGGCTTTTAAGCAGGTTCGACACGAAGCCTATCCATGCGCAGGATATTGCAACGGCAGCCATAAGCGCGAACACGCCCCAATAAATGCTTACCGACATTTCAAAAACATCGACAAACAGCACCACCATCACAAATTCCGTAAACGGAACGAGCGTCAGCGGCAGTGTTGCGAACGCCCATTCCTTATGCTTTGTTTTGAAGAATGTTATCGCAAACGCGATCAGAATGCCTGTAATAACGCCGCATTCAATAGCCATTATCTCACCTCATTCCAATATCACAAAATATCAGCCGAGGATATCCTCCGCTGCGGAATTATCCGCACATATCGCATAAATAACCGTTGTTCCCTTCCGGGTAACAAAGCAGTCGTCAAACTTGTACATTTCGTCGGGCTTATAGTCGGCGTAGCTGTCGCGCTGCTTTTTAACACGCTCGTCAAGAGAGGTCTTTATCGCCTCGGCTGTGTCGCTGTCGGCTGCCTCGAAAACGCCGAACTCGTCGGGCATCGCGCCCGAACCGCAGATGTACGCAGAAAATGCGGTGAGCTTATCAGCCTCGATATCATAACGCGCGGAAAGATCATCGGCGGTAAGCTCGACCATTGACGGGAACTCTACCGCAGCAAGAAGCGCGGCGGTTTTCTCCGCAGGGGTATTTGACGTGCTCTCGCTCACGGAAGAGCTGTCGCTGCCGGAGGAGGTATTGCCGCCGCAGCCCGAAAGCAGTGCGCAGGAAATAATTCCTGCCATGATAAGTGTTATCTTCTTCATAATATATTTTCCTTTCTTTATTTATGCCAGCTCGTTCTGAATGAACGAAAGCATCACATCATATGTTGTCCCCAGAAAATGCATACCGTCGACCTCGGCGTAATCGCTGCTGAAGTAACCCGTGCTGTCGGTAAGCTTTGAATAAAGGTCAAAATACTTTATCCCGTACTCGCTGCAAATTGCCTTGACAGCGCTGTTGAAATCCTTGATTATTTCGTTTGTCACTCCGCTGTATTCCGCCGCAGAGCTGTTTTTGGTTATCGGCGACACCGATATGCAGTACAGCGTGGTTGACGGGCAGGCAGCGTTCAGCTTGTCGATAAGCGTGCGGTAGGAGTTTTCCAGCGCGCTGAAATCACCGCTGCCGGTAAGCCCGTTTGAGCCGAGCATGATGAATATGCGCTTGGGCTGAATTGCTGTCGCGTATTCAAGCGCGCTTCTGCCCGAGCCGTCATACAGATCCGCAGCCTCGGTATACGCCTTGTAGGGCGTATAGCCTATCGCCGCGGCAACATTTTTCTGATCAAGCTTGCCGTAAAGATACAGTCCCGTTGAGATACTGTCGCCGATAAACAGGTCGTCGGCGAAAAATTCCTTGTTATAAAACCCGATCTCAACAGGGTCGTCGGGCGCGGCGGACGAGCTGTCGCCCGTTGTGAATACAATAGGCTCGGTCGTGTTCTGCGTCTGCTTTGTCATGGAAACGGGCGGCGTTGCAGCAGTGGTGGTGGTCGCCGCAGTCGTGCCCGCGTCGGACGAATCGGTAACGGGCGGCGCGTCGGCAGTTTCAACGTAATAAGGCTCCGAGCTGCTTTCGTCGGCGGAATTGATAACCGACATGGCAAGGCTGAACGCAAGAGCGCATATCGCGAGGATTATCACGATCATTATTATATTAAGTACGATGATATATTTCGGAAGTCTTGGACGGCGGTCAGACATGGCTTTGACCTCCGTTCATTATGTCATATTTCATTTTGATTATCCTTTCATATAATTGCTTAATCAATTATAACCCATAAATTAAAAAATTGCAATATCTAAATCAGGATTTTCACACATTTTTCGGTTACATTTTTGTAACAATTATCAAAATGTATCATACAAATTCGTTCCCGTCCGAGCAGAAAATATGCGTTCTGACAATGCGCAGGCGCGGCAGTGCCTCACCCGAAAACGCCGCATATGCCTCCAGCAGCAGCGCGGGGTTGATGTTGAACTCGTTGCCCGCGGGCAGGCGCAGCGTTATCTTTCCGTCGGAAAGGGTCACTTCCGAAACCAAAGGCTTCAGGTCGATATCCGAAACTCCCTTTTTTGTTTTCTTTTCAACGGATATTTTATCCTGCGCGAGAAACGCTCCGAACTTTTCGGTATTCAGCGCGCCGCAGATATCATATTCGGCAGAAGCGATATCGGTGTTCTTGTATTTCGGGACGGACACCTCCGTCACGCGGATATCCGCAGGGAGCGCGTCATTCAGCCGCCGCGCAGTTTCCTCGGGGGAAATATCCTCAAGCAGGCGGAAATCCACCGCCTCGCGCAGACCCTCCTGCCCGAGCGAAAGCGGCAGCATGAACTGAACATAGGTGTGCGGGTTGAAGCCCTCGGTGCGCCACACGGGCAGCCCGCTGCGTCTTATGGCGCGCTGCATTACGCTGTTGAGGTCAAGGTGCGAGATGTATTTCGCGCGGTCGGTTTTGGAAAAAAAGGCGCGTGTATTAACGGATGGCACGGCAGATGTCACCTCCAACATTTCTGATAACGCCGCAGTTTGAACACTTTTCGCGGCAGTTCGGCGTGCATACGCCCTCGTGGGCGCGCTTGTTTTCCTCTACGAAAAACTCATGGCTCACAAGAAGGTTCATATGGCTCCACGGGGCAATTTCATCATAGGAACGGCGGCGGTTTGCATAGAAGCTCATGTCAAGCCCGCACTCGTCAAACGCCTCTTTCCACTTGTCAAAGTCAAAATGCTCCTCCCACCCGTCAAGCTTGCAGCCCTTTTTCCACGCAAGATAAATAGCCTTTCCTATGCGGCGGTCACCTCTCGCGAGGACTGCCTCCATAAGCGACACGTTATATTTCGAGCGCGAAATGGTGATTTTTTTATCATTGGCATATTCCATAAGGTGCTTCTGACGGGAGCGTATCGTTTCCTCGTCCGCCTGCGGCTCAAATTCAAACGGGGTGAACGGCTTCGGAATGAATGTCGACAGCGACACGGATACGGACGGCGCTTTTCCCTTTTTTCTGTTGGGATTGGCGTAAAACTGCTCCACAACAGCCTTCGCAAGGTCAAATATCCCCTCGACGTCCTTTTCCGTTTCCGTCGGAAGCCCGAGCATGAAATAAAGCTTGATATTGGTGTAACCGCCCTCGAACGCAATTTTTACGCTGTCAAGCACGTTCTGCTCGGTGACATTCTTATTGATGACATCGCGCAGACGCTGAGAGCCTGCCTCGGGCGCGAATGTAAGGCTGCTGCGCTTGAGCTCGGAAATGCGCTTTAACACCTCGTCGCTGAATCTGTCCACGCGCAGCGACGGCAGCGAAAGATTTATTCCCTCGGCGGTGGTGTAATCGGTGAGGTCGGTCAGCAGACCCTCTATCTCCTTGTAATCCCCCGTTGAAAGCGACGACAGCGACACCTCGTCATAGCCCGTGTTTTCGCACAGTGTCTTTGTCTGACACAGAATAGTATCGCGGGATTTTTCGCGGTAGGGGCGGTAAATAAAGCCCGCCTGACAGAAGCGGCAGCCGCGAATGCAGCCGCGCAGCACCTCCACGACTGCCCTGTTGTGCACGACATCGGTGAACGGAACGACAAAATTATCGGGCGTATACACCTTGTCAAAGTCACGGACAATGCGCTTTTTCACCTGCGCGGGAGCGCCGTCGCGCGGGGTTATCGACTTTACGGTGCCGTCGGGGTTGTAATCAACGTCGTAAAGCGACGGGACGTAAATCCCCTCTATCTGCGCGGCGCGGCGGAGAAATACCTGCTTTGTCGCGCCCTCTTTCTTGCATTCCTCCATCAGCCGCATAAGCTCAAGGTTCATTTCCTCGCCCTCGCCGAGCGCGAAAAGGTCGATGAAATCGGTCAGCGGCTCGGCGTTGCACACACAGGGTCCGCCCGCCATAACTATCGGCGTGAGCGCCGTCCTGTCCTTTGCGAGGACGGGAAGTCCCGCGAGGTCAAGCATTTCGAGAATGGTCGTGTAGCACATCTCGTATTGGATCGTAAATCCGATGAAATCAAATTCCTTTATGGGGTCAAGGCTTTCGAGGGCGTACAGCGGAATGCCGCGCTTTCTCATCTCCTCCTCCATATCGGGCAGCGGCATGAACACCCGCTCGCACCAATAATTCGGCACGCTGTTTTTCAGCCCGTAGAGTATCTTCATTCCGAGATGCGACATACCTATTTCATATGTGTCGGGAAAACAGAAAGCAAATCTTATGTCCACCCTGCTTTTGTCCTTGATGACGGAGCCCGCCTCGCCGCCGATGTACCGCGACGGCTTCTGAATATTCAGCAGGAACTCGTCCAGCTTCTCCATCATTTCCGTGTTTTTATACAGCTCGTCTGACATTTGTATCTCCTTTTAACATAGTAATAATATTATACGGCATTTTCGATAAATCGTCAAGTACCGCGGGCAACAAAAACGCCCGCCCGTGCGGAATTAAGGCAAAAAAGACAAGCAAAAGCCGGCGCAAGCTCTGACCCGCACCGGCTTATGTATTATTCGCGGACAGCTTCCGCAGTATCGGCGGGGGCAGTTTCCGCCGTTTCACCTGTTTCGCCTGTTTCGGAGTACATCTCCCCTGTTTTGGGGTCGGTCTGACTTATCAGCACCTCGCAGCGCCCGCCCGAGGTTTCCTCGGCAAGCCATGTCCTCATGTGCTCAATATCCGACTCGGAAAGCTCCTTATCGGTCTTTCCGATGAGCAGCGTGTATTCGCCCTCGCTGTCGGAAATAACGCCGCAGTGCACCTCGGAAAGCTCGGTAAATATTCTCGCCGCCTTTTCGGAAAGCGCTGAATAATCCACCTTTTCTTTAAGCACGGCGTTTTCCTCGCGGAGCGTGTTCAGCTCGTCCTCGCAGTGGGCAAGTATCTGCTCAAGCTCGTCTATTCGGTTTTCCTGAAGCGCTATGGTTATCCTGTCGGAATTACCCTCGTCGGTCGGGATTATCATTTTGTTCTGCGTGACATTCAGGGTGTAGCCCTCAAGCCCGTATTTCGGCATTTCCTGCTCAAGCATGGCTATAACTTCATCGGAAATCGGCGTTCCGACAAGGGAAACGGAGATAGTCTTTGCCGTTTTGTCAGCGCTGCTCTGCACGACGGTCGTTCCCGAAAAAACAAATTCCCCCGACAAAAAGCTCGAAATATTATTGTCCATAACAGAGCTTATAACCGTAGACGCGCCGAAGAATACGCTAGGTACAGCGACAATGACGGTTATTGCCGCGACAGCGCGGTTTATCTTCTTCTGCTGCTTTTCGCTGAGATTGCGGTGGTACGGAACGCGAAGCAGCAGCATTACAAGCATTGTTGAAAGCGAGATGAACAGCGTGTTTATCAGGAACAGGTAGAGCGCGCCGAAGAAGAATGTCGCCTGCCCCGTTGCAAGCCCGTAGCCCGCGGTGCAAAGCGGCGGCATAAGCGCCGTTGCGATCGCAACGCCCGGGATAACGTTGCTCTTTTTCTCGCGGGTGTTCCCTATTGCGCCCGCAATTCCGCCGAACAGGGCGATCAGCACGTCCCATATCGTCGGGCTGGTTCGGGCGATCATCTCGGCGGTCGGCGCGTCAAGGGGAGTTATCAGAAAATATATCGTCGAGCTTAAAAGGCTGATGACTACCTGCGTTCCGAAGCGGATAAGCGCCCGCCGAAGCAGCCGCAGATCCCTTACCGCGAGCGAATAACCCATTGTCATTATACCGCTCATCAGCGGGGAAATAAGCATCGCGCCGATTATAACGGCGGTGGAATTAAGATTAAGCCCTATCGAAGCGATAAGCGCGGCAAGCATGAGTATCCACATATTCGGACCGTGGATAACGGTGTTTTCCTGCATCATCGCGTCTATTTCTTCATAGCTCATCATGCCGTCGTGCATATTGAGCATATCCCTGAAAAAACGGCGCATTCCCGTGCGCTTTTCTTTGATTTCTTTCTCTATGCCCGCGTCTATTTCATCGGCTTTTTCGGTGGTTTTGCTCATTAAATAACGCTCCTTTTTAATGCGCGTTTTCTACGTTTGTCAAAACGCGGCGCACAGGTTTTGTGCAACTAATGGATAATTTATATTATATCACCGACTAAGATGTCTGTCAACAACAAAAACTGCCCCGTATATGTATTTTCGGGCACAAAAACAGAGCGGCGGCAGCCCGATAACCCACCGCCTTATGCAAAAACAAACCGCAGTTAATGTCAAGACATAATTATCTGCCCGAAATTTAAAGGATACTATTGACTGTATAAGTATTTTAGTATATAATGGATAATAAGGCAATAACTTTGTCCGAAATGGAGAAAAATATGAAAAAACTGCTTTCTGTGATCATTTTAATAGGTGTAATGCTGACAGCGGATGTTCCTGCCTTCGCGGAAAACACCCGCTCATATGTCGCCGCCGTTTACAACGACCGCAGCGGACTTCCGACGGGAGAAGCGAACGACGTCGTGCAGACACCCGACGGCTACATATGGATAGGCAGCTATGCGGGGCTTATCCGTTATGACGGCTCGGTTTTCCGCAATTTCAGCGAGGAGGGCGCTATTGCGACAGCAACCGTGCGCTCGCTGTTTGTGGATTCGACGGGAAGGCTGTGGGTCGGCTCTAACGACATGGGCGTTTTCTACATGGAAAACAACAGATTTTCCGGTCCCGAGGGTCAGCCCGAGGACAGCTTTTCGACGATAAGAAGCTTTTCCGAGGCAGAAAACGGCGATATCTACGCTTCGGGCTCGTCGGGTCTAGCGAGGATATCTGACGGCGTTATGTCCGTCTATGACACTCCCGAGCTTTCGGGTCAGACCGTTTATTCGACCGCTGTCGACAAGTACGGGCGCATATGGTGCTGCACAAACTCGGGCTGCTGCATAATCGATCCCGACGGAACAACGATCGGTCATCTTGAAAGCGGCACCGTTTTTCCCGACGGCGGCAATATATACAGCCTTGCCACCGGAGAGGACGGAAAGGTATGGTGCGGCTCCGACAGCGATGTCCTTGCCGAAATAGCATTTAAGAGCGAGGAACTGAACGAAAAGGGACTTGATATCACGCTGCACAAGACGGGTAACGTCTGTATCCACGACAGCCTTGAAACCCTTGAGGACGGCGTGGCGGTGAACGGTCTGCGCGGCTTCGGTATTTTCCGCAGTGGCAGCTTCATTGAGTTCGGCGAGGACGAGGGCGCTTCCTCCGTGGAGGGCTCCTGCATTGACTACGAGGGCAATATATGGCTTGCCTCGTCAACATACGGCGTTGTGAAATTCACAGAGGGCTGCTATTCCACCCCGAACAGCCATGCGGGCTTGTCGGGAAGATCCCTTAACACCATTGTCGGTCAGAACGGCTATTTTTTCATGGGCACAGACAGTGGTCTGATAATTTGCGACAGCAGCTGGGATCAGATAACAAACGAGCTCACCGAACTGCTTGACGGGCGCCGTATACGGCACATTATCGCCGACAAAAACGGCTACATATGGCTTGCGTCCTATTCGGACACGCCCGTTATCAGGTGCGACCCCAGAACATGGGATATCACCTGCTTCTCGCAGGAGGACGGCATTGCCGACAAAAGCGCGAGAACGCTCTTTGAAATGTCGGACGGCTCTGTAGCAGTCGGTATGCAGAACGGGCTGAGCATAATTTCTCCGTCGGGAAAAATCAAAAGCTACACGGATTTCACCTACCCCGCCATACTCTGCATGACCGAAACGAGCAGCGGCACGCTCCTTGCGGGCAGCGACGGCGGCGGAATTTATGAGATCGACGGCGACAACATCACGGTGCACAGCTATTCCGAGGGACTTGACAACGGCATAATACTGCGCATTACCGCCGACTCCGAGCCCGACTGCTACTTTGTAAGCACGAGCAGCGGACTGTTCTATTACGACGGCAGAAGCTTCCGCAAGCTCGTAAATCTCAACAAAACCTCGGGCAATATTTTCGATATGTACATTATCGGGGACAAGCTTTATCTGCTTCAGAACAGCGGTATACTTGCCATATCCCGCGAGGGTGTTATCACCGACTGCGGCGCGCCCGCAATATGTTACGGCTTTGAGCACGGGCTTTCGGGCTCGCTTTACGCCAACACATGGCACTGGCTCTCGCCCGACGGCAGGCTTTATCTTGCGACAAGCAGCGGCGTGAGCATTTTCGGCTTCAGCCCGCCCGAGAACATTCTCCCCAAGGGCGCAGTAAACAGCATTACCGTCGACGGAGTTGTATACGACCACCCGACCTCGCTTGACCTCAAAAAGAGCGCTCACCGTCTGACGATAGATTTCGCCGCATTGTCCTACACAAACACAACGCGGCTTTCCATCGCCTACAAGCTCGACGGCTTTGACGCGGAGGAAACCGTTATCGACGGCACAAAAAGCACGAGCATAAGCTACACCAACATCCCCGGCGGCGAATACTCCTTCGTTATGAGGATATTCCTCACCGACGACCCCGAGCAGTGCGCCGTTTATTCCATTCCGATAAACAAGGAAAGGGCGTTCACCGAAAAACCGGGCTTCGTTGCGCTTGTAGTTATCGGCGGTCTGGGTATCGCGGTGGGAATAACCACGCTTATCCTTTATGCAAGGATAAGGGTCATGAAAAAGCGCCAGAAAACCTATCAGGCGATCATAGACCAGTCGCTCAAGACATTCGCGGGTACTATCGACGCAAAGGACAAATACACCAACGGTCATTCGCTGCGCGTTGCGAAATACTCGCAGGAGCTGTCAAAGCGAATGAACATGAGCAAGGAAGATCAGGAGCGCATTTACTACATCGCAATGCTGCACGACATAGGAAAGATAGGTATTCCCGACAGCATTCTCAACAAGCCAGGAAAGCTGACCGATGAGGAGCGCGCGGTAATTCAGCAGCACCCCGCGATCGGCGCCGAGATACTCAAGGATTACACCGCGATCGAGGGCATTGCCGACGGCGCAAGATATCATCACGAGCGTATCGACGGAAAAGGCTACTGCGAGGGGCTTTCGGGGGAGGATATTCCGCTTGTGGCGCGAATAATCGGCGTTGCGGATACCTACGACGCAATGTCAAGCAAGCGCTGCTACCGCAATTCGCTCTCCTCCGATTTCATCGTTGAGGAGCTGAAACGCGTTGCAGGGACGCAGCTTGACCCCGAAATAGTTCCACATATGCTGGATATGATAGCGGACGGCACCGCTCCGATAATCCTTGAGGACGAAAAACAATAACAAAAGAGCCTGACAGTTTTCATGTCAGGCTTATTTGTTATGCAGGTTATGCAGTATCGTGGCGGCGCACACGTTTACTTTATCGTAACGCTGTTATTCAGCACAAGTGTGCTGTAAAGGAAAAGCACGTCCTGCCCGTGGAAATCAACGAACATTCCGAGCAGCTTCGGCGACAGATAGCGTATATCGACCAGCGTCACCTTCGAATATCCCTCCGCGAAAAGCGGCGCAATACTGCTTCCGAAGGAATCGCGGAATATAATCAGTTCTTTTTCGGTGGAAGCGTTCGGGTTTTCAATGGTAAGCAGCGACTTTGCCCCCGAAAGGAATATCTCATACGGGTCGTTGCCCGCCGCGAGCTCCATGTTGTACACATCGATATAGGAGTCCGTTTCTGCGTCGAAAACGGTGCAGTCGGACATAAATCCGCTTTCAAGATACACAAGCTTATCGGGCTCGACGGAGATATCCGCCTGCCTGCAATGCACTCCGTAAAACGGCTCGTCAAGCTCGTTCGGCGTGTATTCCGCCGAAAGCGTAACACCCATTGCGGAGGCGATATGCGCGGCGATATCCGTTATGTTTTCCTGCTTCCAGTGCGTGTCGGTGCGGTAATAATCGGAGAGCTCAAGCATGGGAAAAATGTCGATGTATTCCGCAAACGGCATATTCTCGGTAAGCGTCCCCGTCAATGCGGAGTAATCAAGCGAGGGGAAGCCGTTTTTCTCCGCAAGGAAGTAATTCTTATCGGGGACAACGCTGACATATACGCTGCTCCCGCTGTCCTTCAGATACTCCTCATAAACAAGCTCAAAGCGCGACGCCGCGTATGTAACGGACTTTTCATCAAGGGGATAATTCAGCTTTGCCGCATATCCGTCAGCGACATATACCCCGTTTTCATCACGCTCGCCCGGGACATATTCCGAGCTTTCCCCGTTTTCGGGCAGGGTAGTTTCGGCGGTATTTTCCGCCGTAGGCTGTGCTGCGGAACTTTCGGATACATTGCTTTCGGATGATGTGTTAACGGGCTGTGCAGCGCAGCCGCAGAGCATGACTGCCGACATAAGGGCAGCGATAATTCTGTAATTCTTCATTATAAGATAGGCTCGTCAACTAATATTTCGGCGGAGGGATACGCTTCGGCAAGGTGAGCGGCAAACGCGTCTATCTGCGCGTTCTTGCCGTATGCGCTTATAATGTACTCGCCGACTTCAGCGACTATCAGCTTATCGGGGAAACCGCAGCACCACATACGGTTCTGAATGTTGGCTCTTATCTCCTCGCTGAGCGCCGCCGTGTCCGTGCCGTCAACAACGTGGTATGCGCCTGCGGTGAATGTGTTCTGATTCATCATGTGCATAAGTGTTGCCGCGCTGTCAATGCAGCCTGCCTGCGCTGCGGGGAAGCCTGCAACATTGTCGATAAGATCGGGCTCTTCAAGGCTGAACGAACCCGCGCCCTCAATAAGCTCGCCCGTGCTGAAATCGCCGCCCGTTGCCGCGAACCTCTCGTCATCGCCGAAAAGCGCGTATGTATTGTTGAGCAGCTCAACGGGGTCCTTTATTTCATCGTCGTCGATAACCTCGGGCTCGGATTCCTCGGGCTTTGAGGTGGTTTCGGCAGTGGTCGCTGTCGTGGTGGTTGCAGCTGTCGTGGTGGTCGCGGGCTTGGTTGTTTCGGTCGTGGTTGCGGGCTTGGTTGTTTCGGAAGTCGTGGTAGCGGGCTTGGTGGTTTCCGCAGTTGTCGCTGTCGTGGTGGTTGCGGGGGTAGTTGTTTCGGGGGCAGAAGTTTCGGGGGTCGAGGTTTCGTTATCGGCTGTTTCGGGAGTTTCCGTTTCGGGCTCGCTCGTATTCACATCGGACGTGTCGGGCGCAGATGTTTCGGGAGCGCTTGTTTCGGGGTCAGACGAGCCCGCGCCCTCGGACGAGGTGTTATCTGTGGAAGATACGCTGCTGTCGGTCGCGTCGGAAACGCTTTCGCTGCTTGTCGCGCCGCTGCACGCGGTGAGTGAAAGCACCATCATTGCCGCAAGTATTATTGCTGTAAACTTTTTCATTGTTATTCCTCCATTGTCATTGTTGATTTGGTCGTTGGTCACTGTCGGGGCTTTTCTTCGCTGACTATCCATTCCTGCGTGCTGTCGTCGAACGAAAGCAGCAGCACGCGGCTGTTTCCGCCGCTGCGCGCAGTGAGTTCAAACTCCGCGCCTGCGTCCCACAGCGGAACGCTCCATATAAGCGACGCCTCTCCGCTTATTTCAAGCGGAAGCTCCGCAGGCAGGGTCTTGTCATCTTCGACAACAAGCAATTCTCCCCCCGAAACATCAACGACGGTCGTTCCCGCGGAGGTTATTTCCACGGAAATATCGGTGGCGTCCATCGCATAAGCTCTCACATCGACCGCTGCCGCTGTCACTGCCGCAGCAGCAGGGCTGCTTATTGTGACAGCCTTTTCGGAAGGATCTGCGCCCATTACAAGAATATCCGTCCCGTTCCTGCCCGAGAGGAAGATAATTATCCCTGCCGCCGCGCAGGCTGCCGCAGCGGTGCAGGCTCCGATGATCGGCAGCGGACGCCGCCTGCGGAAAGGCTCATTCGCTTCGGCGATAATGTCGTCGTCAAGCATTGTTATCGCGTCTACAAGAGCTTCATGCTTCATACGGAGA
>JBJFHP010000097.1:0-3220 GCA_051893715.1 Oscillospiraceae bacterium
CGAGGTCGTCGAAGCCCCTGTCCTTGAACGGGGTGACTTTCAGCTCGATTATCGCGGTGACGGCGTTGTCGTCCGCCTTTTCCTCGTTTACTATCGCGGAATAACCGATGATTATTCCCTCGTCCTCAAGCTGCTTTATTCCTGCCGCGACCTCCTGCTCCGTTATCCCGAGCATTGCGGAAAGCTCCGCATTGGTGAGCCGCGCGTTCTGCTTCAATAATGCGAGTAACTTCTTGTTCATAATATTTCCTCCTGTCAGATAGGTATGAATATCGGTTCTTTTCTGCTGAAAACGCATATCTCCGAAAAGCCTGTTTGCCTTATCATCGAAAGACACTGCGGTATATCCGCGCCGACGTCGGCGACCCTGTGCGCGTCGCTGCCGACCGTCACGAGCCTGCCGCCCTTTTCGCGGTAGCGGCGCAGATACTCCGCGTCGGGCATGGGAACGCCCAGCCCCTTGCGTATCCCCGAGGAATTGACCTCAAGGGCAATATCCTTTCTTATTATGGTTTCAAGTATCTTGTCGATTATTTTGTCATAGGCGGTCATGTCGACCTCGCGGAACGGCTTTTCTCCGTTCGGGACGGGAGTACCGCTGCTTATGTCCACCGTGAGGAACCTCAGCGGGAACGTAAGGTGCGCCAGCGAGCAGAATTTCCCCCACTCGGCAATGGCAAGCTCCGACTCGAAGTATTCGTCAAGGCAGCGCTTTCTGTCCGCGTCGGTGTCGGGCACCTTGTTGAGCGCGGGGTAGCTCGGCGTGCGGTGAGATGACCCCAGAACGAAATCGTAGTCATGCTCCGCAAGTATTTTCTCCGCCAGCGGCAGGTCGTACAGCGCCTGCCCGAGCTCCGCGCCGTAGTAGACGTTCATTTTCCCCGCGAAGCGCTCCTTAATTTCAAGGAAAACGCCGTGCGAGCGCGCGACTGCCCCCGCGAAATCCCATTTGTCAAACTTTTCTGTTTCAATATGGTCGGTCAGCGCAAAATGCTTTATCCCCAGCCCGAAGGCTCGCTCCGCCATTCTCATCGGCTCGTCGCAGCCGTCGTGCGAAAGTGTCGAATGGTTATGACAATCGACAGGCACGCTGCCGTAAATTTCCTTTTCCAAGCTTTTGTTCCTCTGTTCACATATTTTATCCCGGGGCAAAGCTATGCCCGCAATTTCGGTCGTGCGAAAAAATACACATAAAATTCTCCCGCGCGATACTTTTTTTATTATTTTATCACAAATTTTTAATTTTGTCTATGAATACATTTACATTTTCAAAATTTTTTAGTATAATAGAGTAGAAAATATAAAAAAACAACGGTTGCGGCACAGAATTTTATACATTTTGACCGCAGAACAGGAGGAAAAATATGAGAGCAGTAGTTGCTGTTATCGGTAAGGATACGGTAGGTATCTTAGCAAAGGTGAGCGGAATTTGTGCGGAGTACAAGGCTAATGTCATGGACGTTACGCAGACCATCATGCAGGATCTGTTCGCGATGACCATGCTTATCGAGATATCGGGTCTTACCATAGATTACGTTGATTTTGCCGAAAAGCTCAAGTCGGCGGGTACCGAAATGGGGCTTCAGATACACGTTATGCACGAGGATATTTTCAACGCAATGCACACAATATGATAAGGAGAACACCGACAGATGCTTAATTCAGGCGATATTTTAGAAACGATAAAGATGATACAGGAGGAGAACCTTGATATCCGAACGATAACCATGGGTATCTCTCTGCTCGACTGTATCGACAGCGACATAGACAAGGCTTGCGACAAGGTTTACGACAAGATAATGCGCAAGGCGGAAAATCTTGTCAGAACAGGCGAGGATATCGAAAAGCAGTACGGTATCCCGATCGTAAACAAGCGCATTTCCGTCACCCCTATCGCCATGGTATCCGCGGCGTGCAAGGGCAGCCCCGTTAAGTTCGCAAAGGCGCTTCAGCGCGCTGCCGACGGCACGGGCGTCAACTACATCGGCGGCTACTCCGCGCTCGTTCACAAGGGCTTTTCCGCAGGCGACAGGGAGCTTATCGAGTCCATACCCGAGGCTCTTGCAGTGACAAGCAACGTATGTTCCTCCGTCAACATCGGCTCCACCCGCGCGGGTATCAACATGGACGCCGTTGCAATGATGGGCAAGATAATCCTTGACGCGGCGAACGCAACCAAGGACAACAGCTACTTCGGCGCGGCAAAGATTGTAGTATTCTGCAACGCCGTTGAGGACAACCCGTTCATGGCGGGCGCATTCCACGGCGTGGGCGAATATGACACCGAAATTAACGTCGGCGTTTCGGGACCGGGCGTTGTACGCGCCGCGCTCCGCAAGCACCCCGATGCGAACATCAGCGAGATCGCGGACGTTATCAAAAAGACGGCGTTCAAGATCACCCGCATGGGTCAGCTCGTCGGCACAGAGGCTTCGCAGCGGCTGGGCGTTCCGTTCGGTATCGTTGACCTCTCCCTTGCGCCCACGCCCGCAGTCGGCGACTCGGTTGCGCATATCCTCGAGGAGATAGGTCTTGAAAGCTGCGGCTGCCACGGCACCACTGCCTGCCTTGCGATGCTCAACGACGCTGTTAAAAAGGGCGGCGTAATGGCTTCCTCGCACGTCGGCGGTCTTTCGGGCGCATTTATCCCCGTTTCCGAGGACGCGGGCATGATCGACGCGGCGGTTTGCGGCTCGCTTTCGCTTGAAAAGCTGGAGGCAATGACGGCGGTTTGCTCCGTTGGTCTTGACATGATTGCGATCCCCGGCGACACCTCCGCGGACACTATCTCCGCGATAATCGCCGACGAGGCTGCCATCGGAATGGTCAACAGCAAGACCACCGCAGTCCGCGTTATTCCCGCGATCGGCAAGAAGGAGGGCGACATGATCGAGTTCGGCGGTCTGTTCGGAAGCGCCCCCATAATGCCCGTAAGCAAGTTCTCCGCAAGCAAGTTCATAAGCCGCGGCGGACGTATCCCCGCGCCCCTCCAGAGCCTTAAAAACTAGTCTTTTATCGCAAAAGTGACAGTCCCGCTCTGTCGGGCGGAGGAGCTGCTAGGCGCTGCCTTGCGACCTTTTGTAAAAGGTTGAAAAATGTTTTTGGGGGCAATTGCGTAGTAATTGATGTGTTTTCTGTTGTTTAATTGAAAATTTTTGTTTATTGTGTTTTCACAAAAATGCGAGGAGGAACCCTTCGGGGAAAGGGGGGAAAAAGAAAA